>JAIOQA010000196.1 GCA_021413675.1 Deltaproteobacteria bacterium | reverse complement strand
GCCCGACGCGAGCGCCGCCGACGCCGCGCCCGACGCCGCGCCCGATGCCGCGGTCGACGCGCCCGCCGGCCCCGACAGCGCGCCCGACGCGGTCGCGGTGCCGCTCGCCGGCTTCGGCGATCTGTCCGGGCTGTGCGGCATCCTCGAGGTCGCCGACCTCACCGGCCCCACGCCCGAGCTGTTCCGCGACACGCTCACGTTCCAGCGCCGCTACGTCGATCCCGACGATCGCCCGCTGCTCACGCCCGGCGGCCTGCACCTGGCCGAGACGCCCAACGCCGGCGGCAGCTCCGGGTTCTCGGAGATCTTCGCGTACGAGGAGCTCGCGCGCTGCGAGCTGGCCACGTTCCTCAAGACCGAGACCGAGATCGTCTACGACACCGCCGGCAAGATCACCGATCTCGAGGTCGAGATCGACGGCCACAAGATCGGCGTCAGCGTGACCCGCGCGGTCGCGTTCCCGTTCGGCGATCCGTACACGCTGACCACGGCGAGCGCGCTGCTCACCAAGAAGCTCGGCGACATCCAGCTGTCGACGGCGAACGTCTCGGCCGCGGACAAGTGGGACAAGCAGATCCTCGCGGTGCTGGCCTGGGACGATCAGGCCGCGGACACGATCGAGCAGGCGTGGACCGCGCTCGATCCGTCGGTGAAGGCCGACACGATCGTGATCGTGACCTCGACCGCCGGCGACGATCTCTTCATCTACACCAACCAGTGAGGGGCGCCGCGATCGCCCTGGTGCTCGCGCTCGCGGCCCCGGCCCGCGCCGACGAGGTGCGCCACGTGGTCTACGCCGAGGCGTTCGGCAAGGCCGGCGCCTACGGCCTCGGCTACGAGGTCGATCTGACCCGCGGGCTGGGCGCCGGCGCCGCCGCGTCGTTCGTGCCGGTCGATGGCGAGCGGGTCACGACGATCGCGCCGTACCTGCACCTCGCGCCGCTGCGCGCCGGGCGCCACGCGCTGATCGTCCAGCTCGGGCCGGTGTGGACGCGGATCGCGGTGCCGTCGCCGGTGCCGGAGTGGGACGGCCTCGCGACCCAGCGGACCGGCGGCGAGGTGACCGCGGGCTGGGAACGCCGCGGTCGCGTGCTCGTCCGGGTCACCGGCACGGTCGCGTTCGGCGCGGGCGGGGTCGTGCCGTGGCTGGGCGCGGCGATCGGGGCGCAGCTGTGAGGCGCGCCGCCGGCATCCTCGGGCTCGCGCTCGCCGCCTGCATGCCCGACGCGCAGGACGCGGCCTGGGAGCCCGCCGCTGGCATCCCCCCGCCGCTCACGCCCGAGGTCTTCTCGCCCTACCCCGCGCCGCCGCCCGCCGATCACCTGCGCGTCGTGTCGTTCAACGTCGAGCTCGGCGCCGACGTCGAGAGGCTCGCCGCGGCGATCGCCGACGCGCCCGCGATCGCCGGCGCCGACGTGTTCCTGCTGCAGGAGATCGAGGACCACCCCGGCGAGGGCGGCTCGCGCACCGCGCAGCTCGCGACCCGCCTCGCGCTGAACTACGCCTACGCGCCCGCCCGCGTCGAGGGCGACGGCACCCACGGCCTGGCGATCCTCAGCCGCTTCCCGCTCGCCGACGTCGAGGTGATGCGCCTGCCGCACGTCGATCAGACGTTCCATACGCGCGACCGGATCGCGCTGGCCGCCGACCTCGTGCTCGGCGACGCGCGCCTGCGCGTGGTCGACGTCCACCTCGACACCCGCATCAACATCACCGATCGCATCGTGCAGATGCACCCCGCGGTGATCGACCTGCCGGCGCGGGTCGTGGTCGGTGGCGACTTCAACGTCAACCCGTACGTCTGGCTCGGGCACGTCGTACCGCTGGTCACCGCCGACGCGATCACCGGCTTCGAGCAGGCGGTCGTGTTCGAAGACTACATGCGCGATCAGGGCTTCGCCTCCCCGACCTCGACCAGCGGGCCGACGGAGTCGAACGGGCTCACCGACCTGCGCCTCGATGCGATCTACCCGCGCGGCGTGACGCCGGGGGCGATCGGCGTGGTGCGCGAGGTCCAGGTCTCCGACCACGTGCCGCTGTGGCTCGACGTGGCGCTGTAGCGCGCTGGCGCGGCTACTTCTTCTTCGCGAACGCGGCGTCGGCGACGGCGTACAGCCAGGTGCCCGCGGCGATCAGCCCGGCGAAGTGGCCGATGATCGGCAGCGCGTACAGGTAGCTCGACCCCGCCACCACCGCGACCGTGAGGATGCCGACGCCCTTGTCGGTGTCGCCCTTCACCAGCTGGCCGAGGCCGGGCAAGAGGGCCGAGGCCAGCGCGGGGACCGCGTGGACCCCGTCGCTCTCCGTTTTCACCAGTGCCTTGCTCATGCCCTGACCATGACGCGAAACCGGCCGCCGCTCAACCGGGATCGCGGGCCGGGTCGGGCGGGGGTCAGAACTGGACGGTCGCGGCGAGCGAGAAGAACAGGTAGTGGGACTTGTACGTGCCCGAGTTGAACGGGCTCTCGGACTGGCGATCCTCCGTCGACAGCGGCTGGATCGGGTCGGGCTGGTTGCGATCGCCGATCGGGGTCTGGGTCATGTTGCCGAGGCAGCCCTGGTTGGCGCTGGTCGGGTTGCAGGTGCCGCCGACGTCGCGCTTGCCCTCGAAGACGTAGCCGAGGCCGAGGTCGAGCTTGACCGAGTTCAGCACGTACGAGCCGCCGCCCGCGAACGTGATCCGCTGCGCGCCATCGAGATCGGCGCGCTCCCAGTCGGACTTCACCGCCTTGGTGTCGAACGCGATGCCGCCGCGGACCATCGCGGTCTTCATGAGCGCGTAGCTGCCGCCCGCGCGGACCGAGAACGAATCCTTCATGCCGTGGCGGATGACGGTCTCGTTGAGATCGAGCGCGCCGAGCACCTGCCCGTCGACGATGACGTGGTAGTCGGATGCGGCCTTCCAGCCCTCCCACTGCACGTCGAGCTCGACGTCGCCCTTGGGCGCGCCGTCGCCGTCGCGCAGGATGTAGCGCGCGCCCGCGCCGGCCGTGGTCGGCAGCGACAGGTTGAGACAGGCCTTGAGCGCTTCCTTGGTGCCGCCGTCGGCGCAGTTGGTCATGCCGTCCGGGGTCGGGGTGACCTCGGCGGGCGGCACCAGGTTGACGCTGGTGACCGCGGTGCCGGTGCCCTTGCCGTGGACGTTGACCGACGACGAGAACTGCGCGCCGAACTCGAACGAGTCGCCGAGCCGGTACAGCGCGCCGAACCCGAACGCGGGGATGAAGTTGTCCTTCACCTTGATCCCGAACAGCGAGTCCTTCGTGGTGGTCTCCTCGTAGTTGCCGGGGAAGCCCCACGTGTACGTCGTCGCCTTGATGTCGGCGATGCCCCACGTGAAGCGGCCGCCGAGATCGAGGTTCTCCAGCACGCGGTACGACACGCCCACCGACGGCAGGACGATCGCCGCCTCCTGGGTGACGGCGTCGTAGCGGGTCGGCGTGGGCGCCTTGGTGGGATCGTCGAAGACGTAGTCGGCGCCGAGGCTGCGAGTCGGGTACGAGGTCGGCACGAAGATGCCGGCGCCGAAGCGCAGGCCCTTCACCTTGAGGCCGAGGTCGGTCGACACCGCGATCGCCGGCAGCGCCTGGAACGAGCCGAAGCCGACCGGCGGCTTGGACTTGTCCTCGACGGACGCGTAGGCCTGGCCGTCCCACGGGTGGGTCTCGCCGGGCGCGACGTCGTAGGTGCCGCTGCGCTGCACCGTGAGCGCGTACTGGAGGAAGTTCGAGCCGATGTAGAGGACCGTGCCCCACTGCTTCGCGAGGCCCGCCGGGTTGGTGGCGAGCGCGGTTGGGTCGTCGGCGAGCGCGACCCACGCGCCTGCGCGCGCCGTCGCCGACGGACCGATGCCTGGCACGAACAACCCGCCGGCGTGAGCCGCGGTGCCGAGCAAAATGGTAGCGAGTCCGGCGCTAGCGCCGACGAAACGAGAGCTCCCCATGGCGGGAGACTCTACGCGAGCCGTGAGTGCGATTCCAAGCGCCGCGAGGGAGGACGATCGAGTTATCCGCTCGCGGCCGCGAGCCGCTGGCGCGCGGTGACGTGCACGAGCAACAGCGAGATCGCCGCTGGCGTGACGCCGCTGATGCGCGCGGCCTGGCCGATCGACCGCGGTCGGACCTGCGTCAGCTTCTCGATCACTTCGCGTGACAGGCCGATCACCGCGGCGTAGTCGAGCTCGTCCGGCAACCGGACTTCCTCGGCCCGGGCCAGGCGCGCGGCGTCGGTCTCCTGGCGCTTGAGGTAGCCCGAATACACGATCTCCGTCGCGACCCGCTCGCGCAGCGCGGCGTCGGCGTCGCCGGGCGCGAGGCCGCCGGCGACCGCGATCGCCTCGACCTGCTCGGCGTCGAGCTCGGGCCGGCGCAAGAGCTCGGCCAGGGTCGCGCGCCGCCCGACCAGCGGCGCCGACGCGAAGCGCGCGAGCAGCTCGTTGACCGCGGGCGTGCCGGTCACCGACGCGCGATGGGCGCGCTCGCGCGCCGCGACCAGCGCGGCGACCTCGATCTCGTGGCGCTGCCAGCGCGCGTCGTCGACGAGGCCGACCCGGCGCCCGACCGCGAGCAGGCGATCGGCGGTGTTGTCCTCGCGCAAGAGCAGCCGGAACTCGGCGCGCGAGGTCATCATGCGGTACGGCTCGCGCGTGCCGCGCGTCACCAGGTCATCCACCAGTACGCCCGCGTACGCCTGATCGCGACCGAGCACGATCGGCGCGCGATCACCGGGCCCGAAGCCGAGCGCGACCGCCGCGTTGATGCCGGCGAGCAGGCCCTGGATCGCCGCCTCCTCGTAGCCCGAGGTGCCGTTGAGCTGGCCCGCGTGATAGAGGCCGGCCACCCGCTTGGTCTCGAGCGTGGCCTCGAGCTCGCGCGGATCGACGAAGTCGTACTCGACCGCGTAGCCCGGGCGGGTCATCTCGGCGCGCTCGAGCCCGGGGATCGTGCGGACCAGCGCGAGCTGGACATCGTAGGGCAACGAGGTCGAGATGCCGTTGGGATAGATCTCGCCGCCGGTCTCGGGCGAGACCTCGGCGCCCTCGGGCTCGAGGAACACCTGGTGCCGATCCTTGTCGGCGAACCGCGTGATCTTGTCCTCGATGCTCGGGCAGTAGCGCGGGCCGGTGCCCTCGATCGCGCCCTGGAACAGCGGCGAGCGATCGAGGTTGGCGCGGATGACGTCGTGGGTGCGCGGGTTGGTGTACGTGATCCAGCACGCGCGCTGGGGCAAGGCCGGCCGCCACGCCGGATCGCCGAGCAGCTCGAAGCGCGGCGCGGGATCGTCGCCGGGCTGCAGCTCGAGGCTCGCGACATCGATCGTGCGCGCGTCCAGCCGGCACGGCGTCCCGGTCTTGAGTCGCAACAGCTCGAAGCCGACCGACTCGAGCGATCCGGACAAGGACATCGCCGGGGCCTCGCCCGCCCGGCCGCCGGCGCCGCGGGCCTCGCCGACGAAGATCTTGCCGCGCAGGAACGTGCCGGTGGTGAGGATCACCGCCCGGGCCCGGTAGGTCACGCCGACCATCGTGGTCACGCCGACCACCCGCGGCCGCGATCCCGATCGATCGAGCGCGAGGCTCGCGACCTCGGCCTGGCGCAGCGCGAGCCCGGGCTGCGCGAGCATCCGCGCCTGCATCGACTCGCGGTAGCGGCGCTTGTCGGACTGCACGCGAGTCGAGCGCACCGCCGGGCCCTTCGAGGCATTGAGCCGCCGGAACTGGATGCCGGTCGCGTCGGCGACCCGCGCCATCTCGCCGCCGAGCGCGTCGATCTCCTTCACCAGGTGGCCCTTGGCCACGCCGCCGATCGCTGGGTTGCACGACATCTGCGCGACCATCTCGAGCGAGCCGGTGAGCACGAGCGTGCGCGCGCCGAGCCGCGCGGCGGCCAGCGCGGCCTCGCAGCCCGCGTGGCCCGCGCCGACGACGATCACGTCGTAGTCATCGGGGTACGTCCAGGACACGGGCTAGTCCCCGTGGGTCTCGCACGCGGCGTCGCCGTGGCGCTTGTCGGGCAGGAACTTGTAGACCTGGAGCGTCATCGACACCGCGAGATCCTCGGGGTGCATCGCGTCCGGCGCGGTGCCGGTGTCCCACGAAACACCCTTCACCTTCACCGACCCGCACTTGTCGTGCACGCCGCGCTCGACCTGCGCGAACTCGGTCTTCACGGTCGCGAGCTCGTCGAGCGAGCACACGCCCGGGCTGCCGCACTCGAAGTGGACCGAGTCGTACCAGCTCTGCGCCGCGGGGCCGTACTCGCGCACGGTCATCGCCGCCGACAGCCCGTGATCCTGGTGGCCGCGCAGCCCGAGCCTGTGCGGGCCCGGGCGCAGGTCGACATAGAAGCACTCGTCGGCGCGCTGCTCGCTCTTGTAGAGCACCATGTCGTCGAGGGTGATCCACAGCGCGTTCGACGCCGGCCCGACCTTGATCTCGAACCGCTTGAGCCCCTCGGGCGCGGTGCCGGCGCCGCCGTCGCCCGGCGCGCTCGGATCGCGACAGGTGCAGGTCTGGCCGTTCTCGCACAGCGGGCCGACCAGCGTCGCGATCGTCGTCGGCGCGGGCGCGGGCGCGATCGCGATCTGGGTCTGCGAGCCGCCGCACGCGCCGAGCGCGACCAGCGAGAAGAACGACCAGCGAGGCGACATGGCCTCGACTCTACACCGCGGTCGGGAGCGGACCAGCGGTCGCGCGCTACAGGAGCGTCGCCGATCGCAAGAGCGCCTCGACCTCGGCCTCGCGCGTCAGCGAGCCGCGCTCGAAGTAGATGATGCTCACCACGTCCTCGATGGACGCGAACCACAGGTAGATGACCGCGCCGTAGGAGTTCGCGCCGAGCGCGCCCTCGGCGCGACAGACGCCGGTCCGCGGGCGCACCGGCGAGACGTCACACGCGATCTTGCCCAGCTGGACGCCGGAGCCTGACGTGTACATCGGGACCCGCTGGCCGATGACCTGCATCATGCTGCGGAACGTCGCGTCGTCGATCGCCGTCGGCAGCTTCGCCTCGAGCCGCGCGTGACCGACCATGAGCATGCGCTCGGGCGCGGCCTCGGGCCCGATCGTCAGCAACTCCTGCCGGACCTCGCCCTGGCCACTGCTCTGTTCGTTCTGAAACTCGGGATCGCTGTGCCACACGCCAGGCGGCAGCTGCATCTCCATGTCCAGGTACGCCGACGTGTACGCGCCCTGGACGTCGCGCGCGCTGCTGCCGCGCCACCACGTGTACGCGAACGCCGCGGCGCCGATCAACGCGAGTACCGCGAGCAGCTTGCCGAACGGAAACCCACGCGGCGCGGGCGCGGGCTCGCTCGCGGCGCTCGCCGCCGCCAGGCGCGCCGCGGCGCTGCCCAGGCGATTGCC
>JAIOQA010000271.1 GCA_021413675.1 Deltaproteobacteria bacterium | reverse complement strand
GGCCGCCACCGCGCTCGCGGATCCTGCGCCGCTCGCGACACCGCTCTCCGACGACCCGCCGCTGCTGATCGCGATCACGCCGGCGACCGCGCCGATCGTGCCGATCGCGACCGCCGCCACCAGCCACGGCCGACGCCGCGTCGCGGGCACCGTCACGCCCGACGAGATCGCCTCCGACAGCGTGGTCTGCTGCATCGGCGTCGCGATCAGCGCGGTCGCGCCCATCGGCGGCGACAGCATCGGCGCCGGCGTCACCGCGTGCATCACCGGCGCCGGCGTCACCGGCTGCGGCGTGAGCATCGGCTGCACCGCCGGGCCGCTCCAGCTCGGCCGCACCTCGAGCGGGCTCGGGTACGCGCCCGACGGCACCGCGACGTGCAGCGCCGCGATCAGCTCGTCGGCGGACTGGAAGCGATGCGCCGGATCCTTGGCGAGCGCGCGCAGGATGATCTGCTCGAGCTGCGGCGACACCGGGCGGATCGAGCTCGGCGGTGGCGGCGGCGTGAAGATGTGGTGCGCCATCACCTCGCCCGAGCCCTCGGCGAGGAACACGTGGCGACCGCACACCATCTCGAACAGGATGCAGCCGAGCGCGTACAGATCGGCGCGGTGGTCGACCTGCCCGGCGCCCTTGCACTGCTCGGGCGACATGTACATAGGCGTGCCCATCACCATGCCGGTGCGGGTCGCGACCGCGCCCGGCTGATCGCTCGGCGCCAGCTTGGCGATGCCGAAATCGAGGATCTTGGTGCGCTCGCCCTCGGCGGTGTCCGGATCGCGGACGACGAAGATGTTGTCGGGCTTGAGGTCGCGGTGGACGATGCCCTTGCCGTGCGCGGCGGCGAGCGCGCTCGCGACCTGGCGACCGAGCGCGGCGGCGCGATGCTCGGCGAGCACGCCGGCGCGGCGCAGGCGCGCCGACAGGGTCTCGCCCTCGAGGAACTCCATCACGATGTAGGCGCTGCCGTCGGTGTGGTAGCCGAAGTCGTAGATCTCGACGATGCCCGGGTGCTTGACCGCGGTCGCCGCGCGCGCCTCGTTGAAGAACCGCGTCACCAGCTCCTGCCGATGCGACATCTCGCGCAGCAGGACCTTGATCGCCGCCTGGCGACCGAGCAGCACGTGCTCCGCCAGGAACACGGCGCCCATCCCACCTTCACCGAGCTTGCCGGTGATCCGGTAGTTACCGATCTGGTCGCCGATCATCAGAGCCGCGCAGCATAGCGAGGACGCCGGCCCCGATCTACGGGCGTTTCACCGCCGATCGGGTCCGTGATCTCGTCGACAATTCCTGCGCCGTGTGTGCGCGCCACCAGCCCCAGCGAACCGTCGAGGCCAGTGAAGGTAGTGACAATTCTCAGGCCGCCGAGGTCAGCTCACGCACCGCGGTCGTGAACAGGTCGGCGATGATCGCGTGGGCCTCGGGCTCGAGGTGGCAGCCATCGAGGTGCGAGGCCGCGACCGCGGTCGACAGATCCACGAACGCCGCGCCGCGCGCCGCGGCGATCGCGCGGTACAGCGCGGGGAACGCCCGGGTCTTGGCCGCGCCGCCGACCAGCTTGGGGTTGTCGCCGAGGTAGCGCTCGTCGATCAGCGGCGGCGCCGCGAGGATGAGGCGCAGGCCGGGCGACGGCCGATCGAGCTCCTTGCCGAGCGCGATCTGCACCAGCTCGTCCATGCCGGCGGCGATCTCCTCGGCCGACACGCCGAACTCGACCTTGGTGTCGTTGGTGCCGAGGCACAGGATCATCGCGTCGAGCGGGAAGTGCGAGTCCATCGCGGGCCGCAGGTACTCGCGCCCGTTCTTGCCGAAGCGGGTGGCGTAGTCGTAGATCGTCGTGCGGCCGTTGAGGCCCTCTTCGATGATCTGGTAGCGGTCACCGAGCGCGCGCTGCAGCCGTCCGGTCCAGCGGATGTGCTCGGGATAGCGACTGCTGTCGGTGGGGTTGAAGCCCCACGTGTTGGAGTCGCCAAAACACAGGACGCGCAGCCTTCGATCGGTCGACATGGGTTCGCTCGGGAGCAGGCCCTCCGAGTAACATGGTGGTCTTCGTCCGACAATCGACATGGCCGTCCCCCACGACGATCCGCGCGCTGCGGACAAGCTCCGCTACAACCCCGCGATCGACGGCCTCCGCGCGATCTCGGTGCTGGCGGTGATCGCGTACCACCTCGGGCTGGCCGGCGCGGGCGGCGGCTACCTCGGCGTCGAGGTGTTCTTCGTCATCTCGGGCTTCCTCGTCGTCGCGCTGATGGTCGAGGAGGAGCGCGGCCCCGGGTTCGCGCTCGGCCCGTTCTGGATGCGGCGCGCGCGGCGGTTGCTGCCGGCGGTGGCGTGGCTGCTGGTCGTCGTCGCGATCGCGGTGCCGTGGGCCTGGCCCGATGCCGCCGATCCGCTGCCGGGCCAGGTCGCGAGCGCCGCGGGCTACGTCGCGAACTGGCACCAGATCGCCGCCGATGCCTCGTACTTCGACGCCTACAGCCGCCCGCCGCTGTTGCGCCACCTGTGGTCGCTCGCGGTCGAGGAGCAGTTCTACCTGCTGTACCCGCTCCTGTTCGTCGCGGTCGCGCGCTGGCGCGGCGTGACGTGGGTGCGGCACGCGACCGCCGCGCTCGTGCTCGCGCTGACCGCGCTCGCCACGACCGTCCTGCGCGATCGCGGCCTCGATCGCAGCTACCTCGGCACCGACGCGCGCGTGATCGGCATCCTGATCGGCGCGCTCCTGGCGCTGTCGTCGAGCCCGTGGCGCTGGCCCCGCCGCACCTCGCGCGCGTGGGGCGTGATCGCCGGGCTCGCCGGCGCGGCGCTCGTCGCGGCGTTCGCGGGCCTCGCGCTCGACGCCGACGCCACGCCGACCGCGCTGTTCGCGCAGCTCCGCGCCGTCGATGCGCTCACGCTGCTGCTGCTCATGGCCGTGACCCAGCCGCTCGGGATCGCGCGACGGCTGTGCGGCGTGGCGCCGCTGGCAGCGATCGGCCGGCGCTCGTACTCGCTCTACCTCTGGCACTGGCCGGTGTTCGCGGTCACGCGCCCCGAGCTCGACGTCGGCGCGGTGACCTCGGTGATCGCGCGCGTGGTCGGGACGATCGCGCTCGCCGAGCTGTCGTATCGCGTGATCGAGGGCCCGATCCGGACCCGCGCGCTGCAGACGATGGTGCGGCGCGAGCTCGCGAGCGGCGATCGGCGCGGCCGGGCGCGCGTGATCCTGGCCGTGATCATCGGCCTGCCGCTCGTCGCGGTCGCGTCGCTGGTGATGGTCGCGGTCGGCCCGCGCCACGTCAGCGAGCTCGAGGCCCGGCTCGCGCAGGCGGACGCCGCGGATCAGGCGGGGCTGGCGCCGGCGCCCGGCCCTTCGTTCCGCGACGTCACCGTGCTGGGCGCCAACGACACCGCGCGCGCCCGGGACGCGCTGGCCCGCGCCCTGCCCGGCGCCGCGATCGACGTGCGGCGCAACCGCGATCTCGTCGCCGCGACCCAGGAGGCGGTGCGCCTGGCCGAGGCCCATCAGCTGCGCCAGGTGGTCGTGCTCGAGGTCGCGCAGAACGGCGCGATCACGGTCGAGCAGCTGACCGCGCTCACCCGCGCGCTGCCCGATCGCACCCTCGCCCTGGTCACGCCGCGCGGCACCGATCACTACTCGACCGCGCTCGGCTACGACGGCAACACCCGCCGCGCGGTCGCGATGATGCAAGTGCTCCACCCGCGGCTGTACCTCATCGACACGATCGGCCCGCTCGGCGACGAGCCCGAGGCGGCGATCGATCAGCCGCTCGCGGCCGGCGTGCCCGAGCGGTTCGCCGCGCTCGTCGCCGGCGCGACCGCCGCGCTGCCGCTCCGCGACCGCGATCTCCGCGGCCCCGCCATCACCGTCGGACGGGCGTCGACGCCCGTGCCGCGCGGGCGGTACGCGGGCGTGCTGATCATCGGCGACTCGGTGATCCGCGCCGCGAGCCCGGCCTTGTTCGCGGGGCTGCCGGGCGTGGAGATCGACGGCAAGATCGGCCGGCAGGCGGCACACGCGATCACGATCCTCGAGGCCACGGTCGACGATCCGCGCGCGCAGACGATCGTGCTCCTGGTCGGCAACAACGCCAGCATCACGGACGAGGAGCTCGACGCGCTCGTGCGCGCCGCCGCCGGGCGTCGCCTGATCCTCTGCACGCTGCGGCTGCTCGGCAACCGCGCGGCGATCGCCAACGCCCGCCTCCGGCGCGGCAGCCAGCGCGGCGCGCGGTACACGGTCTGCGACTGGGCCGCGACCGCCGATCCGCACCCCGAGTGGTTCCTCGACGGCGCGCACACCAACGCGCAGGGCGACGCCGCGCTCGTCGCGCAGCTCCGGGCGTGCCTCGACGCTACGCGGTGATCTCGGCGATCCGCCGGGTCAGCGCCTTCTGCGGCTCGCTCGGCTCGACGGTCTGCATCGCGACCAGCTTCGCGAGATCGCCATCGACCTTGATCTCGCCCATCAGAAAGCCCTGCACGCCGGCCGGCGCGTCGCCGTCGACGAAGATCTTGCGGGCGAGATCGGCGGCGAGCGTGAGCGAGGTCGACGCGCCGTCCTGATGACCGCGGGTGAACAGGCCGTTCTTGAGGAACAGCTTGGTCTCGCCCTCGGACGCGACGACGGTGACGTTGACCTCGACCGCCATCATCGCGGCGGGGATCTGCAGATCACCGGCAGCGGCGATCAGCTCGTCGACCTTGGTGAACCAACCATCGGAGAGAAACGGGAAGCGCATGGGCGCACGCTAGCGCAGCCTCGGCCGCGACGCAGGGCTGAGAGGCACTCAGATCCCGCGTCACGCGCATGCAACGCCCGCGTTTCCGGCGTGGCGCAGCGAAGGTTCGCTGAGCGGTTCGTCAGCGGCCCTTCCACACCGGCGCGCGCTTCTGCAGGAACGCCGCGATGCCCTCGGCCGCGTCCTCGAGCCCGAGCACGCGCCCGAGCTCGCCCTCGAGGTAGCGCAGCGCCGGCTCGTGCTCCATGTCCTGCGAGCGGTAGAACGCGCGCAGGCCCAGCGCGATCGCCGCGGGGCTGCGATCGGCGAGTTCGGCCGCGAGCTTCGCGACCTCGGCCTCGAGCTGGCCGGCGGGCACGACCCGGTTGACCAGGCCGCACGCGACCGCCTCGTCGGCGCTCATCTTGCGGCCGGTCAGCATCATCTCCAGCGTCTTCTTGCGGCCGATGTTCCGCGTGATCTCGGCGGTGATCATCATCGGCCACAGCCCGACCGAGATCTCGGTCGTGCCGAACTGCGCGGTGTCCGCGGCGATCGACAGGTCGCACGCGACCATGAGGCCGAGGCCGCCGGCGAGCGCGTGGCCGTTGACCATCGCGATGATCGGCTTGCCGAGGTCGTGCATCGTCGTGAACAGCTGGACCAGCGAGGCAGGGCGGATCTCGCCGGTGCCGCCCGGGTTGGTCATCGCCGACAGATCGCCGCCCGCGGAGAACACCGCGCCGGCGCCGGTCAGCACGACGACGCGGACCGCGGCGTTGTCGCGGATCGCGGTGAGCGCGTGGACCAGCTCGCCGCAGGTCTGGGGCCCGAGCGGGTTGCGCTTCTCGGGGCGGTTGAGCGTCAGCCGCGCCACCGGGCCCGCGGCATCGAGGAGGATGGTCTGGTAGGCGGTCATCGAGCGAGTCGTACCACGCGGGCCGGGCCGGGCCGACCGATCGCAGCCTCACGGGTGCTGGCTGGCCGCGCTATGCTCGGCCCGTGCCCGATGACGACGCGCCCGCTGACGATGCCGCGGCGGACGCGCCGGCGCCGCGCCTCGAGCGCGCGCTGATCCGCGCCGGCGATCGCGCGCTGGCGCCGCGTGCGCGCTCCGATCACGACCTGATCGCGGCGCTGGTCGCGAGCACCGTCCTGGTCAAGAAGGACCGGATCACGCGCGAGCTGTCGTACGGCGCCGGGCTGGCCGGCGTCGGCGTGATGGCGATGAGCTGGGTCGCGCTGCCGCTCATCGGCGTGCTCGGCGCGCAGTGGTGGTGGCATCGCCGCCGCCACCCCGGGCGCGTGCCCGGGCGCCTCTCGATCTTCGAGACGCCCGACGAGGTCGAGCGCGTCGACGCGGCCCGCATCGGCCTGCACGCCGCGCAGATCCTCGTGACCGCGCGCGACGGGCGGCGCATCGCGCTGTACTGCGACGCGAGCCGCCTCGGCGAGGTCCTCGAGGCGATGCAGCGGGTCGCGCCGGGCGCGCGCACGAACCTGCTGGGAATGGCGCCGCGGTGACGCCGGTGGCGAGCGCTGGCCAGGGTCAGTCGAGCGAGCAGCCCAGCGCAGCGGCCTCCGTCGCGAGCGCGGTGCTGGACGCCGCGCAGTGAGCGCCGACCTCCGCATCGTAGCCCTCGTAGACGTCCCACGCCGTCGCGAATTCCCGACGCGTGTCCCAGAGCGCTTGCTTCATCCTGTCGATCTTCTCGGCCGGGGCCTTGGCGCACGCCATGTAGCGCTCCTGGATCTGGAGGTAGCGCGCACACGCGGGCATCAGCGGCGTGTCCGCGTGACGCGCGCTGGTCTCGCGGCTCTTGACCAGCTTGCAGTTTGCCATCCCGCCGTTCGCGTCGGCCTGCCTGCGCGCGTCGAGATCCCCCAGGCAGGCGCGCTCGGCGCAAGCGCCGTAGTCGTGCGCGGCACACAGATCGGCGCTCGAGATCTCGCGCCCCGGAAGCGCGTGGCAGGCATCGACCTCGCCGAGGTCGCAGCGTCCGCGCAGTCGGGCGAGCGCGGCGAGTTGGACCACCGCGCCGCGCTCCGTCCAGTCCGCGACCGTGACGTCCACGCACGCCGTCCTGCGCGACGCGGACGCGCATGCGGACAGCTCGCTGACCAGGTCGAAGCAGGCGTCGAGGTCGTCGAGCCCGCAGAGCTTGGCGGCGATCCGGGTGCTGCCGATCCGGGTGCTGCCGCTGCGCAAGCCCAGTCCCTGCACCAGCCAGACGACCTCGCATGCGGCGACATCGCCCTTGTCGCAGCGCCGGTCGAACCCGTCGGGGCCCGCCAGCCTGTCCAGCTGGGCCTCGAGTGGCTGTCGGTCCGGGCCTTCCTCCATGGAGATCTGGGCCGAGATACACGCGGCCGGAGCTCCGTTCTGGCACATCGCGGACTCCACGCGGACCAGGCGACCTTGGTCGAATGCCGTGCCGCGCGCAACGCGGATCGCGTCGACCAGCCGACGGCAAGCGAGGGGATCGCCGGCGCCGTCGGCACAGAGCCGGTCGTAGATCGTCGCCGCCGCCGCGAAGTCGCGATGGCCGCGCACGCCGCGCTCGAGGGCGGTCGCCTGGTCGAGCTCCGACAGTGACCCCGGCGGTGGCGCCGTCGATTCGATCCGCGCCGGGGACGGGGAATGCCCAGCGGCAACGCCGCTACACGCGGTCAGCAAGACATAGACGAGGGTGGCTCTCATGACGGACTCCGGCCGGGCAACGACGACGCAACAGGCCGAGTCAGCCGCGCCGAGATCGGACACGGATTCGCGCGCGTGGCGCACGCCCCCGATGCTGGGAATGGCGCCGCGGTGACGCCGGTTGCCGACCACAGATGCGCACGCGAGCTCGTTCGATGACGCGCCGGACCACGTGGCTGACCGCCGGCGTGGCCGGTGTCGCCGTCGGCGTGCTGCTGTTCTGGTGGCAGCACCGCGCCTGCCCACCGGCGCCGCACGCCACCGAGGTCCCGCTGGTCGTGCCCCCGGTCGCATCGCCGCTGCCCAACGCCGGCGGCCTGGTGATGCCGTCGGCGGGCTTCGCCGCCCCCCGACCGCGGATCCGGCGGATCGACGCCGTCGAGCGCCAGGCCCTGGTCGCGGCGATCGAGCGCGCGCGCACCCGCCGCCTGGCCGGGACCGCGTCGCTGCCCACGACACCGGGCGTCGCGCCCCGCCTGCCGGTCGCCGATCTCACGCCGGCCAGCATCCAGACCAGCGTGCGCGAGGTCATCCCGATGCTCGCCGAGTGCTTCGACCAGGCGGCGCCGCGCCGGAAGACCCACGCGACCAGGATCACCGCGACGATGAAGGTCTCGGGCGAGCCCGGCGTCGGCACGCTGATCGATTCGGTCGACCTGGCCGCCGACGACCACGGCCTCGACGATCCCGAGTTCCGCGAGTGCCTGCAGCAGACGCTGCTCGCGGTCGCCTTGCCGCCGATGCCGGATGGCGGCCAGCTCGAGATCCACTACCCGTTCGAGTTCCGCGACGACGCCGCCGACGACAGCGACGGTGGGTTGACACCCGCGCCGACGCCGCCCTAGGCTCGCTGCCAATGGTTCATCGTCGGGGGACGCTCCACGCCCGTGCGCTCGCGGTCGGCCTGCTCGGCATGTCTGCGATCGCGCGCCCGGCGGCCGCCGGCGACAACGACGTCGTGCTCGCTCGCCTCGCCAAGGTCGAGACCGGCGACGGCGGCGTCGCCACCAGCGTCGTCGGCCAGAACCTCGAGTTCCGGTCGCTGGTCTCGGAGCTCGGCGTCGTGATGGCGCCGCGCCTGCTCACGCCGTCGGACACGATCGGCTTCGCCGGGTTCCAGTTCTCCGCCGACGTCGGCTACACCTCGATCTCCAACGATGCCAGCTACTGGCGCGTGCTGCAGTCGAGCGACGGTGCCACCGCCGCCTCGCACGGCAACAAGCTCATGCCGACCGTCGGCATGTTCGCGCGCAAGGGCCTGTGGCCGATCGTGCCGTCGATCGAGGTCGGCGCCGGCCTGGTCCACCTGCTCGACTCGCACCTGTTCGCCGCCCAGGGCTACGCCAAGTTCGCGCTGCACGAGGGCTATCACGACCTGCCGCTGCCGTCGTTCGCGGTGCGCGGCGCGGTGTCCCGGCTCATGGGCCAGCACGAGCTCGACCTCACGGTCGGCTCGGTCGATGCGTCGATCTCCAAGCACGTCGGCGTCGGCGGCACCTGGAGCATCGATCCGTTCGCGGGCTGGGACCTGCTGTTCATGGTGCCGCGGTCCGAGGTCATCGACGCCACGCCCGGCGTCGATCCGCTGATGCCCGGCAACGAGAACGACTCGAACCTGAACTTCGTGTTCAAGGACCAGACCGACATCATCCGCCAGAAGCTCTTCTTCGGCGCGAAGCTCCAGTACTACGTCTTCCAGCTGACCCTCGAGGCCGATCTCGCGCTCAAGGGCTCGTCCGTCGACGATCGCAGCGGCACCGACGCGAAGTGCATGCTCGATTCGTCGACCTCGTCGTGCGACTCGACCGATCTGGCCAAGTCCCAGACGACGTACACGATGTCGCTCGGCTTCGACTTCTGAGCCACGTCTCACGCGTGTCCGGCGAGTCACGCTTCACTGGGGGGTAGGAAACATGCGAGCGATCGCGATCGCAGCGCTTGGCGTCTGCGCAGCGTGCAAGGGATCGACGAGCGGCGGATCGGGTTCGGGGACCGCGAGCAACCCGCCGGTCGCCATCAGCGATGCGGCGAGCGGCAGCGGCGGCGGTGGCAGCGGTAGCGGCAGCGCGGGTGGCGCGCCGACCCTGCCGGCGCTCGCCGCCGTGGCCGAGCACCCCGACGCGATCGCGGCGCTGGTCGCCACCGACCCGGCGACCCTCGCGTGGGATCTGTTCCTCTACCTCGACTGGCCGGCCACGCCCGGCCTGCGCGGCGTGCCCGATCCGAGCCGCACGCTCGGCGCCTCGCCGGTGGTGTGGCAGACGTGGAAGGAGGTCCACGAGACCTACCTCGCCGGCGGCGCCGCGCCGACCGGGTGGAACGACGGCGGCCCGAGCGGACCTCCGACGGCATCGCTCACCGAGATCGACGGCACCACCCTCAAGGACGTGAACGGCAACCCGATCACCTACACGGTGCTGCTCAACCAGGGCACGTTCGAGTACCTGGTCTCGCGCACGCTCTACGCGTACACGGGCCAGGCCGCGCTGCGCTCGCCGGGCGCGGCGCCGGTGCAGTTCCCGACCTCGGCGATGGAGGTCAAGGCGTCGTGGAAGATCCTCGACCCGATCGCCGACAAGGATCGCCTCGATCACTACATCGTCGGGCAGCTGCTCCTGCCGCAGGACGGCGGCGGCGCGCCGACCAAGGTCACGGTCGGGCTGACCGGCCTGCACATCACGTCGAAGGCCCTGCCCAGCTGGATCTGGATCACCTTCGAGCAGATCGAGAACCCGACCACCACCGGCACCAAGCTGCTGCTGCCGATCGATCCGGCCGTCGCGTCGGTCAACGCGGCGATGCAGAAGGCGCTGGCCGGCACGCCGCTGGCCTACTACCAGCTCGATGGCGTGCAGACCGAGTACACCGCCGGCGGCCAGCCGACGCTCCTCGCCAACACCCAGATCGAGACGACCTTCCAGAAGTCGTCGTCGTGCATCACCTGCCACCAGCGCGCCTCGATCTCGACCGGCAAGGTCCCGCGCCTCGATCTGTTCTCGATGAAGGCCGGCAACCTCGCCGGCTACGTCGGCGAGCCCGACATGACGCCGTTCGGCCCGGGCCCGAACCAGTACACCGCGCTCGACTTCGTGTGGTCGATGCGCGAGGCCAAGCAGCCGGTCCACCCGTGATCCTCGCGAGCCATCCATGAGCGCCCTCGACCGTCCGCGCCTCCACTTCCTCGGCGAGATGGCGGCGATCACGCCGACCGCCAACAACAACAACTACGACCTCGTGGTCGAGCCGCAGTCGGTGTCGCTGTACCCGAAGTTCGCGGCGATGAGCGACGACCAGTTCCGCCAGGCGATGAAGACCCTGGTGCTCAAGAACTTCTCGATCGTCAACGAGGGCATCGTCGAGGTGCTCGAGGGCAACTGGAACTTCTACGGCGACAACTCGGTGCAGTGGCGCGACGTCACGATCACCGGCTACGACCCGCCGAGCGGCGCGCGCGGCGCCGCCGATCCGATCGTCGGTCAGCCGCTCGCGATCTTCGGCAACTCGTGGGGCGACACGCCGACCGCGCCGATCATCGTCGACATCGATCCGACCAGCGACTTCTCGTCGCAGATGTTCCTCGCGCAGTTCACCGTCGGCAGCGCGCAGGCCGGCTTCTCGGCGACCGCGAACGAGCAGGCGTTCATCCCGCGCACCCACTCGCACTGGCTCGATCTCGCGCGCAACGTGGCGATGTTCCCGGACGCGACCTTCGCCGCCACCTGGCAGCTCGCGCTGCCCAACGACACGCTCGCGTTCACGCCCGGCGACTCGAAGGCGATCGACGCGCTCGCGACGGCCGCGCGCGGCGGCCTCGGCCTGGTCGCGCGGTTCACGACCTACTACTTCAACCGCAAGTACACCGACCCGCAGCTCGCCGCGCTCTACGCCCAGGGCCAGACCGTGCAGAACGAGTCGGCCGGCGTGCTCTACGGGACGATCGCGCCGTGGCTGCCGGGCCAGCTCGGCACCGTGCCCGGCGGGCGCCGCCTGAACCCCGTCGCGCAGCTCCAGAACGCGATCCCCAAGGTGTTCGTCACGACCTACGGGCTCGCGCCCGCGTGCGCGCAAGTGGATCCGAGCGGCACCCACGTCGTGCTCGATCTGATCGCCGCGTTCCGCGACGAGATCGTGCCGCCGCCGCCGCTCGACGCGCCGCCGCCGCCCGCGACGTCGATCACCAAGGTCGACTACGGCGTCGCGACGCTGCAGGTCGTGGACGCGAGCGGCACGGCGCACGACATCGGCCCGGTGCCCTACGACCAGACCACGTACATGACCAGCGGCGGCATCGTCGAGGTCCCGATCCCCGACGGCCTCGCCAGCACGATCGCGACCGGCACGCTGCAGATCGTCGCGCCCGGCGCGCCGTTCGTCCCGCCCGCCGCCGGCGCGCCCGCGCAGCCGCCACTGCTCGCCGAGTCCGCGGTGGTCGCGGAGAGCGACGAGCGCGCGACCTACGTGACGCTCGGCGAATCCGCGACGATCACCGTCAACGTCCGCCAGCTCGGCGCGATCCCCGCCGCGCCGGTGCCGGTGCTCGTGCAGCAGTACCGCTCGCTCGAGATCCTGACGCCGACCACCGACGGCACCCAGCCGCTGCCCGCGAAGCTCACGCTCCCGGTGCCGACCAAGGCCAGGCCGGTCGTGCAGGTCACGCCCCAGGGCGCGATGAGCGGCCCCGACGGGAACATCCAGCTCACGATCACCGGCGTCGATCCCGGCATGTGCATCCTGGTCTTCACGCCGTCGGGCGACACTCCGCCGCCCGACGACCTCAACGGCTTCGCGCCGGGCTGGGCGTGGCTCTACTTCGTGCACGTGCGCGTGCTGCCCTCGGACGCCGACCTCGACGCCATCGCCGACGCCGACGTCACGTGGGAGCTCGTCTACGAGAAGGTGCTCCGCTACTACTACAAGCTGTTCCCGGTCATGGACCAGCACCTGCAGCTCAACGACAAGCAGGCCTGCATGCGCGGCGCCCAGATCCTCATGGGCCTGACCGACGCCTCCGCGTGGAACTCCACGCTCTACATGCCGGTCACCCGCGAGCTATCGGATGGCCGGCGGCGCCTGCTGCACCGCTGGTGTCAGCGCGTGCTCGCGGGCGAGGAGACCTGATCAGGTCCTCACTGCCCCCGCGGCTCACTGCACCGTGAGCGTGCCGGTGAAGCCGTGCGCGACGCAGAAGTACGGGTAGGTGCCGGCCTTGGTGAACTTGAGGCAGCCGTCGGCGGCCACGTTCCACTTGCCGTCGGCGGTCGCGTTCGCGCCCGACGCGGTCGGGTGCGAGGCGCCGACCTGGAAGTGCACGACGTCGCCGACGTTGATGGTCGCCGACGCCGGGCTGTACGCGAACGGCACCGCGGTGACGGTGATGGTCTGCGCCGGCGTGACGCCGGTGCACGAGACGACCTCGACATCGGCCGGCTTGGCGTCGATCGACGAGCCAGCGGCGTCCGGGGTCGACGAGGAATCACCGCCGCAGGCGGCGGCAGCGAGGCTGAGAGCGAGAGCGAAGGCGATGCGCATGGTGGAGCTCCTCACTGGACCGTGACCGTGGCGGTCATCGACGTGTGAATCGAACAGTGGAACGGGAAGCCGCCGGCGGCGGTGAACTGAAAGCAGACGGGATCGCTCGTGCTGGTGAGCGTCCCGGAGTCGAACGCATCCGAGGACGCCGCGGTCGCGGTCATCGTGTGCGCACCGCTGGCCACCGTGAACTTCACGATGCCATCGACCGCGACCGCATAGGTCGCCTTGTCGAACATGAAGTTCGACGCCACCACGTCCACCGTCCCGCTGGCCGGGCACGTGACGATCTTCACCGACGACGGCTTGGCGTCCGGGGTCGGTTTCGCGTCGAAGACCTGGGCGTCGGGGGTGCCCGGCGGCGCATCGATCGAGACGGCGCTGTCGATCACCGCGTTGGGCGCGTCGACGGCCTTCGAGTCGCTGCCGCCGCACGCGGCGATCAGGAGGAGCGAGAGCAACGGGGTTCGCGACATGGGAACGCTGAGTCGAGCAGGACGAGGCATGCGGGGAAAGAGGCGGCGACACCCGACCGGTCGCACTGGCGTGACGAGAATCACGAAAGCCCCTCCCCCGCCGATCGCCCCGTGCGCGCGGCTACGCTTCGTCGTCCTCGAGCTCGCCGAGCTTGGTCTCGAGCTCGGCGATGCGATCGGCGAGCGCCTTCACGTCCTTGTGCAGGCCCGCGAACGGCGAGATGCCCTCGATGGCGCTGCGGATCCGGCCGTCGACGCGCTTCTGCCAGTCGTCGAGGGCGACCTTGCTCTGATCGACCCACTCGCGCAGCGCGATGATGCCCTCGCGCCTGCGCGGGCTGCCGCCGTAGGTCGCGGTGTCATCGATCGCGGTGTCGTCCGGCGGCTCGGCCGCGTCAGGCTCGGCCTCGCCCTCGACCTTGTGCTTGCCGGGCAGGATGCTCTGCACGCGGCGCTGCGCCTCGGCGAACCACTCGCCGCCGTTCTGGATGATGTTCCGCATCGCGCCGAGGGGCAGGAAGCTGCGCTGCTTCTTCTCTTCCTCGAAGATGATCTGCGCGAGCGTGACCGTCGTGAGGTCCTCCTTCGTCTTGTTGTCGACGATCTTGACCTCGTCGCCAGCGCGGATCATCTCGCTGATCTGATCGAGCGTGACGTAGCGGCTGTGCTGCGTGTCGTAGAGCTTGCGGTTCGCGTACCGCTTGATGATCCGCGCCTCGGCCATGGCCTCTCCTCGATCGCTGGGCGAAGGCTCTATGGCCTGCGCCCCCCGACGCTGTCTACGTGGGTATCACGCGGCGCGGCATGACGGCAACCGCGGGTCATGCGATGCTAGGGCATGGGGCCGGCCGCACTGGTCGCGCGTCTGAAGGGCATTCGAGAGCCCTTGCAAAAGCGTCGTGCCCTCGCCGCGGCCCTCGCCACCGGCGACGTCGACGACTGGGTCGAGACCCTGGCCGCGCTCTTGCGCCGCGCGGTCGGCACCGATGACGCCGATGCGGCCGCCGCGGTCGACTGCCTGACCCACGCGGTCGCCGAGCCGGCGCTGCCCTACCCCGCTCGCCAGGCGCTGTACGCGGCGGCGCGCGATCGCGGCCACGACGCGGTCGCGCGGCTGTTCCTCGACGTGTCGCCGAACATGGCCGACGACAAGGCCGCCGCCGCCGAGCGCCCGATCAAGCCGCGCGGGCGCGCCCTCACCCTCGGCGAACGGAAGTCGCTGGCCCGTACCCACGAGCGTCAGCTGCTCCTGCTGCTGACCAAGGATCCGCACCCCGACGTGGTCGCGATCCTCCTCGACAACCCGCACGTCACCGAGGACGACATCGTCCGCATCGCCGCCGCCCGGCCGGGCTCACCCGCCGCGCTCACCCGCATCGCCGATCACGCGCGCTGGTCCACGCGCTACGCCGTGCGCCGCGCGCTGGTGCTGAACCCGGCCACGCCGCTGCACCGCGCGATCCGCCTCGAGACCACGCTCCGGCCCGCGGACCTGCGCGACCTCGCCGCCGACCCCACCGCGCCGGTCGCGATCCGCACCCACGCGGCGCAGCTGCTCGCGTCGGCCCGGCGCACCGGCCTCGCGTGATCACAGATCGGGGCGGTTGATCAGCGAGAGGCGCAGCATCCAGCTCGGGCTCTCGAGCATGAGGTTGCCCGCGCTCGGGTTGCCGACCTGCCAGCGCGGCATCAGCACGTCGAGGCTCACGCCGGTGTCGCGCGCGAAGTACAGATCGACGCCGGCCTTGAGCGTGTAGCCGAACGTCAGCGTCTCGGAGAACACCGCCCCGGCGCAGCCCGAGCATCCGAACTGGAAGAACCCGCCGACGCTCGCGCCGAGATCCGGGTGCAGGCTCCAGCTCGCGCCGCCGGCGATCTTCGGGGTGAGCGCCAGCCCGATGCTGATCGGGAGGATGTAGAACGAGCGCGCCTCGGTGCCGAGCATCGGCGCCTCGAGCTGCGTGCGGTAGAGGCCGAGCTGCACCGACCCGCCGCCGGCGTCGCGCCCGTAGTGGGTGTCGGCCTCGAGGCCCACCGTCATCGAGCCGCGCGTGACCGCGCCGCCCTCGGAGGTCGCCGACCAGCCCGGGCCGAACGCGACGCCGAGCTCGAGCTCGGAGCGGTGCGCCTTGGGCGCCGGCGTCGAGGACGAGGATGCGGATGACATGACCGGCGCCGGGACCGCCGTGGTGTCCTCGGCGCAGAAGTCGAGCCCGCCGAGGCTGCCCGGCGCGACGAAGTCGTTCTCGCGCGAGTCGTGATCGCGGGCGTACTCGCAATCGGCCCGCGACGCGAACGGACCCTCGCGGCCCGAGATCGCGAGCTGCCCAGGCGCACACGCACCCGAACAGCTCCACTCGTAGTACCAGGGCCCCGCCAGTGCCGCGCCTTCGAGCGCGATCAGCGTGCCGACCGCGATCAACCAGGCAGCAGCATGACGCATACGTTCATGCTGCGGCTGGGGGCCCGCCGGTCAATCGCCGGGGCCTGCGGTGTCGCGTCTCGTGCGTCGAGACGCCACAGCGACATTCGCGGCGCGCGAGGCGCCGCGCGCTTACGCGTCCTTCTTGCTGACCCGGCGGCGGACGACGACTTCTTCGAACTCGCCGTCTTCCTCCTCGCCTTCCTCGATCGCGGCCACCTTCTTGGTCGCGACCTGCTTGGCGGCGGGCTTCTTGGAGACTTCGATCTCCTCCTCACCCGCCGACGCGCGCTTGAAGTTCTTGATGCTTCGACCGAGCGCATCGCCGATGTCCGGCAGCTTGCCGGCACCAAAGACGAGCAGAACGATCACGAGGATGATGAGCCATTCGCCCATTCCAGGCACTGGGGACTCCTTGAAACTGAGCGCGCACTGTAGCACGCACAACTGCGAGTGGCGCTGATCCCCGGCCCGCCACGCCAAGTCGTGGCGATCATTGCGTGTGGCGGCCCACACGACGAGAAACTGGTCGGGCCGTGCGCGCGCGCCTATGTTCGTGTCATGAAGCGGTTCTTCGCCCTGGCCCTGGTCCTGGGCCTCGCCGCGCCGGCCGGCGCGGATCCGACCGATGATCCCGCGGGCCACACCGCGGGAGTCCAGCCGGTGCCGCCGATCGCGCCGGCGACCCGCGGCCCGCTGCGCCAGATCGCGGATGAGCGCCGCGCGGTCCGCGGCTGCGCGGTCGGCGAGCCCTGCGCGCGCCACGGCGAGGAGGTCCGCGCGATCGACGTCGAGCTGTTCGGCTCGCGCGATGGCGATCCGTGGGTCGATCGCGAGCACGCGCCCGCGGTGTCGGCGACGCCCCCCGCGGGTGCGAAGCCGACCGACCTGCACCCCGAGCTGCCGTGGCTCGCCGATCTGCAGCTGCCCGATCTGCCGATCCGCTGGGACGATCGCCTCATCAAGTACCTGGTCTTCTACAAGGAGGACCCGCGCGGGCGCGCGATCATGCGCGGCTGGCTGACCGATCAGGGCAAGTACAAGGACATGATCCTGGGCTACCTGCGCAAGGCGCACCTGCCCGAGGACCTGCTCTACGTCGCGATGATCGAGTCGGGCTACAACCCGCTCGACGACTCGTACGCCGGCGCGAGCGGCCTGTGGCAGTTCATGCCCGAAGGCGGCCGCATCTACGGCCTCGCCGAGGACCACTGGCTCGACGAGCGCAACGATCCGGTCCGCGCCACCGAGGCGCAGATGGACTACTTCGGCGACCTCTATCAGCGCTTCGGCGACTGGCACCTCGCGCTCGCCGCGTTCAACGCCGGCTTCGGCGCGGTGCTGACCTCGGTCGCCCGCTACAACACCAACGACTTCTGGCAGCTCGCCTCGTACGAGAACGCGCTGCCCTGGGAGACCAGCCTCTACGTGCCCAAGGCGCTCGCGTGCGCGATCGTCGGGCACAACAAGGCGCTGTTCGGTTACGGCGATCTGCAGCCCGCGCCGGCCGAGAGCTGGGACGAGGTCAGCGTGCCGACCTCGATCTCGATCGCGGTGATCGCCCAGGCCTCGGGCACGACCGCGAACGCGATCGCCCGGCTCAACCCGCAGCTGCGCCGCGGCCGGACGCCGCCAGGCCGCAGCTACGTCGTGCGCGTGCCCGCCGGCGGCGGCGCGAAGTTCGAGGCGCGGCTCGGCGAGCTCAAGTCGCAGTGGGATGGCTACGACGCCTACGTCGTCGCGCACGGCGAGCGCTTCGAGGACATCGCGCTGGTCTACGGCATGACCTCGGCGCGGCTGCGCGCGCTCAACGGGCTCACCGCCGAGGCCGAGGTCGCGGGCGGCATGACCCTGCTGGTGCCGCGGGTCAGCGAGGCCGATCGCCAGCGCAACCTCGATCGCGCGCTCGAGAACCTCTACGCCTCGGGGATCGACACCCGCAAGGGCGAGCCGCTGATCGTGCCGGTGCCCGACAAGGACGCCGACGTGCCCGATCGCGTGCGCGTGTTCTACCGCGCGGTCGCCGGCGACACCGTGCGCGGCGTGTCGCGCGCGCTGGGCGTGACCGCCGAGGACCTGGTCGCGTGGAACGGCATCGACGCTAGCGGCCGCCTGCACCCGAAGATGATCGTGCAGGCGTGGGTCGCGAAGGACTGGGACGCGAAGCGCGCCAAGGTGAAGCTCCTCGACGAGCGGCGCATCATGCTCGTCACCCGCGGCTCGCTCGAGCACCTCGATCTCGCGGCCAACCGCATGGGTCGCGTGCGGCTCGAGTACACCGCGAAGCGCAGGGAGTCGTTCGAGTCGATCGGGTCGAAGTTCGGGCTCGGCAAGCGCGACCTCGCGCGCATCAACCGCATGCCGTCGGACACCGTGCTCGAGAAGGGCCAGTCGATCATCGTCTACCAGGCGGTCGATCGCTCGCGCTCGAAGCGCGCCGACCTGCAGTGGCGCAAGGCGCCCGCGGGCGGCCGCGGCCACGTGAAGGTGCCCGGCACGTCGCCGGCGACCGGGACCGCGAGCGCGGGCGACCGGATCAGCAACGACGACGCGGACGCGGGCAAGGCCGCGGACGATGACGCGGATGGCGCGAGCGACGACGCGGACGCGAGCGGCGACGAGACGCCGGACGCCAGGAGCGACGCGAAGGCCGCGGCCAAGGCCGATGGCAAGAGCGACGCGAAGAGCGACGGCAAGCCCGACGCCAAGCGCGACGCGAAGCCCGCGGCCAAGGCCGATGGCAAGGCCGACGGCAAGCGCGACGCGAAGCCCGCCGCCAAGGCCGATGGCAAGAGCGACGCGAAGCCCGCGGCCAAGGCACCCACGGGCCGGCACCGCACCAGCGCCCGCGACGACGACGACGCGCACGACGACGCCGGCCCGGTCGCGCGGCCCGGCGACGTCGAGCATTGATCGTCGATGACGATCGGCGACTGGCTCAAGCTCGGGCTGTTCTTCGTCGCCTTGATCGGGTTCTTCGTCATCGTCATCGGCGGCGTCATGCGGCTCGAGACCTGGCGCGCCGGCCGCGGCCTGGCGGCGTTCGCGCGCGCGCTGCCCGGCACCACCGCGGTGCCGGCGACGATGCCCGGCCGCTGGAAGCTCGATGAGCTGCGCGCGCAGGTCGCCGGCTGCGACGTCGCGCTGCGGCCGATCGAGCTGCGCAACGCCCACGGCCCGCGCACGATCGCGCTCGAGCTGCGCGTCCGCGGCGGCGCGTCCCCGCAGCGCGGCACGCTCCAGGTCAAGGACGGCGCGCTGCTGCCGATCGGCGTGCCCGCGCCGCGCGACGCCGCGCCGCTCACCGCCGCCCTCGCGTCGTCGCGCGTCACCGTCGAGCTCGCCGATGGCGCCGCGACCGCGGGCTTCGCGTTCCCGCTGTCCCGCGCGAACGGCCGCCGCGCCGCCGCGCTCGCGATCGCGCTGGCGTCGTATCTGACCGACGCCGCGCCCGCCGCGTGATCAGCGCCGGCTGCGCGGCGCGCCGAACACCGCGTCGACCGTGATGCGCTTGCCGTCGCGGACCAGCGTGATCGTCGTCTTCTGGCCGGGCTTGTGCGCGGTGAGCACGAACATCAGATCGTGCACGCTGCGGATCTCGGTGCCGCCGATGTCCACGATCCGATCGCCGGCCTTCACGCCGGCCTTCGCCGCGGGCCCGTCGGGGATCACGTCGGACACGACCATGCCTGGCGGCGCGGTCGGGTCGTCGGCGTACGACGGGATCGTCCCGAGCGACGCGCCGCGGATGCGCACGTCACCACCGCTGGGCGGCGGCGCGAGCTTCTTGTAGGTGAGCGGCTCGCGCGCCGCGACCGCGAGCGCGGTGTCGGCGACGATCTGCGCGACCCGCGCCGCGCCGATCGCGTTGATCTTGTCGCTGTCGTCGGAGGCCTTGTGATAGTCGAGGTGGCCGCCGGTGAAGAAGTGCAGGACCGGCGCGCCCGCGCTGTAGAACGCCATGTGATCGCTCGGGCCGTAGCCCGAGCCCGACAGGCCGCACGCGACCGCGGCGCGATCGCAGATCGCCGGGACGATCGCGCCCCACTCCGCCGCCGACTCCGAGCCCAGCACCTGGAGCTGGTTGGCGCGCATCCGGCCGACCATGTCCATGTTGAGCATCGCGACCACCGGCGCCTTGGTCACCGGGTGCGCCACGTAGTAGGTCGAGCCGAGGATGCCCATCTCCTCGCCGGAGAACGCCATCACGTAGACGTCGCGCTCGAGGTCGGCGCGGTGCGCGACCAGCTCGCGCGCGACCTCGAGCAGCGCCGCGGTGCCCGAGGCATTGTCGTCTGCGCCGTTGTGGATCGCGGGCTCGGTGTCGAGCGCGTCGGGGCCGCCCATGCCGAGGTGATCGTAGTGCGCGCCGACCACGACGATGCCGTCGCGCTTCCTGGCCGCGCCGGCGCGGATCACGCCGATGACGTTGTCGGTGGTCGCGTGCACCGGATCGAGCGCGACGGTGATCGCGACCTGCTTCGCATTCGCGAGCGAGGCCGCGGCCGCGCGCGTGACGACCACCACCGGGATGCCGGCGTCGCCCGCGGTCGGCGTCAGGGCCGGCAGCGGCGCCTCGTCGACCTTGGGGTCGCCATCGTCGACGACGATCAGCGCGATCGCGCCGTGCTGCCGTGCGATGAACGCCTTCCACTGCAGGTCGCCGTAGCGGCCGCGCGCCTCGGCGCTGTCGAACGCCTTGGTGCCCGGCACGAACCGGTGCACGACCGCGATCTTGCCCTTCACGTTCTTGCCGGCGTAGTCGTCGACCTTGACGTCGCGCGCGGTCACGCCCCAGCCGACCGCGACCGGCGCGCCGGTGATCGAGCCCCTGCCCGAGAACGAGGCCGGCACGAGCGCCTTGGCGTCGACCGCCGCGCCATCGATCGTCATCGCGGTGGCCGCGCCGACGGTGATCGCGGTCGTGACCTCGAACGACTGGCGGAAGCTCGGCGCGGGCGAGGACGCGATGCCCGGCTCGACGCCGATCGCGGTGAGCTGCTGCTCGAGCCACGCTGCCGACGCGCGGTTGCCCGCGGAGCCCGGGTTGCGGCCCTCGCGCTTGTCATCGGCGAGCCACGCGATCGCGTCGCGCACGTGCTCGGCCGGGCCCGCGGTCACCTGCGGCGGCGCGTCGATCCAGTCGGCGAGGAACAGATCGGTCTCGCCGGAGTCGGGCACCGTCGGGTGGCGGTTCGACGCGAACACCAGCTTGGTGCCGTCGGGCGAGAACATCGGGAAGCCGTCGAAGCCGCCGGTGTACGTGATGCGCTCGAGGTTCGAGCCATCGGTGTCGACCGCCCACAGATCGAACTCGCGGCCCTTCGGATCGCCGGTATTCGACGCGAAGATGATGCGCTTGCCCGACGGGAAGAAGTACGGCCCGAACGAGGCGGCGCCGAGGTACGTCACCTGGCGCGCGTCGGAGCCGTCGGCGTTGGCCACGTACAGCTCGAGCTTGCCGGGGCGCACCAGGTGCTCCTTGAGCAGCGCGTCGTACTCGACGAGGCCCTCGCCGGTCGGCCGCGACGCGCGCCACACGATCTTCGTGCAGTCTGCCGAGAAGAACGCGCCGCCGTCGTAGCCCGGCGTGTGGGTCAGCCGCCGCACGTTCTTGCCGTCGGCGTCCATGCGATACAGCTCGAGATCGCCGTCGCGATCCGAGGTGAAGATGATCGAGCCGTCGACCGGGCACACCGTGGCCTCGGCGTCGTAGCCTGGCGATTGCGAGAGCACCTTGCGATCGCTGCCGTCGGCGTTGCCGATCACGATGTCGTAGTCGTAGAGCGCCCAGACGTAGCCCTTGGAGCGATCCGGCGGCGCGGGGCACGCGTCGCTCACGTGATCGGTCGTGGCGTAGAGGATCCGCTGGTCGTGATCGGTGAAGTACGAGCAGGTCGTGCGGCCCTTGCCGGTCGACACCAGCGCCGGCGGCGCCGAGCCATCGATCGGCATGCGCAGGATCTGATCGCACGCGTACGGCGGCCGCGTGGTCTGGAACGTGAGCTGCTTGCCGTCGGCGGACCAGTAGGCCTCGGCGTTCTCGCCGCCGAACGACAACTGGCGGAGGTTGCCGAGGTGGACCTCGCGCGGATCCGCGAGCGACGGGCCGGCGTCCGCGGTTGGCGGCGGCGCCGCGTCCGGTGGCGGCGTGGGGTGCGAGACCTTGGCGGACGACGAGCAGGCGGCGAGGACGAGAGCGGCGAAGGCGACGCGCAGCGAGTGCATCGGGCGGGACACTACCGCGCGAGACGGCAGCGTGGGGCGCCGGGATCGCGAACGCGAGTTACGCCAGCGGCTCGCCCGCGGCCAGCGCCGCGCTCACCGACGCGAACACCTCGGCATCGGCCGCGCGCTCGGCGGCGGAGCGCTTCCGCAAGGACGCGAGCGGCATCACCATGCGCCCGGTCTCGGCCAGCGCGTCGTGGTGGCGCGCGAGGTACGCCCAGTACATCCGGGTCAGCGGGCACGTGCGCTTCGGATCGAACGCGCAGCCCTTGCAGTAGTCCGACATGCGCGCGGTGTAGGCCGCGCCCGCGACGTACGGCTTGGTCGTCATCACGTCGCCGGCGGCGAACGTGCCCATGCCCAGCACGTTGGGCTCGACGACCCAGTCGTACGCGTCGGTGTACGCGACCCAGAACCAGTCGGTGAGCGCGCGCGGCGACACGTCGAGCAGCTGCGCGATGTTCGACAGCACCATCAGCCGCGTGATGTGGTGGCTGTACCCGGTGGCCCAGACCTGCGCGACCACGCGATCGAGGCACGCGAGGTTCGAGCGCGCCCCCCAGAACGCCGGCGGCAGCGGGCGATCCGCGCCGAGGATCGAGGGATCTGCGTCGCGCGTCGGGGTCTGGCCAGGCAGCGCGCGAAAGCCATCGGTCTCGCGATGCACGTGGCGCACGAACTCGCGCCAGCCCAGCACCTGGCGCACGAAGCCCTCGCGCGACGCGAGCGGCAGATCCGGAAGCGCGAGCGCGTCGGCGATCACCTCGCGCGGCAGCAGGCGGTGCAGGTTCACGAGCGCCGAGATCTGCGTGTGGAACAGCGTTCCCGAGCGCGTCGACATCGCGTCCTCGTAGGGCCCGAAGCTGGGCAGGCACGCATCCTGGGCGTGACGCCACAGCGCGGCCGCGTCAGCCGCGGTCGCGGGCAGCGCGCCGGGATCGAGCGCGCCGGGGTGATCGGCCATCGTGCGCTCGATCAGGGCGCAGACCTCGTCGGTGATCTCGTCGGGCGCGAACCGGGGCGCGATCGGCGCGACCGGCGAGCCCTTCCACGGCTGGCGATTGTCGACGTCGTGACTCCAGCGGCCGCCGACAGGCTGGCCGCGCTCGATCAGGATGTCGCGCGCCTTCCGCGCACCGCGATAGAACGCGTCCATGCGCCACGGTGGCGCACCGGTCCACGCACGGAACTCCTCGGGGGTCGTGAGCCAGCCGTCGTGACGCACGAGCTCGAGCGCGCCGTTCGCGACCAGCGGCGCGAGATCCTGGCGCAGCTCGCGCTCGGCGGGCTCCATCGCGATCAGCGGGCCGAGCTCGCGCGCGATCGGCGCCAGCGCGCTCGCGTAGTCACCGTCGGCGACGACGTGACGCACCGCCACGCCGCGCGCCGCCTGCTCGAGGGCGAAGTGGCGCAGGTTGGTGAGCACCAGCGCGAGCTTCTGACGGTGGTACGGCCGACGCCGCGCCTTGGCCGGCGCCTCGACCAGGACGATGCCCAGCTCGTCGGGCGGCGTGGTCGCGAGCGGCCCGAGGCGATCATTCAGCTGATCGTACGCGACGAACACCCAGCGTCGGCGCCGACCACGCGGCGATAGATCCGTGAGCCGGGTTGCGAACCGCGAGCGCGCCATCTTGCTACGACGCCGCTGAGTGCGCCTCGGCTACGCATGAACGTCGCACCGTCGAGCGGCGCGAGTATGCTGGGCCCATGCGGACGGCTCGATGGCTCGGTTGCTGCGCGGTGGTGAGCGCGGGGTGCGCGTTCGATCCATCGGGCCAGGTCGCCTCGCAGGTGTTCCGCGATGACAGCGCCGCCGACTTCGGCGCGCCCGGCGCGATCACCAGCGAGCTCACGATCGAGGCCGACGGGCGGCTCGCGCCGATCGCGTACGTCACCGGCGCGGTCGTCGCGCGCGGCGCGAACACCCAGCTGTTCAGCACCGCCGCGACCGCGAGCTGGGACGCCGTCGCGAACGCGACCGCCGCGGGCACCGCGCTCGCCGCGCCGATGGGCGCGTTCGGCGGCAAGGCCCCGGTCGGTATCGGCATCACCAAGGCCGACGGCTTCACCGCGTGGCTCAAGGGCGAGGTCTGGCTCGAGGCCGGCACCCACGGCTTCGATCTCTACGCCGACGACGTCGGCATCCTCGAGCTCGCGCCCGCGGATGGCGACTTCACGCGCGTGATCACCGCGGCGTGGCCCAACAAGACCTCGGGCTCGTTCACCGCGCCGACCGAGGGCTGGTACCGCTTCCGCGCGGCGTACAGCGATGGCACCGGCGACGCCGCGTTCCAGCTCGATCACACCCCGCCCGGCGCGAACGCCGCCACCCGCTTCGATCTCGATCGCCTGCGCGTGCCGGTCGGCGACCGCCAGGGCCTGGTCACCGACGCGTTCGACGACGCCCTGTTCCTGCGCCCGGTCGGCCGCGCGCTGCTCGCCGACGACGCGCTCGATCTCGACTTCGGCAACCTGATCCCGCTCGACAGCGGCATCACCGCCGCCGACACGTGGTCGCTGCACTGGGCCGGCCAGGTCCGCATCGATCGCGCCGGCGACTACCGACTCCTGCTCGACACCGACGACGGCCACCGCCTGCGCGTCGACGGCACGCTCGTGCTCGACAAGCCGACGACCGAGTCCGAGGTCGAGACCACGCCCGCGCTGTCGCTCACCGCCGGCTGGCACGATCTGGTGATCGAGGAGAACCAGGACAACCAGAGCGCCCACGCCCGCCTCCGCGTCGCCGTCGGCCCCGACCTCACCGGCGGCCCGTTCCCGCTCGCTCACCTGCGCCCCGTCGTCCCGCGCACCGATCGCGTGACCGGCAGCGCCGACGACACCGACCTGTACTTCGGCGCCGGCGGCAACGTCAGCTACACGTTCACGCCGGTGATCCCGGCCGGCGCGACCGTCGTCGGCATCGACGTCGGGTACACGATCAACCACCCGCACCTGCGCGACCTCGCGGTCACCGTGCGCGCGCCCGACGGCACCGCGGCCGAGATCCGCCCCGCCGGCGACGTCGATCGCATGGGCACCACCAACGAGCGCCGCACCACCCACGTCCTCGACGGCAAGCCCGCCCCCGGCGCCTGGAAGATCGAGGTCAAGGACACCGCCAACAAGGACGGCGGCAACACCCGCGACGCCGCGATCTCGATCCACTACCGCGGCGGCCGCCCGCCGATCCCCGCGCTGGCGTTCTACGAATCCGCCGTCCACGACCTCGGCGCGCCGAGCTCCATCGAGCAGGTCGTGACGACCGCCGCCGCGGAGACTGGCAGCGCGGCCATCGTGCGCGTGCGCACCTGCGATGCGCCCGAGGCCTGCGCGGGTCTGCCCTGGTCCGAGCCGGTGGTGGGCGATACCGCCCCCGACGTCGCGCCCGCCCGCTACTTCCAGTATCGCGTCGAGCTCACCTCCGACGGCGACCGCGCCGCCAGCCTGGACGCCGTCCAGGTGTTCTACCGGCCGTAGCGGGCTGGAGCGGGCCGTAGCGACGCGCTTGACGCAATGGTCGATCGGACGTCGCGGTATCGGATAATCCAATTCCATGGCGTTCAGGCCCGACACGACGCCACCGATCGCGCCGTCGCCCGATGAGCTAACTGCGCGGATGACAGCCATCGGCATGGCCTTCGCTGCCGCGCCAGAGGTCGACGCCGACATCGAGGGCACCCTCGTGCACGCGTCGTCGGTCGGCATGGACGATGGCGACCTTCGCGTGCTCTCGGTGCTCACCACCTGGTTCGGCGTGCATCACGCGCACGTCAACGCCGACGCACTGATTCGACTTGTCGCGGCGCACCCGTCACATCGCGTCCACGCCTACTGGGCGGCCGTTGCGTCGTGGTGCGCCAAGGACCGCCGCTTCGCTCGTCTCGCGAAGGGATATCGAGGTCCGGCCATCGATCTGCTGTCCGTCGGCACTGACTTCCAGCTCGCGCGTCGCGGCGCCGATCCACGCTTCGCCGGAACCGTGCTGCGCGTCCCCAGCGGCACGCTCCGCGACCGCGCGAAAGACGTCCTGTCGCCCGAGGTACTCGTGCGCCGCCACGCGGGCTATCGCAACCGTGTGCGCATGGGGCCCACGTGGCGCGCCGACGTGTGGACCGTGCTCGAACGGTCGCCCGCGTTGTCGATCGCCGAGGTCGCCCGCCGCGTCTCGTGCTCGTTCGCCACCGCCTGGCAGGTCGCACAGGACTTCCGGTTGCTGCAGCAGGCGCATGCGCTGCCTCGGCGGGATTGACGCAGGATCGCGGTCGTCGCGCACGTCGATCAGGGTGAGGTCGAGGAAGGTGGAGCTGCGAGACCCATGAGAATCCAATCGACGAGCTGCTGGAACACTGCAAACAACTCGTCGTCATCGGCCCACCAGAGCTCCGAGCGTCCCCCGATCTCTGCGTGGAGGGGATGAACGCGATCCGCCTGAAGCGCGCGCAGCAACGCGACCAAATCTACCTTCCGATCGCTACCAACCATGGCCGATAGCCGAACCGCAGATGCCTCCGCTCGACCTTTCAACTGCTCCGACCTGTCGATATCGACCTCGTCTTCGCGGTAGTGGCGACTGAACTCGTCAGCGATGATCTGCTGCAGCGTCATCCCGGATCCTGAAATATGCGACCCACCTGGGTTCCGGGCTGATGCCACCAGGCAACGGGTCCCTGAGCGATGCCTTCGCCCAGAGGTGCATCAAGAGCGGAATCTCTGCGCGCCACTGCAGCGTCGCGGCGTTCAGAACCTCTCAAAATGTGCGACCAAACGGCGACAGTCGTCTCCAGCTTCGCAGGGCATCATTGGGACCGCCTCATGGAGGACCAGAGGATGTGATCAGCGCCAGTCGAGCAAGCATCCAGTCAACGACCTGCTGGAACACCAAAAACAGCTCATCATCCTGAGCCCACCAGAGCTCCGAGCTGATGCCGATTGACTCGTGAAACGGGTGCGCACGATTGTCCCGCAATTCCCGTAGGAGCGACACGACTTGGGGAGCCCCCTGAACACCAGCCTCACTCGCCAGGCGCAATGCGGAACTCTCGGCTCTATCACGCAGGTCCTCAAGCTGCTCAACGTCGACCTCGTCACCACGATAGTATAGCGTAAACTCATTCAAAATCAGGTCGCGGGCACTCATCTACGGCTCCGGGTAGTAGGTCTTGGGCTGCCATTTGCCAGTCGAAGGGACGTATTCCCAAACAACGAGTGCGTTTGGCAAAGGAGTTGAATCGGGGAGGGCAACGCGATTGCCGTCAGCATCGAGGTGCGGCTGACCGTTTGGGTGGGTACGCAGGACCTGCGACGAACCATACCCTCCGGGGCGATTGGTTGGTACTCGCGGGCCGAAGTCCGCTGGTTTCCCTGCTTGGTCGACATATTTTGGCGCAGGAGCGCCCGTCGCGGCCGCAGTCTTGGCGTCCTTCGCGAGTTTCCTCTCCAGTTCTTTTCTTCCGCGGCCGAGAGCTTCGGCCTCTGCCTCCGGAGAGCCGAATCGCGAGGCGCGACCAATCGGTCTCTGCGTGCGCAGGATTGGCCCGATGCGGTCATCGGGATAGCGCCCGGACTTCACGCGCATGGCTTGTTCGGCGTCTGTGGTCTGCCAGCCATGCCGACCGTGGCCATGCCCTTCCTTCGCAGCGGATGGACGCGGATTCTCCAGCGGCTGGTCGGCGCGCGCGACCGTCGCCTCAGCCCGCTCACGGCCACTCCTGGCCTTGTACTGCTCGCGTGTCTGCGCCCGCGTTTCAGGCGCAGGGCGCTTCCCGCGCCCAGCGATCCCCTTCTCTTCGATACGTTCTTGGCGTCTCCTGGCACGATACTGTTCGCGTGTCTCGGCCCGCGTCCCTGGCGCAGGCCGCTCGCCCCGCCCCGCGAGGCCGTTGTCGATAGCGGGTTCGGCGTGCGGCGGCTCCGGCGTAACCGGCTTGGCGCCGTGCTCGACGACATCGGCGGCGGTACGCTCGGCGGTGGCCTCGGCCTTGGCGACGGCTTCGGCGGACTCGGCGGCCTTCGCAGCCTCGCCGGCAGCCACCGTGCTCGCGCCTGCGGCACCCGCGGCACCGGCGCCCGCCGCACCAGCACCCGCCGCGCCGATCGCGTCCGCGCCGGCCATGCCGATCTTGCCGGAGGCGATCGCCGACGTCAGGAGGTGCGCGCCGCCGAGCGTTACCGCGTCCTCGACCATCGCGCCGCGGAAGGACTTCCAGTCCGCGGTCGAGTCGTAGGCCTCGCCGGCGATCGATGACTTGATCGCCATCTCGCCGAGGTGGCCGAGGGCGTCGATGGCGACCATCAACTCGGGCTGCGCGGTCACGAGCGCGCCGAGCTTGGCGATGGTCGCGAAGATCTTCCCGGTGCGGGCGGCGAGCCGGGTCTTCTCCTCGCGCTGGACCTCCAGGGAGCGCGTGAGGTTGGTGTCGATGCGATCGAACTCCTGCGCGCCGACGCCGGCCTTGAGGTCGCGCGGCTGCACGCCGAACACGTCCTTGCGCGGCTCGAGCATGGCCTCGGCGGCGTCGAGTTGCTCGCGCGCGTGCTCCTCGGTGCCGACGTTGCCGCCCGTCCACGCGCGCAGCTGCTCGTGGGTGTCGAGCGCGGTGGAGTGCTGGCGCTCGAGGAGCTCGCCCTGCAGGCGGAGCTCGAGATCCTCGCGGCGCTCGGCCTTGGCGCCATAGCGCCGCGCGTTGTCGAGGCGCAGCTCGCTCGCGTCCATGTCGTCGCGCGCCAGGCCGCGCTCGATGTCCTCGAGCGGCCGCGCGTCGCCACCGAGCCTGGCCATCTGCGCGCGCATCTCGAACGCGGCCAGATCGGGCTCGGCGATCATCGGGGTGCGGTAGCGCTCGGAGAACTCCTGCTTGAACTTGTCGAGCTCGGCGTTGGACTTCACGCCGTCGACGAGCGCCGCGGCCTTCGCGGTGTCGTGCTTGGCCTCGGCGCGGTGCACCTGGGTCACGGTGCCGAGGACGCCGTCCTTCCACACCTCGCCCGCGGCGCGCTCGTCGTCGACCGCGTTCGCCTTGCGCGCGGCATCCTTCGCGGTGCGGTTGAACGCGTACTCTGCAGCCTCGAACGGCTCGTCGAAGCCCGGGTGATGGGCCGCGACCTCGGCGTAGTGGTCGCGCAACTGGCTGTCTACATCCCGCCCGGTCTTCGCGCCCTCATCGCCGCTCAGCATCCCGAGCACGTGCTGGGTGATGCCATCGAGGGATCGCGCGCGCTCGCCGACCGCGCGCTGCTCGGCCTCCGCCGCCGCGTGCCGCGCTGGATCGGTGCTGTGCAGATCGGGGTTCGCGAGCGCGTCCTCGATCGCCTGCTGATGATTCGCGCGCAGCCCCTCGCGCAGCGCGATCGCCCGGTCCCCGGCGCGGTCGCCGCGCGAGAGCGATTGCATGCGCAGGTAGGCGCCATGGTCGCCGTCGGCGAAGCGCTCCTCGAGCATGTCGTCCCACGACGGTCCGCCGGTCACCCGCGCCTGGGCATCCCACGCCTCGCGCGCGGCGACGACCTCCGCCGGTGGCTTGCGCTCGAAGTCGGCGAGCACGGCCTGGTCACTGCGATCGGCGACCTCGCGCTCCGCGTCGTCGAAGCCCTTCGCGGCCATGGCGCGGGTCTCGAGATCCGGCGCCACCAGCAAACTGCCGAGCCGCGATGCATCGGCGCCCGCGCGATCACCGGCCAGCAGCTTCGCGACCTCGTCGCGGTGCGGCCCCTCGACGACGGCGCCGGTGATCCAGCTCGTGCCCAGCGGGTTGCGCTGCTTCAGCTCGGCGAGCTCCGCCGGATCGAGCCCGCGCAGGATCTCGGCCGTGCGCGCCGGGTCGCCATCGGCGTTGACCAGCCCGGCCGCCGCGGCGTGCACCGGATCGCCGGACAGCCCGGCGATCGCCTCGTCCTCGTTGCCACCCGACAGTGACCGATCGAGCTCCTCGTAGATCGAGTGGCGCCCGTTGGTATTGGCGCGGATCGCCGCGCGGATCGCCTCGATCTCCTCGGGCGAGCGCGGTCCGAGCACGCGCGCGATCTGCTGCGCGCTCGCGTCGTCGTTCGCGTCGTCCGTGCCGGTCACGTCGAGCACCTGCTGCGCCCAGCCGCTGGCCTGGCCCGCGAGCGCCGAGCGCTGGGCCGGCGCCATCGCCGCCATCCGACGCTCGGTCGCGTCGCGCTCCGGCGAGATCAGCGCGAGCGCCTGGTCGCGATCGCGATCGCCTTGCCAGTCGGCGTCGCCGACGAAGCTCGTGAGCGACTCGCCGGTCGTCTGCGCGAAGGTCGCCATCATCGCGTGGCGCACGTCCGGGTCGTCGACCGCATCGAGCTCGTTCAGGAGCTGGAAGCGCCCGCGGCGGTCGTCGGTGCGATCCTTCGCCGCGACCAGCGACGACGCGTGCGCCGCGCCCGCGACCTTCGCCATGTGCGCGTGCATCTGCGCGACCGCCGGCGCGGCCTTCGCGGTCGCGACGTAGTCGTCCATCCACGGCAAGAGCGCCGTGTGATCCGGCGGCGTCGCGGGCGGCGGCCCGGCGTGCACCGCGGCGGGCGCGACCGGCGCGCGCTCGTGGACCGTCGGCGTCTTTGCCGCGCCATGCGACGGCGCCGCCGCGGGCTTGTGCGCGTGCTGCATGGCCTACGTCCGCGCCGCGCGGATCGCCCGCTGGGTCGGAGGTCCATCGAGGCTCGCGGCGCGCATGTCGCACGTCTCGGCCATCGGGCGCGGCGGTTGCGGGCGTTTGCCGCCCGTCGCAAGTGGACGCGGTTGTTCATGACGCGAACTCGCGCCACTCCATCCCGGCTGACATCAGCCCGCTGGCGACACGGCTAGCCATCTTGTGGGCCGGCAACGATTCGACTACCAGAGGGCCGTTCGCATCGGAGCTCACCTCGTGATTCGCTTTCGCACCGCCCTCGTCTTCCCCGCCTTGTTCCTCATCGCGTGCCTCGCCGATGCGGAGCGCGCACCCGGCCTCGACACCGAGGCGTCCGCGCTCGCGCAGCCCGTGACCGCCTCCGGCACGATCGTGCGCGGCGCATGGAACCACCTCGGCCCGTACACCGCGGGCGTCGGCGCGTTCACGGTCACGATGACCGGCACCGGCGACACCGACCTCTACATCCGCAAGGGGGCGCAGCCGACCTCGACCGCGTACGACTGCCGTCCGTACAAGAGCGGCTCGAGCGAGACCTGCCAGCTGACGCTGACCGCTCCGACGCAGGTCTACGTGTCGGTGAACGGCTACGCCGCGAGCTCGACCTATCAGCTAGCGATCAACTACACCCCGCCGGCGGCGTGCGGCAACGGCGTGGTCGAGACCGGCGAGACCTGTGACGGCGGCGCCACGACCTGCACCGGCCTGTCGAGCACGTACAGCGGCGGCAGCGCCGCGTGCCGCGCCGATTGCGGCGGCTGGGACACCTCGACCTGCACCACGACCACCACGGGGACGGTCGTCACGGACAACCAGAGCGGCACCGTCGCCCAGGGCGCGTGGAAGTACTACGGCCCGTACGCCGCGCTCAGCGGTGACTTCAAGGCCGTGATGACCGGCACCGGCGACGCCGATCTCTACGTGCGCAAGGGCGCCGCGCCGACGACGTCGGCGTACGACTGTCGGCCGTACAGGTCGGGCTCGAGCGAGAGCTGCCTGATCACGCTGACCGCGGCCACGCCGGTCTATGTCGCGGTCCGCGGCTATGCGGCCAGCTCGACGTATCAGCTCGCGGTCACGTACACCGCAGCGGCCACCGCGCCGGTCGAATGGCCGAACGCCCAGAGCAGCGCCAACTCGGATCCGTGGATCGCGCAGCACCATGCTCAGATCACCGTGATGAAGCCGCGCGTCCTCGCGCTGAACTTCGTCAACGCGGTCTCGATGGACGCGATGCGCACCCGGCTCCAGGGGATCATCGCGGCGCTCGAGGAAGGCAGCCGTTACCACGGCTACGCCAACCCGCAGGCGCCGGCGTTCCTCGATTACCAGCTGGCGTACACGATCGATCTGCGCGACGTGACGCCACCCGCTGGCTACGCGCTCCACAACAGCACCCGGTACCCGCGCGAGAACCCGGTCGAGGGCGCGTGGGGCTTCGACTACGAGCAGCTATTCACCCAGCAGTTCGCGGACTACTACCACATCCCGGATCCGCAGAACCCGTCGCACAACCTGACCCTGGCCGAGCTGGTCGATCGCGGCCTGGTCAATGAAGTGTGGGTGCTCGGCGACGCCGACGTGCCCGACGTCTCCGCCGCCGAGGTCCTCGAGATCAAGCCGATGTACGACGCCAATCGCGTCCGCCTCGCGACGATGAACCGGTGCGCCGGCAACGGCTGCTTCGACGACGAGGACGCGATCCCGCTGACCCGCTCGCTGCGCATCGGCTGGGTCAACGCCACGCGCGGCCCTGGCTGCTTCCTCGAGAGCCTCGGCCACGGCATCGAGTCGTTCGGCAACAGCACCAACGACGTCCCGTACTTCTCGCAGTACTTCCAGGAGTTCGCGAACATGAACATGAACACGAAGTACGGCACGCCGTTCCAGAACCTCTATGCGGTGCCGTACGACGGCGTGCACATCTCCTACCCGACGACGACCTCGCTGGCCTACGACATCGACGGTGGTGGCACCGTCAGCAACTACGATCCGGTGTGCGGCAACGTCCACTTCACGCCGAACGGTCGCGCCCAGTACGACCTCGAGAGCCCGTCACCGGTGCAGACGTCGTGCATGCACTTCCGCGATGGCACGGGGCTCAAGGACACGTTCACCACCAGCATGCTCGATCCCTACAAGGGCCTGGCGCAGGACTGCATGGGTCCGCACATGGTGTGGTGGCGGCAGAACATGCCCGGCCTCGGCAACGCGTCCAAGGACGCCGCGGGCGCGCCGATGCTGAACTGGTGGCCGTTCCTGTACTACTGACCGTCACCGCGCGTCCGGCGCTCGCGCTACATTTCTCGCACAGCGTCCATGCCAATCCTTCGCGCGTGCATCACCTCAGCCCTGCTCGCGGTCGCCCTCGGCGGCACGGCCACGGCGACCCCGCGTCGCACCGTCTTCCCGCATCCCCAGGCTCGCTGGTGGGTATCTGGTCAGCTCAACGTCATCAACCAGTTCCACCCTGGCTTCCGGTCGCCGTACAGCGGCATCAACAGCCTGTCCGCGCCCGCCGATGATGCCACCTCGATCGTGGGCACCGTGTTCGGCGGCCTGCTGGTCACGTCGACCACCGAGCTCCTGATCGACGGCGAATCCGCCGGCGGTGGCGGCGTCGGCCAGGCGCTCGGCGTCGGCGGGTTCTCGAACCTCGACGTCGTCCGCAACCCGACGCTCGGCTCGGCGCCGTACCTCGCGCGCGCGATCGTCCACCAGATCATCCCGCTCGGCGATGCCGAGGTCGATGCGACGCGCGGGCCGCTGTCGGGCTTCGCGCGGCTACCGCGCCGTCGCCTCGAGATCCGCGCCGGCAAGATGTCGACCGCCGACACGTTCGACGTAAACGCGCTCGGCAGCGACAGCCACCTGCAGTTCATGAACTGGGCCGTCGACAACAACGGGTCCTACGACTACGCCGCCGACACCCGCGGCTACACGCTCGGCGCGGTCACCGAGTACGACGATCCGGCGTGGTCGGTGCGCGTCGGCGAGATGCTCATGCCGTCGGTCGCCAACGGCATCGACTACGACTTCGGGATCGCGCACGCGCGCGGCGAACAGGTGGAGGTCGAGCACCGCGGCCAGATCGACGGCAGGGACAGCGTCGTGCGGGTGCTCGGCTATCTCAACCACGCTGCGATGGGCAGCTACCGCGCCGCCATCGACGAGTTCCGCGCCGGCGCGATCGCGGCGCCCGACATCACCACCAGCCGCGCCGCCGGCCGCACCAAGATCGGCGCCGGCCTCAACGCCGAGCAGGCACTCACCACCGATCTCTCGCTGTTCGGCCGCGCCGGCTGGGCCGACGGCAAGAACGAGGCGTTCGCGTACACCGAGATCGACAACACCCTCGAGCTCGGCGGCACGCTGCGCGGCGCGCGCTGGCACCGCCCCGACGATCGCCTCGGCGTCGCGGTCGTGACCAACGGCCTGTCCTCGTTCCACCGCGAGTACCTCAAGCTCGGCGGCCACGGCTTCCTGCTCGGCGACGGCACGCTCCACTACGGCCGCGAGAACATCACCGAGGTCTACTACACCGCCCACCTGCCCTACGGCATCTCACCGGCGGCGGACCTCCAGGTGATCCGCGCCCGGCTACAACACCGACCGCGGCCCGGTCGTCATCGGGTCGGTGCGGCTGCACGTCGAGTTCTGACGCGCGCCGCGATCGCGATCAGTTCACGACGATCGGCGCGTCGGTTGTGACGCCGGCGCCGAACCACTCGATCGTGCCGGTCGCGCCAGGCGTGACCGCGCCGGTCTTGGGATCGATCTCGAGGATCTGGCCCGCGCCGGTGCCGACATCGACGAAGCCGTACAGCTTGGTGCGCCAGTAGCCCAGGCCGAAGACCTTGCTGACACCGAGGTCCGTACCAACGATCGTGGCGTTCCACGTCGTCGGATCGATCTTCGCGAGGTAGTCGTTGTTCGTGAGCGTCGTGCCGATGTCGACGGTGGCGAAGATACCCTCGCCGCGGACGGCGACGATATCGCCGGACGAGCCGATGACCTCGCCGTTGCTCATCCCGTAGCTGCCCACCGTCGTGATCGTGGTGCCCTCGATCTTGAGGACGTTGCCATCGGTGTCGACGGCGACGAGGATCTCGGCGCTGTTGGGGTCATTGAGATCGACCGGTACGTACGACAAGCTCGTGATGTTCGGGGTGCCGCTCGGCAGCGCCGCGACGAACGTCACCGCGGCCGTCGCGGGATCGATCGTGAAGATCTTCTTGAGCGTGCAGCCGGTCATCTTGCCGGCCTTGTCGACAGCGATGTCGGTGATGCTCGCGGTGCCCAGGTCCGGGCCGCTGTCGGTGAACGTCCCGATCAGCACCGGCGTCGGCTGCGCCGTCGTGGTGTCGATCCGGTACAGCTGCTTGCCGCTGTGCGCGTAGACCTTCGACACCTCGGTGAGCGGGGCGTCGGTCAGGTTCGCGTCCGGCCCGACCGGCGCGTCGGTGGCGGCATCGGCGGTGCCGGGCTTCGCGTCGACAGAGGCGCCAACGCTGGGACCACAGGCGGCGAGGACGAGCGCGAAGAACGGAAGATGCTTCATGGAAGCGCCCTTCGTATCACGCACCCGTGACGGGATCACGTCCGAACCGCGGCGGCCTGGCGACGTGCGGCGGATCGCCTCGGGTCAGACCAGCAGCGAACGTGATCTGGCGCAACTCCGCGCGCCGACTGGTCAGCGGCGCTACTTGCCGCCGCCAGCGTTGGTGCCGAACGCCAGCCTCGTGAGGCCGACGTGCTTGGCCCGTTCCATCAGGTCGACGACCCGGCCGTGGGGCACGCCGCGGTCGACCTGGAGCACGACCTGCGTGGTCTTGTCGCGCGCGTAGGCGGCGCGAAGCAGGTTGTCGAGATCGCTCTCGGGGATGATCTTGCCGTTGGCCTGGATGTCGCCGCTGACCGGGATGACCAGGACCAGCGAGGCCTTCGACGGATCGATCTCCTGGGCGGCGCCGCTGGGCAGGTTGACCTTGAGGCCCGAGCGCTTGTCCTGCTCGACCTTCTTGGTGGCCTGATCGGCCTGCTTGATCTTCTGGTTGGCGTTCGCCTGCACGGCGAGCGCGCTGATCATGAAGATGATCAGCATCACCAGGAAGACGTCGGTGAGCGGCGTGATGTTGATCTCGGCGAAGAGCCCGGCGTCGCCGAACTCCTCCTCGCCGTCACCACCGCCGTCGCTAGGCTGCTTCCCGATCGCCATCGGCGTCCTTTGCGCTGTCCTTGCCCTTGGACTTGCGACCGCCGCTCTCGCTCGGCGCCTCGCTCAGCTGCTCGAGGAACTCGTCGGTCAGGAGCTTGAGCTCGATCGCGATCCGGCCCGCGCGCTGGTTGAAGAAGTTGAACAGGAACACCGCCTCGACGGCGACGAGGATGCCGGCCGCAGTGGCGACCAGCGCCTCGGAGATCGGGCCCGACACCATCGAGTAGGTGACGTCGCCCTTGAAGCCGCCCATCGCGTTCATGATGCCGACGACGGTGCCGAACAGGCCGATGAACGGTGCGGTCGCGCCGATCGTGCCGAGCATCCACAGCCGCGACTTGAGGTCCTGGTTGACGCGCTGGCGCTCGCGATGGACCGCGGCGGCCACGTGCTCGGGCTTCGCGCGGCCGAGCCGCTCGTACCCGACCAGGAAGACATCGGCCAGCGGCGACGGCGAGCGCTCGCACGCGCTGCGGCCCTCATCCAGCGCGCCCTTGGACAGGCAGCGCCCGACCGTGTCGGCGAGCAGCCGGGCGCGGGTCGTGAACTGCCACTGCGCGACCGCGCGCTCCGTGGCCACCGCCAGGGCGACCACCGAGAGGCCGATGATCAGCCACATGGCGACGCCGCCGTCGCGCACCACGTCGAGGAGAGATCCGTTCATCAAACACCTTGCGCGGCGGCCCGCCGCGGCGGAACCGTACTATGGCGCGAACGGTGCGCGGTAGCCACCGCCGTCGAAGTCGACGAACACCGGGGCGGTGAACGCGGTAGCCGGCACGCCGTGGCCTCGGAGCGCGCCGTCGACCGCGCCGGCGTTGGTCCCATCGACCAGCACCGGTAGCGTGGTGGAGGTCACCACGTCGTCGAACAGGATCGGGAAGATCGCCTTGTCGCCGCGCGCCCGGAACACCAGCCAGGCGTCGGTGCCGGTGGCGCCGGTCCGGGTCGCGAGGTCGGCCGCGTCGATGGTGACGTCGAGCGAGGCCTCCCAGCGGCTGAAGCCGCCGCCGACCGAGACCGCGGTGACGGTCATCGGCGCGGGCGCCAGGGTCGCCTTGGCGCACGGGTCGGTGGCCGCGATCGACGCCGGGTCACGCGAGGTCCAGCACTGGTGCGGCACGAGCGCGGTCACCGCAGCCGGCGACGGCGGGGTCGCGTTGGCGAAGACCTCGAGCGTGTCGATCTCGGCCCAGTCCGGTGACGTGACCGTGACGTGGAGCGTGACGCTGTTACTCTGCGCCGTGACGACCGAGCCGATCGCCGAGACGTTGGCCGAGGTCACGGTGATCATCGGGCCGTTGGTCACGACGATGTCGCGGGCGCGCGCGCCGGTCAACGTCATCATCGTGTCGTCGACGATCGCGCCCGAGGCGAGCGCCGCCGGGCTGTCGTCCGAGACCCGGACCATCGTGCGCGGCATGCCCATCGCGTCGCCGAAGACCGTGTGCGTATCGCTCGAGCCGGTCGGGGTCAGCACCAGGCCCATCGACAGGAAGTTGAACCAGTCGGCGAGCACGCGATCGAGCTTGGAGATCTCGCGGCGGCCGTCGGTGTCGCTGTCGATCATCTCGAAGCCGTTCCACACCTCGAGGGTGTTGAACGTGTCGCTCCACAGCGAGGCGCCCGGCAGGCGGAGCAGCTCGTTGGGGACCTCGGCGTTGGCGAAGTCGCCGAAGATCGAGCGGTTGCCGTAGTCGAACTGCAGGTTGGCGCGATCGAAGAACGACTGGAAGTTGCCGATGCCGGGCTTGCCGCGCGGGTGGTTGATCTGGACGCACTGCGCGCCCTTCTCGCGCATCGCGGCGAAGATCTCCTCGGGCACCATCGAGAAGCCGGGCATGCCGCGGCCCCAGTCGACGGCGCCGTGGCTGGGCGACGCGGGGTCGAGGTTCATCGGCCACGCCATGAAGTGGCCGTAGGCGAACGGCGTGGTCTCGACGCCGGAGATCACGCGGACGCGATCCGTGAGCTTGAGATCCTCGACGATCGGCTCGAGGTCCGAGACGTAGTCGTGGTCGGTGACCGCGAACTCCTCGACGCCGGCCGACACCGCCGAGCGCACGCGCACGTCGGAGGCGACGTTGGAGTCGGGCGAGCCGACCTGGTGGACGTGCCACTCGGTCGCGACGTACTTGTCGGTCGGGACGGTGTGGCGGAGCTTGAAGGTCAGGCTCTGGGGCGCGGTCGCGGTGACCTTGGTCGAGGCGACCGACCACTCGGTGCCGCGCGAGGCGTAGACCCGATAGGTCGCGCCGGCGGGCACGGTGAACGCGGGATCGGCGCCGTCGCCGAGATCGGTCGTGGTGCCGTACGCGGCGTGGATGCTCGCGACCATGCCCGGCAGGCGATCGCTGTCGGAGAACACGCGCATGTCGGGGAACGCCGCGTGATCGCCGATCACGATCAGCCGCGCCGGGATGGGCTGGCTGGTCTCGTCGTCGAGCACGGTGTAATCGAGCTTCACGGGGGCGGGGACGCTGAGGTCGACGGTGGCGGCGGCGGGCGCGACAGGCGAGCGCCCGACATCCTTGACCTCGGCGCGGACCAGGTGGTTGCCCGCCGTCGGGATCTTGCCGGCGTAGTGGCCGGTGGCGTCGGTGTCGAAGTAGCTGACGATCGTGTCGGTGTCGTCGATCGCGCCGTTGCCATCGAGGTCGTTGTAGACGCCGACGCGGGCGACCGCCGGGGCCGCCCCGCCGAACGTGACGGTGCCGGCGATGTCGGACGTGGCCTGGCCCGCGACCTCGCGGAAGTGCGCGTCGGCGCCGCCGGCGTCGCGCGCGACGACGACGTCCATCTGCTCGGTCTTGCCCTGGTTGGGATCGAGGACCAGGTAGCGGTTCTTGCGATCGACGAGATCGATCAGCGAGTCGGCGCCGAACAGCACGATCGACACGCCGGCGATCGCGAACTGCGCGTTGGGCACGTTCGCGGCGGCGTGGCGCGGCACCAGGCCGTAGGCGACGCCCGGGCCCTGGTAGACCGCGAAGTCGATCGCCGACTTCGCCGAGAGGTTGGCGAGCGCCTCGATGCCGAGCTTCTCGAAGCCGCGGCCCGAGCCCCACACGTCGACGACGCCGCCGGTGTCGGCGAGCGAGCCCATCGGGCCCTCGGCGTGATCCTTGGTGCCGTTGAAGAGCGTCCAGTAGACCTCGAGCGTGTCCTTGCCCGGCGACAGCACGTAGGTCGTGGCGCACTCGAGGTGATCATCGACGTCGGGATCGACATCGCCGTCGACGGGGATCGCGGGGATGCCCTTCATGTCGACGTAGTCGTTGGCGGTCGTCACGCCGACCGCGCGGATCACCGCGGGCCCGCCCTTCGAGCCATCGCGGACGATCTCGAGCGACTGGTGATCGCAGGTGCGGCCGAGCTTGTAGACCATCGACAGCTCGCCGAAGTGGTCCTCGGTGGCCTGGCTGCCGTCGGCGTTCACGAGCGCCGCGTCGATGAGGTTGCCGCCGGGCGGCACGACGCCGATCGTGCGGCCCGTCGCCTGGACGATGAAGCGCGCCTTGTCGTTGCCGATGACGAGATCACCGACGAGGCCCTGCGCGGCCGGGCCGGTGAGCAGATCGCTCGCCGTCGCGGCTCGCGCAAATGCGCCGGTTGCACCACCCGTCGGCGGTAGCGTGGGGTAGAAATCGTCGATCGAAGGCGAGTCGCTTCCGCCGCACGCCGCGAACGCGACGAGCGCGTACGCGCTTAGTCGAAGGGTCCTCATCGCAGGATAGTAACCGAGATGCGACGAAAACGTTGCCTCGGTCGGACCGCGGTACGAAGACCACATGGCCGTGGTGGGCTGGCCCCATTTCTTGGATTTTCGTATTCTCAAGTACTCAGATTGTTTAGGCCTCTACCTGGTACCGAGGTTGCACAGTGTAGGTCTCGTGCGCTGCCTGATCATCGACGACGACGAATCGCCCCGAGTTCTCATCGAAAAACTCGTCACCCACGCAGGCCACCGGGCGACTGGCTGCGGAACGCCGAGCGCAGGGATCGAAGCTGCGACTCAGAACGCTTACGACGTCGCGATCGTGGACATGGAGATGCCCGGCATGGACGGCGCCTCGCTCATCGGCGAGCTGCGCCGGGTCACCCCGGAGATCCGCGTGCTGGTGGTGTCGGGCTACGACGACCGCAACCACGTGATGGCCGCGTTCGAGGCGGGTGCCGACGGCTACCTGCTGAAGGACGAGCTGTCCGAGGCGCTGACCGGCTCGCTGCAGGACGTCCGCGCCGGTAACTCGCCGCTGTCGCCGCGGGTCGCGCGGCTGATGCTGACGCGGCTGCGCCAGACCCTCGGGACCCGCGCGGTGCCGTCGACGCCGACGCCGATCGCCCGGCTCAAGCGGCGGGATCCGGACTGATCCAGATCATCGCGAACGGCGGCGCGGGCGAACCATCGGGGGCCGCGCCTTGCCCCGCCTGGCGGAACCTGCTCGAATGCGCCCGTGCCCCGAACCGTCAAGTGCGCCAAGCTCGGCGCCACCCTCCCCGGTCTCCCCTACAAGCCGTTCAACGACGAGCTCGGCCAGCGCATCTTCGACTCGATCTCCGCTGACGCCTGGGCGCAGTGGATCGAGCACTCGAAGAAGATCGTGAACGAGTACCGCCTCGACCTCACCTTGAAGCGCTCGCACGAGGTGCTGAAGGAGCAGTGCGAGCAGTTCCTGTTCGGCGACGGCGGCCAGCTGCCGCCCGACTACGTGCCCGAAGCGCACTGACGCGACGTCCTCGCGCGGGCCGAATCGATCTGAATCCACGTCTCGATTCTGCCGACACCGACCCCGCGCGAGAGCGCCCGCGTCGCGCCGCACGCGGTCGAGCGGCCTGATACGCTTCACGCGTCGATGCACCTGGACGAGGTCGCGCTGTTTCGCCGCCTGCCCGCGCTCGGGCGGGCGCTGCCGTGGGTCCGCCTCGGCGGCTGGCCCACGCCGGTCGAGCGGCTGGCGGCGCTGTCGACCGAGCTCGGCGCCGACGTGTGGGTGAAGCGCGAGGATCGCTCGAACCTGCGCTACGGCGGCAACAAGGTGCGCACCCTCGAGGCGGTGCTCGGTCGCGCGCGGGCCGCCGGCGCGACCCACATCTGGGCGACCGGCGCGTACGGCTCGAACCACGCGGTCGCGACGGTGATGCACGCCGAGGCCGCCGGTCTGGGCGCGGGCGTGCTGCTGTTCCCGCAACCCGCGAGCGATCCGGCGCGCGCGAACCTCGCGGCGATGATCGCGTGCGGCCCGCGGATCGAGCGCATCGCCTCGGTCGCGCTGTTGCCGGCGGCGATGTCGCTGCTCGCGCGGCGCGAGCGCGCGTCGGGCGCGGTGCCGTGGATCATGCCGCCCGGCGGCGCGAGCCCCGAGGGCGCGGTCGGCGCGCTGACCGCGGCGTTCGAGCTGGCCGAGCAGGTCGCCGAGGGGAGCTGCCCGGCGCCGCGGCGGATCGTGCTCGCGGTCGGCAGCACCTGCACGACCGCGGGCGTGCTCGCGGGCCTGCATCTCGCCGCCGCGCTCGGCGTCGGGTTCACGCGCGAGACGCTGCCCGAGGTCTGTGCGGTGCGGGTCACGCCGTGGCCGGTGACCAGCCCGTGGCGGATCGCCAACCTCGCGCGGCGCACGCTCGCGCTGGTCGACGAGGCGCGCGGCGCGTCGAGCGGCGTCAGCATCGCGGCGCTGCGGCGCACGGTGAACGTGCTCGGCGCGTACTTCGGCGGCGGCTACGGGCGCTCGACCGCGCGCGGCGTGCGCGCGGCGGTCCGGTTCGCGGACAGCGGAGGTCCGCCGCTCGACATCGTCTACTCGGCGAAGGCCGGCGCAGCGCTGTGCGATCTCGCGCCCCACACCGACGGGCCGATCCTGTTCTGGGCGACCAAGTCGTCGGCGGTGCTGCCGGTGCCGACCGCCGCGGACCTCGCCGGCGCGGCGCCCGAGCTGCGCGCGTACCTCGCGACCGCGCGCTGATGTTCGACGCCGACCAGTTCTGGGCGTGGTGGGAGACCGCGTTCGACGGCTGTCCGCCGATCGGACATCAGCTGCGCGAGCGATTCGCGACCCGCCGCTGGATCCGATTCCACAGCCTGCCGGACAGCAAGCGCTACGCCACCGACGAGGCCGAGTACGCCGAGCTGCTGCACCGCCACGACGCGATCGCGACCGCGCTGTTCGGGCACGGCGCGCCGATCGTGGTGCTCGAACCGGGGTGCGCGCCCGTGGCAGCGCGCTGGGCTGCGAACCGGTTCCACGCGAGCTTCCGGCGCGTCGCCGACGACGAGCTCGACGATCTGCTGCTCGTCAGCGTGGAGCGGTGCGCGGTGTTCGCGCCGTACGACGGCGGCATCGACGTCATCGGCGCCGATCTCTTCGTGTGCGATGCGCTGGGCCGCGAGTTTCGCGCGTGGCGCTCGTCGCACCCCGGCGGGCTGTAGCGGTCAGTTGCCGAGCGGCTGCGCCAGCTCTTCGTCGACGTTGCGGGCCCGCGACTTCGCGGTCTCGCTGGCGCGGCGGCGCTTCTCGCTGTCGATGTACTGCTTGCAGGCGCGGACCGCGCGGTCGTTGTCGACGTGCGCGATGAAGTACTCGGGCGCCTTGGCGGCGATGTCGCTGCCGAGCGCGCCGGCTTCCTTGCACTTGCCGGCCTGCACCAGCTTGGTCAGGTGCGCGTGCTGGACCTTGGCCCACGCGTCGAGCGCGTTGGCCTTGTCCTGATCGAAGGCCACGGCCGGCGCGGTCGGATCGGCCGCCGGCGCGAGCGCAGGCGCGGCCCCCGCTCCAGGCGCCGCGGCGCCCGAGCGACCCGGGGCGGTGTCGCCGGCGTAGTAGCGCTGCTGCGCGACGTTCTCGTCCTCGAGGTGCTTCACCTCGGGCTCGGGCGTGGTGACCGCGACGTAGCCGCGGCCCTTGCCGGTGGAGGGCGCCTCCTTCTTGAGGGCCTGCTCGCGATCGATCGTCGCGGTGCGCTCCTGGCCGCGGATCTCGGCGACGCCGGTGTCGGCGGGCTTCGCGACGCGGGCCTCGGCCTGGTCCTTGGCGCCCTGGCCCTCGAGCAGGCCGACCTGGAAGTCGCCGTTCGTCGACTGGGACTTGCCCTCTCCCGGCGGCCGGGCGAGCGCGGTCGGCGCGCTCGACTGCTCGGCGGACCGCGTCGGCGCCGCGGCCATCTCGCTGCTGTGCGCGGTGTCCGTGGTGACCTCGCCGCGGCCGCTCTTGTAGAGCAGGCCCGCCGCGCCGCCGATCACCGCGACGGTCATCGCGGTGGCCAGCGCGGGATGCGCGACGATCGGCCGGAACATGTTCCGCAGCCAGGCGAGTAGCCCGCCCGACTCCGCCGCCACCGGCCGCGCCCGCTTCGCCGCCTCTTGCAGGAGGAGGGTCGAGAGCTTCGGCGCCGGATCGAAGTCCGGCAGGGCCGCGATGCGGTCCCGCAACGTCGCCCGGGTCTGGACCAGGGCGTCCATCGCGGCGCGATCGCTGGGGTGGGCCGCCAGGTGCGCGTCGAGGCGCGCCTGGTCGGCGCCCTCGAGCTCGCCGTAGAGCGCTCCGATGAGGAGCGCGTCGATGTCCTGCCGGTCGCCCATTGTCGTGGTCCTTATACTACGTCCCGTTTCGCGTGCTGGCGAACAGGACCCCACGCCTCGGCGAGGCGGGTCGCGGACTTGGACCGGACGGCAAGCGGATCGGCTCTTGCCCGGTGTCAGCCCGATGACGGTTTGGGGTCCGTTCGAGCATGTACACGCAGGGCGAGCGGCGGCGATCTATTGCAGGGGCACTGAACCGGTTCCTTTCTGTAACTTCGGGTGTAAGGCGAGCGATCTCGGTTCGTTGCGGCCGGGTAGCCGCGGGTTAGCCCGGCGGCGACTAGTCCTTCGACGGTGCGCACTGCCACGACACGTCGTCGATGGCCCAGCCATCGTCGCCGCAGCGGGCCGCCGAGGCCGTGGTCACCCGCGACTCGCTGGTCGCCAGCGTGAAGGCCGCGCCCTCCTGCTTGCGCTTGGCGCGCTTGGTGTCGGGCGCGCAGACCACCGCCCAGGTGATCGTGCACTCGATCGGCATCGTGCAGGCGTTGGCGACCGTGAACTCGACCGAGTCATCGGACGCGTCGCGCTGGTCGAAGGTGGTGCACGCGGTGATCGACCCCTTGTCGCGCTTGAAGGGCCGCGCGCCATCGGCGCCGACGGACGAAGACAGACACACCAGCGCCAGGGCGAGGACAGACCCCGCCCGGCGCGCACGACGGATCGAGCGCATTCCGGACCTCCAGCGACGAACTACCGCAGGGCACCAGGAGTGGCGCGGCCCGCAGCGTCTCGTTCTTCCCTACGGACACCGCGTCAGGCGATCGGTTTCAACTTTCGTCAGAACGTGTGAGCGTTGGCTCATGCGCACGGGACCCCTCGCGATCTTCAAGGACGATCTCCTCAAGGGCCACACCGCCGTCGTCACCGGTGGCGGCAGTGGCATCTGCCGCGGCATCGCGCGCGCGTTCGCGCTGCTCGGCGCCGACGTCTGCATCACCAGCCGCAAGCAGGCGGTGCTCGACGAGGCCGCCGCCGCGATCAGCGCCGAGACTGGCCGCGCGATCCTCGCGGTCGCCGCGGATGTCCGAGATCCGGACGCCGTCATCAAGGTGGTGACCGCCGCGCGCGAGCGCTTCGGCGCGGTCGACACGCTGGTCAACGGCGCCGCCGGCAACTTCCTCGCGCCGGCCGCGGCGCTGTCGCCCAACGGCTTCAAGACCGTGGTCGACATCGATCTCGTCGGCAGCTTCCACGCCGCGAAGGCCGCGTTCGAGCCGCTGCGGCTGTCGGGCAACGGCCTCTTGATCAACGTGACCGCGACGCTCCACTACCACGGCACGCCGCTGCAGCTGCACGCGTCGGCGGCCAAGGCCGGCGTCGACGCGATGACCCGCAACCTCGCCGTCGAGTGGGGCCAGTTCGGCATCCGCGTCAACAGCATCGCGCCCGGCCCGATCGGCGACACCGAGGGCATGCGCCGCCTCGCGCCCGGCAACGCCGCCGAGCTGGCCAAGAAGGGCATCCCGCTGGGGCGCTTCGGCACGATCGACGAGATCGCCGCCGCCGCGGTCTATCTGCGCTCGCCCGCGGCCGCGTACATCACCGGCACCGTGCTGGTGGTCGATGGCGGCCAGTGCGTGTCGCTGCCGATGTTCGGCGTGTGACGACGGCGCTTCGCGGCCCGCAACCTCACGCGACACCAAGCCGCTGACCACTCGACTCGCCGGCTACTCGAGTAGCCGATTTCTCGTCGACAAACGTGGCCCACCTCGCATCTGGAGGCGGCCACTGCGGCGTCGGCGTCGCACGCAACATGATGCGTGGCGGGTCGTACACGTTGGCGCTCGACAGCGACGATCGCCCGCTGTACATGCGCCCCGTCATGCAAAGACTCAGTCGATATTCGATGGTGGTCGCGGCGCTCTCGCTCGCCGCGGCCGGATGTGTTGGCGATGGGGAGAGCGACCGCGGACCCGAGACCGCGGCCGCGCACGACGAGCTCGACGTGATCGGCCTGGCGAAGACGCCGGCCAGCCTGCTCGTCCTCGATCCCACCACCGCCGACGTGCCAGGCCTGCGCGCGCACCTGCACGCGCTCGGCGGCGGCGTCATCGCCGAGCTGCCGCCCCGCCTCGTCATCGCGCAGGTGCCCGCGGGCGCCGACGCCATCACCGCCAACCTCGGCGTGGTCGCGCGCTTCGATCGCCCGGTCGAGCCGGGCGAGCTCGCCGGCGCGACGACCGACGAGGATCGCTTCACCGCGGTCTACGCCAACCGCTGGTTCGCCCAGATCCCGCGCGCGATCCAGCTCGCGCCCCGCCGCCAGCCCCGCGCCAAGGGCGAGACCTTCGAGGCCCAGCCGACCCGCGGGCACGTCACCAAGGGCATCGTCGGGCCCGGCGGCCCCGGCCCGCAGCCCGATCCCGAGGATCAGGTCTCGGTGCCGTACGCCTCGGGCACGATCGTCGTGTCGATCGTCCTGCCCGAGTCGAACGGCTCGATCGATCCGTCGACCGAGGACTGGAACGAGCAGTCGATCCGCGAGACCTACCTCAAGGTCCAGGCCGCGCTCGACACCTTCGTCGCCGCCGATCCCAACGCCAACCTGCGCTACATCGTCCACTACGAGTCGGCGCCCGCCGACGGCGGCCTCGCCGGCACCGTCGACACCGGCTACGAGTTCGGCCAGCGCGCGCAGTGGAACGACTACGCCCGCGAGAGCGAGGCGACCGCCGCGGTGCTCGGCAAGATCCTCGGGCGCACCGTCGACGCGAACGACCTCTACACCGCGGCGCTCGAGTACGACAAGAACCTGCGCGACCGGTACCACGCCGACGGCGCGTTCTTCGTGATCGTCGCCGCCAACCAGAACTACACCGCGAGCCTGCGCGCCCACGCGTACATCAACGGCCCGTGGACCGTGCTCGACTCGAGCTACGGCTACGAGACCTTCGCGCACGAGTTCGGCCACATCCACGGCGCGTACGACGAGTACTGCCCGGACGCGTGCTCGCAGCCGGTCTCGATCCAGGGCTACCTCGGCATCTACAACGCCAACGCGACCTACCGCACCGGTGACGTCGGCGGCGGCATCAACAACGGCAACGGCGAGAACGAGCCGAGCCTGATGCAGTACAACGATCCCACCAACATCAACGGCTACACCCGCGCGTCGTGGGGCTGGGTCGATCTCGACGGCGACGGCATCGTCGACGTGCGCGACACGCTCCCGCAGAGCGCGCTCGACGTGACCGTGGCCGGCAACACCGTCCACGTCACCGGCCGCATCACCGATCAGCCCGCGACCCGGTTCTACGGCGGCACCAAGTACTCGGTGAACCGCATCACCGCGCTCGAGTACCGCGTCGGCCATGCGCCGGCGGCGCCGTGGTTCCGCGTCCGCCTGGGCGACGACACCCGCGGCAAGGCCGACCTCGATCTCGCGCTCCTCGACCTGCCCGCCGGCACCCACGAGCTGTGGCTGCGCGCGGTCAACTCGGTCGGCAACCGCGAGGTCGCGAAGCGCACGATGGTGACCGTCGCTGGCGCGATCAACGCCGCGCCCCGCGTCCGCCTCGATCTCGATCGCGCGACCGCGGGCGCGAGCACGCCGGTCACGGCGCAAGCCGTCGCGATCGACGGCGACGGCGACGCGCTCGAGTTCCGCTTCGACACCGACGGCAACGGCCTCTACGACACCGGCTGGAGCTCGAACGCGACGGTGACCTTCACGCCCGCGCGCACCGGCCTCGTCCAGGTCGGCGTGCAGGTCCGCGACGGCCACGGCAACAACGTCTGGGAGTCGGCGGAGCTCGCGGTGTTCGCGGGCAACGCGCCGCCGACCGTGGCGATGAGCAACACGCCGAGCCTCCTGCACGGCGCGACCGCGATCGATCTGTCGGCGACCGCGACCGCGGCCGATCCCGAGGGCGGCGCGCTCGAGTACCAGTGGCAGGTCGACACCGCGACCTCGAACTACCCGTTCCACAGCGAGACCGCGTGGTCGGCGTCGCCCGACTTCTCGGCCCTGCTCGAGACCCCGAAGAGCCTGGCCGGCGCACGCCTCGATCTCGCCGCCGGTGACGCGACCCTGATCTCCGGCGAGATCCGCCAGGTCGTGGCGCTCGACAGCAACACCCTCGCGGTCGCGGGCGGCACCAAGGGCGTGTGGTTCGTGGACATCACGAACCGCGACAAGCCCGCGGTCATCTCGCACGTCGATCTCGAGACCACCGCCAACCGCCTCTACCGCGATGGCAACAAGCTGTGGGTGCTCGGCTCGATGCTGACCGTCGTCGACATCCGCACGCTGACCGCGCCGCGCGAGATCAAGCAGATCCTCGCGACCACCGGCAAGCAGACCGCGACCGCCGCCGAGGTGTACGACATCCCCGAGGGCGAGGGCTCGGTCCAGGAGTTCATGTACCTCGACAGCGGCGAGCGCATCAGCGACACCCGCGTCCAGGTCACGGTCGATCACCCGCGGCTGGCCGACCTCACGATCACGCTGTACCCGCCCAAGGGCAAGGCCAGCCCGATCACGCTGTGGGATCACAAGAACGGCGTCGGCAACCACCGCACGCTGACGTTCAACACCGGCAACACGCCCAAGCTGCGCGACCTCAACGGCCTGTTCGCGGCCGAGCCCTGGCAGGTCGTGGTCACCGACGATCAGGCCAACGGCATCACCGGCCAGCTGCTGTCGGCCGAGCTGCGCTTCCAGACCTCGTCGCGCGCGGTGCCCGTCATCGAGAGCGCGACCCAGATCATCGGCTTCGCCGGCAAGAACATCCTGATCGGCGGCGCGGGCCTGCAGCTGCTCGACACCAGCTTCGCGCAGTGGGTGCTGCCGGTCGGCGCGCTCAAGGGCACCGGCACCAACGGCGCGGTCAAGCTCGGCAACCGCGTGGTGTGGTACGGCCCGCTCGAGACCAAGAGCAAGACCGGCACCATCATCCAGCCGCCGATGCGCGGCCTGGTCGCGGTCGACATCTCGGTCCCGTTCGCGCCGCGCCTGGTGCGCTCGGTGGTCGACCTCGGCGGCAACGCCGCGGACTTCGCGGTCGTCGGCGGCCGCATGTACGTGCGGGTCCAGCCCGACAAGTGCACCGGTCGCGACTGCGTGCCGGATCCGATCTTCACGGTCGTCGGCAACCCGGCGGCGTTCGCGGCCAACCAGCGGGTGTGGGAGCTGGGCCGCACCAACCTGCGCGTCGATCCGACCGCGTTCGGCGATGACCAGCAGCTGTGGACGATCGGCGATCAGGGCTACGTGCAGCAGCTCGACGTGAGCAACCCGGCGGCGATCACGGCGATCGCGTCGTTCCCGCGCAGCTGGGCCGCTGGCCTGGTGCCGCTGGGCGGCCTCGAGGTGGTGCTGTTCCAGTTCTCGACCGACGCGACCCTCGTCCACCTCGACAAGACGATCAGCACGGTGTCGCGCACGTTCCGCATCACGCTGGCGGCGCGCGACGCGGCCGGCAACGTCACGCGCAGCGCGCGCACGGTGCAGGTCATCCCGTACGATCACGCGCCGTCGATCGACGCGGTGCAGATCGCCCAGGGCGCGACCACGGCGGACACGTGGATCATCCGCGTGACCGCGACCGACCCGGACGCGGCGGCGGGCTGGGATCCGACCCAGACCGTGCGCGCGGACTGGGACGGCGATGGCGCGTGGGACACCGACTGGTCGTACGTGTCGGGTGGCACCGCGGACATCTACGCGAACTTCGCGACCGCGGGTCACCGCGACGCGATCATCCAGGTGCGCGACGGCTTCTTCGCGACCGCGACGACGCCGCTGTCGTTCGACGTGCAGTGACCTGACGCGGACCTGACGACGTCGGGTCGAGCACCGGGCGCCTCTCGCAAGGAGGCGCCCGGTGGCGTTTTCGGCCGGCGCGCGCTCGTGGCATGGTGCCGGCGTGAAGAAGCTCGCGCTCGTCGTGCTCGCCGCGTGTGGATCTCGACCGGTGAGCGCGCCCGTGCTACCCGCGGATCCTGCTGCCCGAGGCCAGGCGGCCTGGGCCACGCCCGCCGGCTGGAAGAGCGAGACGATCCCGTTCCCGATCGAGTTCGCGCCGCTCCTGCTCCACCGCGGCGTCGAGGAGCTGCGCTTCGCGCCCGGCATGTTCGACCCGGCGAAGCCCGGCTACTGGTCGTACGCGTTCGTGTGGCGGGTCGAGGATCCGACGGTCCTCGACGCGCCCGCGCTGGCCCGCGAGCTGACCGGCTACTACCAGGGCCTGATCGCCGCGGTCGACACCAAGGAGCGCATCACCGCGCGCGACGAGATCGTGGTGCGCGCCGAGCCCGACGGCGCGGCGTTCACGCTGACCGCTCATATCTTCGATGCGTTCACCACCGCGCGGCCGCTCGACCTGACCGGATGGGCCGCGCGCACCCCGTGCGGCGACGGCGCGCTCTGGGTGTTCGTGCTCGCGCCGCCGACGAGCCCGGTGCGCGCCGAGCTGGATGCGCTGGCGCACGCGGCGACCTGCGCGCAGCCCTGATCGATGCGCGGGCGATGCGCGCTACGATGCGGGCATGCAGCGCATCTGGATGACGTGGTTCGTCGCGGGCTCGCTCGGGCTCGCAGCATGTGGTGGACGATCGGCGACCAGCGCGCCGCCGACGGTCGGCAACACCGGCGGCACCGCCGGGGCGGCGGTCGCGCACCTGCCGTGGGAGGCCGCGCTGACCACCGGCAAGCGGTTCGAGCTGGTCGTGTCCGGGACCGGCGGCGGCGGCGAGTCGATCGCGGTGACCGTCGCGTCGGTCGAGGACCACGGCGACACCCGCGTCTATCACCTGAGCTGGGGCGAGGGCAGCCAGGCGCCGACGACGATCACCGTGCACGGCGACAAGGTCCTCATCGGCGACGCGAAGCCCGAGGAGATGAAGGAGCCCTCCGACCAGGGCGACATGACCTGCTACGGCGCCGACTACTCCAACCCGGAGGGCTGCGACGACGTGTGCGACGCCGACCTGTGCCTGAGCCCGGCGGGCATCGTCGGCCTCGACGGGCTCTACGCGCCGAACTACGACATGTTCCGCGCGCCCTGACGCCGGCGAGTCATCAGTCGCGCGAATCAATGGCATTCACGGCGGTCGGCTACCGGGCCACGTGCGTGATGGACATCCTGGGTCTCGTGGCGCTTGGCCACGAGAAAAAGGAGAACTCCCATGGTGTACATGCAAGTCACGCTCAAGGTTCGTGCTGACCGTCGCGCCGCCGCTGGCGCTGTCTACGCTCGCTACCGGGCCCCGTTCCTCGACACCGTCCCGGGCGCGAAGTCGAAGGAGCTGCTGCTGCGCGACGACGACGTGCAGGTGCTGCACGGCTTCGACACGGCCGCCCACGCCAACGCGTACCTGAAGAACAGCCTGTTCGAGCGCGATATCGTCGGCGAGCTCGCGCCGCTGCTCGACGGCCCGCCGGACGTGCGCGTGTACACTCAGGCGTAGGTCGCGTCATGACGCTCACGCAGCTCGAACACGTGCTCGCGGCCCACAAGGCCGGCTCGTTCAGTCGCGCTGCGCGGGCGTGCGGCATCACCCAGGCCGCGCTCTCGAACTCGGTGGCGAAGCTCGAGGAAGAGCTGGGTGACCGCATCTTTTCCCGGACCACGCGGCAGGTCGCGCTGACGCCATTCGGCCAGCGGCTCGTGCCGTACATCGAGCAGGTCCTCGGCGGGCGCGACGCGCTCGTGGCCGCCGCGAAGGTCCAGCAGGCGCAGAGCACGACCGTCCTCGGCCACTCGCCGCTGATCCCGTCGAGCGTGCTCACGCAGATCGTCGGCTCGATCCGCGACGCGGGGTTCGGCTCGGAGATCCGGCTGGTCGAGGAGAACCTGGCGGACCTGCTGCATCGGCTCGGCGAGCACACCCTCGATCTCGCGCTCGTCCCCGACGGCGAGTACGCGCGCGCGTTCCGCTCCGCCCCGGTGCACGAGGAGCCGCTCTACTACGTGCCGCGCCGCAGCCTGGACGCGAAGGCCGAGGCGGTCGAGCTGAAGACCCTGGGGACCGATCGGTTCGTGATGGTGCCGGACCAGTGCGGGCTGGCCCGGACCACGCGCGCCTTGTTCGCGTCGGCGAGCGTGCCGCTCCAGACCTACGCCGGCGAGGCGATGGGCTACCACGTGCTGCAGGAGTGGGCGGCGCTCGATCTCGGCTCGGCGATCTTGCCGGCCTCGCGGCTGACCACGAAGACGCGCGCGCTCCCGCTGATGCGGAGCGCGAAGGTCCCCGCGACGCTGGTCTATCGCGCGGTCTGGCACAAGGAGTACGCCCGCGGGAAGCAGCTCGCCGCGCTCCTGCGCGCGTACCAGCCCCGCCGCGCGTAGTCGTCGCGCGGTCGCGACGCGACACCGGGCGCTCGGCGCCCTCAACACTCTCTCGTCCGGAGATCCGTCATGACGATTCCGATCTGGGCCCTCCTCGGGTTCGCGACCTGGACCGTGTTGCTCCTGTCCTTCACCATCGGCGTGTACCGCTGGCGTCGCATCCTGTCCGGGCGCGGCGCGATCGCCGACTTCAAGGCCGATCAGGTCGAGGGCGAGGACTGGTATCGCCGCTCGATGCGGGCCCACGCCAACTGCATCGAGAACCTGCCGGTGTTCGGCGCGATCGTGCTCGCGCTCCAGGCCAGCGGCACGAGCGGCGCGACGGTGGATGCGCTGTCGATCGCGATCCCGCTCGCCCGCGTCGTCCAGTCGTCGGTGCACGTCGGCTTCGTGGAGACCAACCGGTCCGTGGGCGTGCGGTTCTCGTTCTTCTGCGTGCAGCTCGTGAGCTTCCTGGCGCTCATCGTCCTGATCGTCCAGCATGCCGCCTGAGCCGAACCGAAGGTTCGGCGGCTCAGGGTCCGGATGAGATCGGGACCGTCGTCCTCGACGGGGCCGATCGATCGAAAGGGGGCTGTCATCCGAAAGGATGACAGCCCTGACACCGCGGGAGGTGCGTGCGATCCTCGCCGGCGTGGACTTCGTCGGCCCGCGTCGTTCGATCGCGCTGCGCGTGGTGTCCGGGCGCGGGCACTACGACGAGGTCGTGCAGGCGGTGCTGCGCGCGCAGACCAGCGTGTGGATCGCGACCGCGAACCTGAAGGAGCTGATGGTCGAGGATCACCGCGCGCGGCCCGGCGTGCGGCGCCAGCTCGGGCGCGCGAGCTATCGCTCGATCGCCGATGCGTTCGCGGAGCTCGCGGCGCACGGGGTCGAGCTGCGCATCCTGCACGCCGATCGCCCGTCGCGGCCGTTTCGTGAATCGCTCGCCGCGCACCCCGAGCTCGACGAACACGCGCTCGAGCGGCGGGTCTGCCCACGCGTGCACCTGAAGGCGGTGATCGTCGACGGCGCGCTCCTCTACCTGGGCAGCGCCAACTGGACCGGCGCGGGGCTCGGCGCGCGCGGCTCGGGCCGGCGGAACTTCGAGCTGGGCATGGTCACCGATGACGGCCCGCTGCTCGATCAGGTGCAGGCGCTGTACGAGCGCATCTGGTCGGGCGGCGAGTGCAAGGGCTGCAAGCTGCGCGCGGTGTGCCCGGGGCCGCTCGATCAGCGCGCGCCGGTCGCGCCGCCGGCGCCGGCGAAGAAGCCGCGGAAGGCCCGCAAACCGGCGAAGCAGCCGCGGGCCAGGCGCGCGAAGTCCACGGGATCGCAGGAGTAACCTCGTCACGCCGCCGGGGCGCGGATTTTCTTCGCGGTCGGCGTAACCGCGGCCGCGGCGGCTGCCACCATCCTCCTGCAGCCGGTGTTTCGGCCTGCGCCCCGCCCCATGACCCGCGCGCCGCGTCCCCTCGATCGAATCGCCGCCCGCGCGCGATCGCGGAACGCGTTGCCCCGGCTGGAGCGTTGATCGATGGCGGCCGTGGCCTACGTCGAAGACATCGTGCTGGTCGACCGCTGCCTCACCGGCGAGGAAGCGGCGGCGCGCGAGCTGTTTCGCAAGCACCGCGCGCGGGTTCACGCGTGCCTGTACCGCGTGCTGGGAGCCAACCGCGACATGGATGATCTGCTGCAGGACGCGTTCATCCAGGTGTTCCAGTCGCTCAAGGGCTGGCGCGCGGAGGCCAGCCTCGCGACCTGGATCGATCGGGTCGCGGTGCGCGTCGCGTATCGCTACCTGTCGCAGCGCAAGAACGCGCCGCCGACGCTCGAGCTCGTCGATGACGTGGTGGCGCCGGGCCCGAGCGGCGCGCGCCGCGCCAGCGCGCGCGAGGGCGTGCGCCGGCTGTACGCCGCGCTCGATGCGCTGCCGCCCGCGGCGCGGCTGGCGTTCGCGCTGCACGAGCTCGAGGGCCGGCCGATGGCGGAGGTCGCCTCGCTGACCGGCGCGACCGTGACCGCGACCAAGCTCCGGGTCTGGCGCGCGCGCCGCGCGCTGACCGCGAAGGCCGCGGCCGATCCGGTGCTGCGCGAGCTGCTGGCGGAGGGCGTGCGATGAGCGACGACCGCAATCTCGTCGACCGCGTCGTGGTCGAGCCGCTCGATGACGAGCGCTGGACCGCGATCGAGCGCGGCGTGATCGGCGCGCTGCGCACCGCGAGCATCGAGCGCGCCCTGGCCGACGCGCGGCCGGCGCGGCGCTGGGTGTGGCCGGTGCTCGGCGGCGCGCTCGCCGCCGCGGCCGCGGTCGGCGTGATCCTCGCGCGCCGCGCCCCGGATCGGGCGATCGATCCGACCGGCGATCCCGCGGGCGCGCCGGCGCTGGCGATCGCGACCGACGCGACCGGCACGCGCATCGATCTCGGCCGCGCGGTGCTGACCGTGGCGCCGGACACCGCGTTCGCGCTCGCGCGCCCGGGCGGCGGCGTCGACGTCGCGCTCGATCACGGCGCGATCGAGCTCGCGGTCGCGCACCGCGAGGACCTGCCTCCGGTCGTGGTCCACGCCGGCGACGTCGACGTGATCGACGTCGGGACGGTGTTCACCGTCGAGCGGCGCGCCGACGGCGCGGTCTCGGTCAGCGTGCGCGAGGGCGAGGTCCGGATCGAGCGCGCGGGCACCTCGACCCGCGTCGTCGCCGGCCAGCGCTGGGCGGGCGGCGAGCTGGTCGCGATCGACAGCGATCGCGGCGCGACCACCGGCCCCATCGCGCAGACCGGCGCGGTCGCGATCCCGATCGGCGGCCCGAACGATCTGCTGTCGCGGCGCCACGTCGCGGCGCCGCCGCGCGGCGCCGCCGCGCCCCACGGCCACGCCGATGGCCACGCCGCGCGCAGCGGTGCGGCCGCGGGGATCGCCCCGCCCGCCGCCGCCGATCCGATCGCCGATCTGCGCGCCGCCATCGCCGCGCAGCCGATCCCGGCCGCGAGCGACGTGGGCACGACCGATCCGACCGCCGCGCTCGAGCGCTATCGCCGGCTCGCGACCGACGACAAGGGCGCGCAGGCCTCGGGCGGCCTCTACGGCATGGCCCGGGTCCAGAGCCTCGCGCTCGGCCAGAGCGCCGAGGCGCTGCGCACGCTCGGCGCCTATGTGAAGCGCTTCCCCGACGGTGCCGAGCTCGAGGCCGTGCTGTGGCTGCGCTTGCGCATCCTGTGCCGCGGCGGCATCGACGACGCCTGCCGCGCCGCCGCCCACACCTACCTCGGCCGCTTCCCCGACAGCGATCGTGCCGGGCTGGTCGAGCGCATCACGGTCGCCCGCCAGTAGCGCGACCGCCAGTCCGGGCGCGGCTCGGGTATGCTGGATCGGGGATGCCGGGTCCGTCGTACGAGCTGCGCTTCCAGGCGACCGCCGATTTCGATCGGCACTGGCGCGATCACCTGTCGCGCGGCGGCGCCTGGCTCGGCGGCACGCAGCTCGCGCACGACGCGGCGTGCGTGCTCGTGCTGATCGGCCCCGCCGGCGCGCAGCTCACGGTGCACGCGCGCGCGGTGTTCGTCGACGCGAGCGGCACCGGCCTCGCGATCGAGCAGTTCAGCCCGGCGATGCGCGCGCAGCTCGAGGCGCTGCGCGACGGCGGCGCGCCGACGAGCGCGACCGGGCCGATCGCGATCCCGCCGACCGGACCGATCGCGATCCCGCCGACCGGACCGATCGCGGTGACGCCGACCACCCAGCCGATCGCGATCCCCGGCGACGACGACGACGACGACGATGCCGACGCGACCCGCGACGACGAGGACGACGACGCTCCGCCCCGCGATCCGGTCGCGCGCAACGTCTTCGAGCGGCTGCGCCACCTCACGTTGCAGGAGCAGTACCGGGTCGCGCGCGAGGGCGAGACCCACGAGCGCGTCGCGCTCGAGCGCATGTACGGCAAGAGCGTGTGGGAGCCGATCCTCCGCAACCCCCGGGTCTCGCATCCCGAGATCGCGCGCATCTCGCGCATGGGCAACCTGCCCCGCCCGCTGATCGAGATCATCGTCGCCAACGGTGGCTGGCTGAAGAGCCCCGAGGTGCGCCGCAGCCTGCTCGCGAACCCGCGGCTCGCCACCGATCAGGCGCTGCGGATCCTGCGGCTGATGACCAAGCAGGAGCTCAAGCTCGTCCCGCTACAGACGACCTATCCCGCGGCGGTCCGCGACGCCGCGCGCCGGATGCTGCTGGGCTCCTGATCAGCACGGCGCCAGGGAGACCGCGGGCGTCCGGAACGCAAAACGCGAGGACCTCACGATCCTCGCGTCGCCCGGCGTGCGCCGATCAGGTGCCGATCAGTTGTTGATCGGGCGCGGACCGTACGGGGCCGCCGGCGGGTGCTGGGGGTCCCACATGATCGTCTGCTGGTACTGGTTCGAGTCCATCAGCGCGAAGCCGACGAACAGCGCGGCCGCGAGGATGCCACCGACGAGCAACACGCTGTGGAACAGCTTGTCGTAGCGAAGGTGCATGAAGAACGTGCACACCAGCGTCGCCTTCACGACGGCGATCGCCATCGCGAGGCCGAGGTTGCCGCTGGAGCCCAGGTTGATCTTCGTCGCGAGCACGGTGACGATCGTCAGGATCGTCAGCGCGACCCAGGTGCCGACGAGCATCTTGACCGAGCCGACGTGCGAGATGCCGTGATCGTGGTCGTCGTGGTGTTCGGTTGCGTTGGCCACGGCGTGCTCCTCAGTGGATCAGGTACATGAGCGGGAACAGGAAGATCCAGATCAGGTCCACGAGGTGCCAGTACAGCGCCGCGTAGTCGACCGGACCGAAGTAGTCGGGCGTGAAGTGACCCTTGATCGCGCGGATCAGGAGCCACACGAACACGAAGATGCCGAACAGCACGTGGATGCCGTGGAGACCGGTCATCGCGAAGTAGATGCTGAAGAACATGTTCGTCTTCGGCGGCGGCGGCGACGACTCGAGCTCCTCGACCTCCTCCGCGTCGGTCTTGGCCGCGATCGGCTGGATCTGCTTGGCGCCGAGCGTCGTCGTGGTCTCGGGCGTCGCGAAGACGTCGGCCTTGGCCTCGACCGCCGGCAGATCGACGCACGCGACGTCGAGGCCGATGTCGTCACCGCGCTTCTCCTCGTCGCCGTAGAGCGCGAGCGCGCCGGCGCCAGCGCCGCACACGTTCTCGTTGGCCTGGATCAGGAAGCACGGGGTCTTCTTGGGCTTGGATTCGCCGCCCGCCTCGCGCTCCATCTCGCACGGCTCGAGCGAGCGTCGGCTCTGCTCGGTCTTCTTGTCACCGTTGAGCGCGAACTTGACCTCGTCGACCGTGCACTTGGCGGTGATCGCGTGGGTCTCGGCGTTGATGCGGAACGCCTTGGGGCCGATGCAGCCGGCGTCGGGCTTGCCGGTGTCCTTGTTCCAGACCACCGACGACTTGGTGCCCTTGCACAGCTTGCTCTTGGTGAGCAGCGGGGTCTCGTTCGGGGTCGCGCACGGGTCGAACTTCGCGCCGTAGAGCTCGCCCATCTCGATCTTGTGCGCGTACTCGACGTACTTGATGCCGAGGAAGCCAACCGCGCACGCGATCGTGACGGTCAGGCAGAGGATCAGGCCCTTGCGCTGGTTGAGCTGGGCGCACCGCACCGCCCACGCCGCCGTGAGGCTCGAGAGGATCAGCACGCCCGTGTTGATCGCGCCGAACTTCACCTGCAGGTAGTGGTGCGCGTACTCGTAGATCTCCGGATGGTGCGTCCGGTAGAGGATGTAACAGACGAACAGCGCCGAGAAGAACAGCACTTCCTGGACGAGGAACGCCCAGATGCCGAGCTTGCCGGAGTCGAACTGGTGACTCGCGTCGTCGTAGTGGTGCTGGATGAACCGGGAGCCGTGGCCATGACCGTGGTCGTGACCATCGTGCTCGCCGTGGTGCCCGCTGTCGGGATCGTGCGGTTCGCTCATCATTCAACTCCGTAGGAGATACCGGCGAGCACTCAGTGATGCTTGGGGGTCTTGGGGCCCGTCGACGGCTTGCGGATCCAGCCGCCGTTGACGGTGTCCTCGACCAGGTCGTCGTACTCGTACATCTCGGGCACCTCGGGCGGCGTCGAGAAGTTGTAGAGCACGGGCGGCGTCGGGGCCGACCACTCGAGCGTGGTGCCACCCCACGGGTTGTCCGGCGCCTTCGGTCCGTTCTTCGCGGCCCACGCCAGGTAGATCACCGAGATGAACAGCGAGATGCCGAGGATGAACGCGCCCACCGTCGACAGCTGGTGGAAGATCGTGAACTCCGGGTCGTAGTCCCAGTAGCGGCGCGGCATGCCGCGCGAGCCCATGATGAACTGCGGCAGGAACGTCAGGTTGAAGCCGAAGAACACGCCGCCGGCGCACAGCTGGCCGAGCTTCTCCGGGTACATGCGGCCGGTGATCTTCGGGAACCAGTAGTGGAGGCCGCCCATGAAGGCGACCAGCGTCGAGCCCATCATGACGTAGTGGAAGTGGGCGACGACGAAGTACGTGTCGTGGAGGTGGACGTCGATCGCGAGGATGCCGAGGAACAGACCGGTGAGGCCACCGATCGTGAACAGCAGCAGGAACGACAGCACGTACAGCATCGGGGTCTGCAGCCGGATGTCGCCCTTGTAGAGCGTGGCCACCCAGTTGAAGACCTTGATGGCGGACGGGATCGCGACCGTGAAGGTCAGCGCCGAGAACACCATCGTCGCCAGCCGCGACTGGCCCGAGACGAACAGGTGGTGGCCCCAGACCAGGAACGACAAGAGGGCCAGCGAGATCGACGAGTACGCGATGAAGCGGTAACCGAAGATGGGCTTGCGCGAGAAGGTCGTGATGATCTCGGAGACCACGCCCATCGCCGGGATGATCATGATGTAGACGGCGGGGTGCGAGTAGAACCAGAAGAAGTGCTGGAACAGCACCGGGTCGCCGCCGAGCTCGGGATTGAAGATGCCGATGTGCAGGAAGTTCTCGACGAACAGCAGCAGCACCGTGATGCCGAGGACCGGCGTCGCGAGCACCTGGATGACGGCGGTCGAGTAGAGCGCCCACAGGTTGAGCGGCATCTGGAACCAGCCCATGCCCTGCGGCCGGAACTTGTGGACGGTCACCAGGAAGTTGAGGCCCGTGAAGATCGACGAGAAGCCGAGGACGAACACGCCGAGCACCGCCGGGATGACGGCGCCCTGGCTGGTGAGGCTGTACGGGGTGTAGAAGGTCCAGCCCGTGTCGATGCCGCCGAGGACGATCGACAGGATCATCAGGCTGGCGCCGATGCACCACAGGTAGAAGCTCGCCAGGTTGAGGCGCGGGAACGCGACGTCGGGTGCGCCCAGCTGGATCGGCAAGATGAAGTTGCCGAGCGCCGCGGGGATGCCTGGCACGATCACCAGGAACACCATCACCGCGCCGTGCAGGGTGAACAGCTCGTTGTAGCGAGCCTGGCCGACGATGGTCTCGCCGGGCAAGAACAGCTCCGCGCGCACGAGCAGCGCGAACGCGCCACCCAGCATCAGCGCGCAGAGGATGCCGATCAGGTACATGAACCCGATCCGCTTGTGGTCGAGCGTGTAGGCCCAGGACTTCCAGCCCTTGGTGACCTCGAGGTAGCTCGGCTCGGGGGTCGTGTCGGCGGTGGCGGCGTGTGCCATGGGGATCCTCGCCTCTACTTCAGGCTCTTGATGTAAGCGATGAGGGCCGCGAGCTCGTGCTCTTTGAGCTGGCCTTCGAACGGCGGCATCACGCCCTTGCTGGCAGCGAATGTCGCGCGGGCCTTGGCCTGCGGCCGCAGGATGGACTCGCGGAGGTAGTTCTCGTCGACGGTCACGGTGCTGCCGTCGTCGAGCTGGGCCTCGGTGCCGAAGTCGCCCTTCCAGGTCGGGCCGGTCTTCGGGCTGCCGTCGACGGAGTGGCAGCCGACGCAGCCCTTCTTCTCGTACAGCTTGGCGCCGAGCTCGGCGGGCGGCATCTTCGACGTGTCCGCCGAGTCAGCCAGGTACCGCTCGTAGTCGCCGGGCGGCAGGACGACGACGACGGTCTTCATCTGCGAGTGGCCTGACTTCAGGCCCTCGCCCTCGCCGCCGCAGTACTCGGCGCAGTAGAGCCGGTAGGTGCCGGGCTTGGTCGCCTGGAACCAGATCGAGGTGTAGCGCTGCGGGACGACGTCCTGCTTCACGCGGAACACCGGGACGTAGAAGGAGTGGATCACGTCCTTCGAGGTCATGATCAGCCGGATCGGCGTGTTGACCGGCACGTACAGGACGTCGTCGGAGACGCCGTTCGAGTGCGTGAAGGTCCACTGCCACTTCTGTGCGGTGACCTGGATCTCCACCGCCTTCTGCGGCGCGGTCATCATGTGCACGTAGTCGCGCCAGCCGAAGATGAAGAGGAACACCACGATGATCGTCGGGATGACGGTCCAGGTGATCTCCATCGCGTCGCTGTGGGCGGTCGACGGCTGGGCCTTGTGGCCGGGGCGCGCGCGGTACTTGATGACGAACCAGATCGTCACGACCGCGATGCCGAGGAAGCAGAAGATCGAGAGCCCGAGGGTCGCGTAGAACATCGAGTCGACGCCATCGGCGGCGGCGTTGACCGACTTGGGCATCCAGAAGGTGCCCGAGGTGTCCCACTGCCTCTTGGCGAGCTGCTCGAACCACTTGAGCGGGCCCTTGCCGACGGGTGCCGCGGCGGCGGGCGCCGCGTCCGCAGGCGCACCAGCGGCGGGCGCGGGAGCCGGCGCGCCAGCGGCGGGC
>JAIOQA010000270.1 GCA_021413675.1 Deltaproteobacteria bacterium | reverse complement strand
CTAGTCCCCTGGATCGGCGGTTCGCGACCTAAGTCGGTCAGCCGTGCACCTGCTGGGTGCGAAGGCCGAATCGCCGCATCTTGTCGAGGATCTCGTCGGCGGTCTTCGTCCATCGGAACGGCTTGCTCCGATCGTTGTGAGACGCGACGTAGGCGAGGATTGCGTCACGAAGCTTCGGGATGCTCGTGTGAGAGCCCCGCCGCAGCGCCTGATCTGTCAGAAGTCCAAAGAAGCGCTCGACGAGGTTCAGCCACGACGCGTACGTCGGCGTGAAGTGCAGGTGGAAGCGCGGATGGCGGAGCATGAAGCGATGCACCGGCGGTGCCTTGTGCGTCGAGAGATTGTCGAGAACCACGTGCACCTCGAGGTCTGCCTCCACGTGCTCGTCGAGCTCGCGTAGAAACGCTACGAAGTCTTGAGCGCGGTGCTGCTGCTTGCAGCGAGCAATGACCTCGCCGGTCGCCACGTTCAACGCCGCGAAGAGATCGAGTGTGCCGTTGCGGATGTAGTTGTGCGTCTGCCGCTCCGGCTGGCCCAGGTCCATCGGGAGGATGGGCTGCGCGCGCTGGAGCGCCTGGATCTGTGACTTCTCATCGACGGCGAACACGACTGCGTTCGCCGGCGGGTTCATGTAGAGGCCAACGACGTCGCGTACCTTCTCGACGAGTTGCGGATCGGGCGAGAGCTTGAACGACGTCGAGATGTGCGGCTTGAGCCCGAAGGTTCGCCAGATGCGACCGACCATCGTGTGGCTGATGCCGGCTTTCTCGGCCATCGTGCGCGTGCTCCAGTGGGTGTGGCCGTCGGGCTTGGTCTCGAGTGTCTTGACGACCACCGCTTCGACTTCCTCGTCGGTGATCTGGCGCGGTCCTCCGACGCGAGGTTCGTCGTACAGGCCCTCCAATCGGTCGGCGATGAACCGAGACCGCCATTTCCCAACCGTGCTGCGAGCACAGCGGAACCGTTGCGCCACTACGACGTTCGACGGCTCGAGGGCGCACGCCAGCACGAGCCGCGCTCGGAACGCGGTCTCTCGATTCGTCCGCAGGCGCTTCGTCAGGCGCACCAGCTCAGCGCGCTCATCCTCCGTGATCACCAGCTCGACTTTGGGGCGTCCGGTTCGGGCCATAGCCCAGGAGATCATGGCCCCCTGACTTTGACCGGGGACTCCGTTTCCAGGGGACTAGACAATCGCAGCCTCGACGCGTGCTACGGCACTCCGCTGGCCGCGCGCACGCTTCGGTGGATCCCGGAGGCACGCTACCTCTGGACGACGCCACTGCGCTACGCGCTGGGGGCCACGGTGATATCGACGACCGCATACAACCGCCTGACCACCACGGACCAGCGGGTTTTCGACCAGGTGAGCGAAGCCACCGGCATCGCACTCCGCGCCGCGGTGCGGAGGGACAACACGATCGCGATGAAGGCCATAGTCCGCCGCGGCCTGATCGCAGCACAGATGCCCGACGAGGTCCACGCCGCTCTGGACAAGGCATCAGAAATGGCCTGGAGTGACGCCGCCGACCACGCGTATTCGAAGGCCGAACTCGACATGGTGTTGAAGTATCGAGACGAGTTCCGCGCTCTTACGCCGCGACAGTGACCGCGGTCATCTGCCGCCAAGCGCCCCCCAAAGTGTAGCGGGTTCGAGTCTTCACGACCTGAAGTTCGACGCAATCATCGTCGCTCCACCGAGCATCACCTCGCGCGTGGCGCACGCCGTGCGCGATCATGCCGCCTCGTCGCGCTGCGCCGCCACCACGTCGTGCAGTTAGTCCGAGTCGAACCGGCGCCGACTCGGGAGCCTGCGTGCAGGGAGCTTCATCTCTGCCACTTGCACATCTACTCGGAGAACGCTAGACGGCAGCTGCGGCGAGTTGCACGGCGCGCCTCGCCTGCCGATGCTTCGCCACTATACGTTGCACGGTCCGCAACGACACCACCAGCCCGTGTGAATGCAGCAGGCGGTGCACCGCGACGGCGTTGCCCGCGGCTTCCTTGCAAAAGTAGTCTAGTGCCAACTTACGCGCGCGTTCGTCCAATCGCTGCGCCGCCCCCCCTCGCCGCACCTCTGCTGCAGTTCCACCTCGCAAGTACCGACGGACCGCCCCACGCGAAACGTGCACCGTCGCGGCGATTCGCTTGGTACCCCAACCTTGCGCCTTAAGCGCACGGATCTGTCGGACAGTCTCCGCATCCAACACTGGCTACTCCCTTCGCTCTCGACGGCCAGCACTCACCATGGTCAGGGAGGCGTATCGACAGGGTTGCGCTCCGGTTGCGTGCGCACCCCGCGAACCGCGATGCGGCCCCACTAGAATCGCTCAAGCGTCGCCCCGAACGGGCACCGAGAGCGGGAGCCACGCCAACTCAGTCTAGCGACGAACCCGATCCATGCGGCGCAGGTCGTACTCCGCCGCGCGGAGCGCTCAAGCGGTGGGCTGAGCGCCCCGCGTCAACTGGCACGGGTGCGAAGCCTGACCAACGCGACCCGCGCGCTCGCTGGCAGCGCCGGGGCGGCCGTTGCCTCGACCGGAGGAGTTCACAATGGTGATGCCCATGACGAAGCGGAAGCGGCGGAAGTACACGGCCGAGTACAAGGCGGAAACCGTCCGGCTGGTTCGCGAGAGCCCGAAGACGATCGCGGAGATCGCGCGTGATCTCGACCTGACCGAATCGGCGCTGCGCAGCTGGGTCGAGCAGGCGGTGGTCGATGCAGGGCAAGGCGCAGCAGGCGCGTTGACGACCGTCGAGCGCGAGGAGCTGGCGCGCTTGCGACGAGAGAACGAGGTCCTGCGGCAGGAGCGTGAAATCCCAAAAGCGGCGGCCTTCTTCGCGAAAGAGAGCACATGACGTTCGTGTTCATCGACGCTTAGAAGGCCCTCTACTCGGTCAGCATCCAGTGCCGGGTCATGGAGGTCTCCCGCAGCGGCTACTACGCGTGGCGCACGCGCGGCCCCTCGCTGCGCGCGACAACCGATGCCGAGCTCTCGACGGTGGTCACGGCCGTCCACGCGAAGAGCCGCGGCACCTTCGGCAGCCCCCGGGTTCGCGAAGATCTTCACGCGCTCAAGCGCACCGTCGGGCGTCGCCGCGTCGCGCGCTTGATGCGCCTCGCCGGCCTCGCGGGCATCACGCGACGACGGTTTCGCTGCACGACCGATTTGCGGCACGAGTTCCCCGTCGCCGCGAACGTCGTCGAGCGCCAGTTCTACCTCAGCGTGCCGAACCGCGTCTGGGTCGCGGACATCACGTACGTCGGGACCTGGGAAGGCTGGCTCTACCTGGCGGTCGTCATCGAATGTTCTCGCGGCGCGTCGTCGACTGGGCGACGGCCGATCACATGCGCAGCGAACTCCCCTCGAGGCGCTGGCGCGCGCACTGGGCGAGCGTGCGACGACGGCCGACCTCGTCCACCACTCCGACTTCGGCACCCAGTACGCCAGCGGCCTGTACCGTCACGTCCTGGCGAGCGAAGACATCGCCTGCAGCATGAGCCGGCGCGGGGACTGGGACAACGCCGTGGTCGAGAGCTTCTTCGCGACGCTGAAGTCCGAGCTCATCCATCGCGAGTCGTGGCCCACGCGCCAGGCGGCGCAGGTCGCGATCAACGACTTCATCGGCAGCTCCTACAACTGCCACCGGCGGCATTCCCACCTCGGCTACTTGACGCCGAAGGCGCACGGAGCAGAAGTACGAAGCGCAGGTTGCGCAGGCAGCGTCGTCAACCTGTCCACGGGAGCGGAGCAACTCCAAATGGCCTTTTTCTCGACTGCCAGCTTCAGAACCTGGAGTAGTGTGGGTCCGTATTTCTTGAAGGTCATAGCGTCGGCAGTGAGACCGCTGGGAACTAGTGTACCCAAGCGCTGCTTGAACTGCTCGAAGCGCCACTCCGCCTTCGTCGGCTTCTGCGCGCGGTCGGGAGAGACGTCGCCGTCGACTTCGACAGAGAGGTCTTTCCCCGAAGGCTCCTCTCCACCGCCACCGAGCGAGGTCGGATTAGCGTTGAGAGTAACGCGCAACACGCTTCCGACGGGCACAGTGCCGACCGTCGCTGCGAAACGCTGGATCTGAGACGCGACGCCTCTCGGTGCTGTGTAGTCGAACCAAATGATGGCTGGCGTCGAGAACCTCGTCTTGTCGAGGAACTGCTCAAGAGTCGAGTGGACACATTTGATGGTGGCCACTGGCTTGTTGAACCGTTGCCGCTTGTGAACCTCCAACTCAGACTCAATGCAGGTCAGCTTACCGACCGTCCGCCCGTTTCGCTTGCGGCCGATGCCGATGCGAGAGTGCACGAGGCGGAAGTCCTCAAGGAACGGGCCTCCAAGGCGAGCGAACGGGCGAGCGGCGTAGCTCGCCGCACGGTGGCCCACCGGCGTGGCGGTGAAAAATCCAAGCAATAACGAGCATCTTTATATTATCGAAAAATCACATAACATCAGGTCATGCTCTCGTACCTGGTCACCTCGAAGGTCCGCCGCCGGCTCCTGGAGCTGCTGTGGCTGCACGAGGCCACCGGCTCGGCGTCGGAGCTGGCGCGTCGCGCACGCGTCGGGTTCTCGACCGCGTATCGAGAGCTCAAGGCGATGGAGTCCTTCGGCCTCGTCGCGGTTCGCGGCGAGGTGGGCCGCGAGGTCTACGCCGCCGCCAGCGATCATCCCGATGCCAGCCTGCTGCGCCAACTGGTGGCCAGCAAGCCAGCGGCCGCCGCGCCTAGCGACCAGGAGGCGGAGAGCGTCCGCCGCCGCGCACGCGCGCTCGGCGCGCCGCTGCCGGTGGTTCCCGAGCCGGTCCCGGATGCCGAGCGCGAGCAGGTCGTGGTGGACGCGGTGCGCCTCGCCCGGCGCGACGCAACCTTCGCCCGCGTCATGCCGGTCATGCTGTGGACCCAGCGCGACAACCTCGACCGCGAGCGATTGCAGGCCACAGCGCTCCGCGCGCACGAGAAGCACGCGCTCGGGTTCCTGGTCGCGCTGACCGCCGAGATCGCGGGCGACCCGGAGCTTCGTGCCTGGTCCGAGCGGCTCCGCGATCATCGCGCGCGCGGCACACGCCCGTTCTTCGCGCTGGCGTCGTCGCGGGCCTCGCACACCCTCGCGGCGCGGCGAACCCCACAGGTCGCGCGCGACTGGGGCTTCTCGATGGACCTCGATCTCGATTCGTTCCGCACGGCCTTCGACAAGCACATGGCCGTGGCTGAGTCATGAGCCTGGCGGGTTCGACACCGCCGAGATCGTCCGGTTCCTGGTCGCGCTCGACGGCGCCCTGGCCAGCCGCGTGCGGGTGGTCGTCATCGGAGGCAGCGCGCTGGCGCTCGGCTACGGCGTGGCCGCCGCGACCAGCGACGTCGATACGTACGAGAGCCGCAACGACCTCCTCGACGAAGCCGCGCGAGTGGCGCGCCAGGTGACGGGGCTATCCATCCCGATCGCGAATAGCGGCATCGCCCAGTTCCCGCCGGGCTACGACGACCGGCTCGTGCGCGTGCTGCCCGATCTCGCGCATCTCGAGCTCTGGGTCCTCGACGCGCATGACCTTGCCGCCAGCAAGCTGCTGCGCGGGAACGAGCACGATCGCCAGCAGCTCCGCACGCTCCACGAGATGGCACCGCTCGATCGCGCCACGCTCGTCGAGCGTTTCCACGCGCTGCTCGCCGTGTTTGTCGGCAACCCGACTGAACCTCGCTGGGCGCTGTTTCACTTCGTGGATGAGGTCTGGGGCGAGATCGCCGCGCTCGACCTCGATCCTCGATCATCGGGGTGAGGGCATCGCGTGGTCATCGGTCACCGCACGCGGTCGAGGTGCGCGCGCGCTCGACGCCACACGGTCTCGAACTCGTCGCGCGTGATCGCGACGCCGGGGAAGTCGTTCCACGCGGAGATCGGCTGATCGGCGAGCGCGCCGTACTTCGCCTCGTAGGCTTGCACTGCTTCGAGGCCATCCCTGCCGGGATCGGGCCACTCGGCGAGCGCGGCCGCGACCTGTGGCGTCTCGTCGGGACCTCGCAGCTCGACCTGCCGGAGGACCCAGCCGTAGTCGTCGGCCTCGAAGAAGAACCAGACGTCGTCGTCGTCCCAGTACGCTTTGAGCCAGCGCACCGGCGCCTTGAGCGCCTCCATGGTGACCATCACTCGCGCTTCCTCGCGACGACGCGGGCGCCGTCATGCTTCGCGCCCAAGCCGAGGCCAGCGCGCAGCGTGGGCGAGAACGATCGCCGCACGTCGTGATCGTAGAACCGCTTGGTGACGACCGGCGACGAGTGGCCGACGGCGGCGCTGACCTCGTCGAGCGAGGCGCCGGCGGAGAGGTGGCGGCTGACGAAGCTGTGTCGCGTGGCCTGGTACCAGGTCATGGTCGGCCGGACCTCGGTCGCGACCTTGGTGCCCTTCGTCTCGAGCGTCACCTGGTGCGCGCCGACGTGCCTGGGCGCGGCGCGCTCCCAGCACGCCTCGATGAACTCCTCGCGGTAGCAGAGGCCCTTGCGGCGCGCGCACGAGAAGACGCGGTCCTCGGGGCCGGCCCCCTGGGCCTTGCGCTGCGCGAGCCACGGGCCGGCGGGCACCCACTCGAGCTTGCCATCAGGCTGGAACGGCATCCCCACCCGACCACACCGGAGACTCCTCCGGAACGCAAAAACCCCGAGTGGGGCTAACCACTCGGGATTCCTGCGTTAAGTCTGCGGAGCGGACGGGACTCGAACCCTCCCTGGCCTACCCAATAACCCTACGCTCGACGAGCCCTTGCAAGCATGTCGCTAGGTTACGGGAGGGTTGGTTCCGTCTGGTCCGGTGTGATTCCTCAGGATTCCGGGTGGCGTGGCAACGCCGTGCCAACGGGTTCGCGGATGGCGGAACGCCAGGGCGGACGGGTCTTGCGCCTCTCCGGACCGCTAACGTGTTGGATTTTCGCCGCCGAGCTGCAGACGACGGTCGGGTGCGCGGCGCTTCCGGCACGAGCACCGGGTCCCAGGTTCGCCCGCGGCTGCCATCTGCCACGCAACCTGCGCCATCGGCCCAACCGGCCGTACGATCGACCACGCCGACGGACAAGAAGCCGCAGCGCAGGAGGGTAGCAGGTCCGCGCCAATCTCAGGAGTCAGCGAGTCCCCATCGGTGGATACGGCACGCATCTCGCCTCCGAACCAGGTGGTACCGGATCCGGGCCCTCGATCGCCCCCGGTAGCGTTTGCTCGAGCAGGCGATCTCGGTGGCGCGAGAACGAGCTGGCATCGAAGATCGGCTCGTCGGCGTTCATCTCGAGGAACCACCGAATGAGCAGGTTCCATTCGAGCTGCTCGCAGAAGTGCCGGTCGCGGCGCACCTTGTGCAAGCCATCAGAACCTGAGCCTTGAGCAGCCGCTCGGGCGGGATCGAGGGTCGCCCGACCCTGCTGTGCATCCCGTCGAACGTCGGCTACATGCCCGCCAGGATCTGGTCGGCCATCTGCTTCACACGCCGCAAACGGCGGTGGTGGGCCGCCACGCGCCGCTCCGGGGACACGACGGAGAACATGGAAGCCTGCTTGTCGTCGGTGCTTCGCACCATCCGACCGTGTCCGGGCTCGATCCGCGAGTCGCCCCCCGGTCGGGTTTCTCAACAGCCTGCTAGGCGGGTCACATGTTGAAGGCGTGAGAGTTCATCGCCTTCAACATCTAGAGAGGGAGACCTGTGCTAGGATGCGCAACGCATGCCACAGCCAAAGCTCTCCCTCGTAGTCCGGAGTAGCACGGACCCGGTAGATCTTGCGGCCGCCGAATGCTTGCGCTCAGTCGGCGGCGTGGACGACAACGATACTATCGCGGGCCTGCGCGATTGGCTCCTTCGCGCACTTCAGTCTGGCACCGGTAGACCCACGGCCGTCATACTGGGCAGGTTGTGGCTTCTGCGCGAAACCAAGGCGCCAAGCTGGCGATTCATAAAACCTATCGGGATACTCTACCAAATGCTGTTGTCAAAATCGCTGCAAATCGGCTGGGAATTTGAGGACGAGTGCTCAGCCCTGTTTGCGGAATCGCGACAGAGCCTCAAGTCTCTCCTCTTGTTCCCTCTCTGGGCGCTCCTGCCGGCGGTCGTGCTCCTGACAGGGGCCTTGATACTCATCTCAGCTCCGGCAACCGTGCTGGCTCCCTGTGCGCTCTTGTCGACAACCACAGTCTCGACATCTATTGCAGCAAATAGGCTAGTGGAGACAGCGATCTCTGAAGCGAAGGAACTCGCCACCGCTCCTAAGACGACGACTCTAGGAGCCGGCAAGGCCTCCGGCGAACAGGCGCCCGACCGATGAGGTCTTTTCGATTTCTCGCGTTCCTTTCATTGATTGGCTTCTTGGCCGTGGGCGTATGGGCGGGCGCCTATGTCCTGCCGGTCGCATTTTCAGCAAGCCCCAGCGCGCGCAGTGTGACTGCCATGCTTGCCTTCGCGGTGGGGGCGACTCTGCTTGCGTTCCTGGTCGCACGGATCGCTATTCGCCTGGTTCCATGGGGGAGGATCTCCAATGAGAAGTTTGAATTCTTGTTTTCTCTGGTATTCCTCGCGCTCTTCGCGCTGTATGGACTCCAAAAGATCGGCATCACTGCTGAAGACTCCACACTTGCACTTGTGAGCACTGTTGCATTGATTGGGATCATTGCGCTGTGGACGATTGCAGGAAGCTTGGCGCTGCTCGCGTCTCCATGGATGTGGCGACGGATGCGCGTTCTCAGGCGCATCGCGGAGGATAGCGCTGTCTTGGCGGTGCTCGCTGAATTGCACCGGCTCGGTGGAGTCGCGACCGAAGAGGAGCTCCTCTCTCGATTTGAAAATGTTGAGAAGAGTGATGGACTGGCGCTCTTAGAGTTTCTGGAGCGGCGAGGTGAGGTGAAGAGGTCGTCTGGTCGCGTCGAGATGATGAAAAGCAAGTTCTCATTGGTGTCGTGAGCGGGAGGTTCGGGCTCGGCTCGCAGCGCCTGCGCGACTACGTCGCGGAGGTGCGGCCGGCGCCAGAGTTCGATCGCGGTGGGGTCGGCCGTTCAGCATCGATAGTCGGTGAGATTTCGAGCGCAACCTGACCTTCTGAGGTAACGAGCGCGACGTGATCGCGCGGTCGGCACGCGGCCCTTCCGGAACAAGCACCGGGGCCCAGCTTGGCACGCGGCCGCTATCTGCCACGCAACCTGCGCCATAGGCGCAACCGGCCATGCGATCGACCAAGCCAACGGACAAGACGCCGCAGCGCTGGAGGGCAACAGGTCCGCGCCAATTCGGGAGTCAGGCACCAGCCTCCGATGGAAGAACACCAGGTCGATCTGGTACCAGGTGTTGCCCAGGCGCAGCCGCCGCTGTCGTCCGACGACGCGAAGTCGCTGCCGAGCTCCAGCAGGAACTTCTCGAGGTCGCGGACGAGCGCGTCCTCGGGAGTGACCGCGTCCGCGGGACGCGCGACCCGGCCCTTGAGCAGCATCGACGCTTTCGTCCGCGACATCGCCGTCCGCTGGTAGAACAACGAGTGTGTGAGCTGCAACGGTGTACCCGGTACCGTCGGCGCAGCGTGACCGCAAGCAACGCAGGGGGGCGCATGATAGGGAAGGCAACTCTCGGCGCTGTCCACTGGGCGGCCACCGTCGCGTCGGGCTGGGTAAACCGCCTCGGGCGCGCTCCTTGGGCCGAAGCGGAATCGCTGCGGCGACCGCTGACGTCGTGTTGCGGTGGCGTACGCGCACGCCGCACCGCCCCTCGTTGTACGAGGACGACGCGACACCATCCGGATCCCAGTCGCTATGCGATTGGGCGACCGTGGTAGCGTATCGCGAATGTTGGGAGGGGAGCCGATGACGAGGAACTGCGCGGTGCTTGCGGCCTGCGGCCTGGGCGAAACTCAGAACCTAGTTGACGCACACGCCAAAGGATCCGGTAGCATCAGAGGAGGCTCCAGGCGCAGGCTGTGCGACTGGTGGCGTCAAGATTGCTTCGGGCAGCGCCTCGCACTACGTCTGCAATGGTGCAGCTGCCGGACTCCGCTATTCGTTGACCTGGGTGGGGCGCAGGGCTCACGTGTCGTCGAGGGACTGATGAAGGCGAGCATCCGAGGCCGAAGTTCACATCACCGCGCTCGCGCAATGATCTCCCATGGCGGAGGCATGGTCGTGCGAAGCGGCTACACCCGCGCATGAGAGGCCGGCCATGAGTGAACGTGCAGGCGAACTGGAAAAGCGCCTAGAGATCTGCCGAAACGCCCTGACGCCGCCGAGCGCCCAGCAGACAGTATTGCGTGAGGTTCGCGCCCTCACGCGGGACGTCCTGCACGAGGTGCAGCTCCAACGCAACCTGGTGCGCATCGCGGAACGCAGCGCGCGTGAAGGATCCATCGAGCTTTCGAAGTTGAGACGACTTATTGAACTGATAGCGGGTGTTCCGCTCGACCCTTCCGTGGAGTCAGTCTTTCGAGCGAACGGCAGCGATCCGTCTACTTGGGACGACGAACTCCGCGATGGCATCGCAACCATTAGTGATGCGCCAGCTGCGCGTGATGTCTTCTGGTTGAGGTTTGCGCTTCATTTGGTCATTTCCAAGAAATTCTTCAACAAACTCGTCGCGATGAACGATGACGTACGTCGCGCGGGCCTGGAGCAACTCGTCAAGGACCGACTGGAAGCGGAGACGCCCACGTCCGTGCGCGACATGTGGCAGAGGGTCTCGCTGGAGTTTGTGGGGCCTGCCGCGTTCGATCGCGCGTCGTCCCAAGTGCCGTCGGGCTTCTTCGACGCGGTGAATGAGACCACGCTTCCATCGAAGGTTGCTGCGTACGTCGCTACTGTGCGACCTGCGCTCGTGCGCCAGCGCATCCTGGCCGGCGGGGACCAGTGGCCTGACGTGGCGCCGCACATCGTGCCGCTTGTGGCGGGCGCCGCAGATGCGGAGCCGTTGAGCGCCGCCGACACGGACCTGCTAAACAACGCATTCGCCGCGCTCGACTTCTGGCGGAAGCTGTACCACGCGGAGCCTGACGAACTCGCCGAAGCGATGAGCGTTGCACCAGACCACACACTCTTCGCTGGCTCGCGCGCCGTGTTCGAGAGAAACGCAGGCGTCCGCGAGAACGAGCCGAGCCCCCTTCTCGCCTTAGTTACTGAGCTGGCGTTCTTGATGCAGCGACTCCCTCAGCCTGTCGCCGGTCCGAGGGCAGGCGGCGCTTCGGGTTCGGTCTCCTCGGCAATTGCGAATCTGACGTCCAGGATCGAGCAAACAGGAAGGACAGTCATGCAACGCCCCGTTGACTTCGCCGTTCTGGCAGCGCTGCCAGAAGAGTCTGATGCATTCGAGGCATACCTCGGCGTGCCAGTGACCAGAATAGAAAACGACGGCTCTACGTCCTACACGCTTTACACGGCGAATGTGCCGACGACTCGAGCCGGCGGCGACATCTACAGTGTGGTCTTCGGGTTCTCGCATCACCAGGGGCCGGAAGAGGCAGGCTTGTTGGTGAGCGGTCTCTTCCGAGGCTGGGCGCCAAGGTTCGTCGTTCTGTGTGGAATCGCGGGCGGCATCTCGTCGGAAGCCGAACTGGGAGATGTCGTGGTGGCACGCGCAGTCTCGGATTCGACTTGGGCGAAGGCAACCGACACACGCCGAGTCGTTCGCTGGCGACAGATTCAGACCGACCGCGCTCTCTATGGCGCCGCGATGAACCACAAGTCGAATGCCTGGCGGGACGCGCTCACGGTGAATCCGCCTGTTGCAGCACCTTCCAAAAGGAGGTTTGGCGTCGTTGTGTCGGGCGGAGACTTAGTTGTGAGCAAGTCGACCGTCGCCCTGTACAAGAAGGAGATCTCCGATCCAGTGGCGGTCGAAATGGAGTCGGGAGCTATCGCGCTTGCCTGCCATACGGAGATGACGAAGCCAGGCTTTATCGTGATCAAGGGCGTCTCGGACTACTGCGACCAGCCGCTCGACAACAGCGCGACGAAGAGGAACTGGCGCGAATTCGCCGCACACGTGTCCGCCACGTTCTGCGTGCATCTCCTGCGAGAGGGGCCTGTTCCTGCGACGGTTGGTCCATTTGCGGAAGCGGGCGCCCCGGCGGTCCACAAGGAGCCACCCGATCTCTCTGGGGTCCTTGAAGAGCTGCAGGGAACTGTCCCGGTTATCCGAAACGCCGCACTTGAGAAGGTGCTCGACTACGCGACCGTTGCTCATGAACTGCCGGACGCGTACAAGGAACTCGTCGTGCGGATCGCGACGACGCGCGGCTACCTCCCAACGGAGCGTTCTCGCGCCATCACAACGCTCCGGCAAGTGGGCGTCCATGCCGACGTTGTCCGCGCCTTGGTCGAAGAGTGGGTGACCGGCACGGACTCGGGCATTGGGACCGTCGTGCAGGGGGTCGTCTCGGACGAACCGGCTGCGCTCGACACTCTCTGCGACGTGCTCGACACTCCCCAGCCTGTCCATGACTCGGTCGCGCGGGACGCTCTCATGTTGATGCGCTACCACCTTAAGCAAAATGCGTCGCGTGTCGGGGGGGCACGGGCGACAAGATGCCTGGCTGTTGCAAGAAGGTTCGCGGCCGTCGAGCAATGCAAGGAGCCCTTCGAGGAGATCCGAGCGATGGTAGAGCCGGTGAAGATCGAAACGACAGCTGCAACGAGTTGAATCAGCAGCTCGGAACATCGCGCCGGAGCGCCGCAAGGCGGGAAGGGGAACCCGCAGCGCCCTCCGGTGGAGGACAAGATCCGGATCCTCGACACCGCCAGCATGCGCGAGAGCGTACCTAATCTCTCGGCTTCCCGGCGCCGAGGGCGAACGCACACCCACCTACCCCATCGATACCCGTCAAACTTTGATCGCTCGCTCGCGCTCTGGGATATAGAAGTTGCTCGTGCGCGCGTCAGAATTGGGGGGAGGGGCCGTCATCGACGGTAAGTATCGCGTCGACCGGGTGCTCGGCGAGGGCGGCATGGGGCGGGTCGTGGCCGCGACGCATCTGCGCCTCGGCACGCAAGTAGCCATCAAGGTGCTGCTCCCGGAGTTGGCTGCATCGACCGAGATCGCGCATCGCTTCATGCGCGAGGCGCGCGCCGCGAGCGCCTTGCACAGCGACCACGTGTGTAGAGTGATCGACGTCGGCGAGCTCGATGGCGGGGCGCCGTACATGGTGATGGAGATGCTGGATGGCGCGGATCTTGCCCAGGTCGTCTGCCGCCAGGGCCCCATCAGCGAGCGGACCGCGAGCGCCTACGTCTTGCAGGCGCTCGACGCGATTGCGGAGGCACACAGCCGCGGCATGATCCACCGCGACCTCAAACCGGCGAATCTCTTTCTCGCGAGCAGGGGCGCGAACGAGACTATCAAGGTACTGGACTTCGGCATCGCCACCAACAGCAACGAACCTGGTCTCGAGACGCGCTTGACGCGGACCAACACGGTCATGGGCTCGCCAGGCTACATGTCTCCCGAGCAACTTCGCTCTGCGCGGCACGTCGACGCGCGCAGCGACATCTGGGCGCTCGGCGTCATCCTCTACGAGTTGGTGTCAGGCACGCAGCCATTCGGTGGCGAGAGCTTCTCGGCGATTTCGATCGCGATCGCCACTGAGTCGTACGCGCCACTGCGTGGTGCGTCGCCCCCATTCGCGGCGGTCGTCAACCGCTGTCTCTCGAAAGATCCGTCGCACCGTTTCCAGACCGCGGCCGAGCTCGCGGCGGCCCTTGCGCCAATCGCCTCAACGGGTGGCGACGCGCCTAGAGTCGCCGCGCATAACGCCACGACGCTACTAGTTGGGGCGGGCTCGCGTCCCCCCTCGACCACCCTTGGCGGCGCGACGGGACAGCGGGGCGAGCCCCCCGGCAGTGCGTCGCGGCGTTGGCTGCTGGCCGGCGGTCTCGTTGCTTTCGCTGCTATCGCCGCGCTCATCCTGGCGAACCTCGGCGCCCGCTCTTCCTCGCGGCCCGCGCCCGATCCAGGTCCGGAGTCGAGCGCGTCGCACATCGCGACGACTCGCCCGGTCCCTTCAGCCGTCCCCGCGGCGCCCGCGCCCTTCGCGGTCGACGCCCCCATCGCGGTAGTCGTCACGCCGATCGAGACGCCCGACGCGATGCCGACACCAACCGAACCATCGATTGCGACACCGGCGAAGCTCGTGACGAAGGCGCCCGGCCGGACAAAGCCGCATGGATCAAGCGTGACCACCAGCGCTGCACCGCCCGCTCGCTCCACGCCGGAGCCCGCGACGATGCCCCCAGCGACGGATCCTCCTGCGGACGATCCGTGGGGGCACATGCATCACGATCATCCCGGGGGAACATGAACCAACCGATCCTGACAGGCGCCGCGGTACTGCTAGCCTCTGCCACGCTGGCGCGCGCCGACGCGTCGCAGCAGGCGGTTGCGCTCTTCGACCAGGGTATGCAGGACTATGACGCGAGCCGCTACGACAAGGCATGCAAGGAATTCGCGGACAGCCTCGCCTTGCTGCCCGACAGTGGCACCAAGGGCGCGCTCGCGAGGTGCTACGAGAAGATCGACCGCGTCGCTACGGCCTGGAGCCTCTGGCGCGAGCTCGCAGATGCCGCCCCGTCGCCTAGCCTGCGCTTGGACGCCGGCAAGCGTGCCCAAGCGCTCCTGCCAAGCCTGCCGCGCTTCGTCGTTCACGCGCAGACTTTGCAAAGCAGCCTCACCGTCACCGTGAACGGGGTAGCAATTGATGCCAGCACTGAGGTACCGCTGCCGACCGATCCTGGATCGCTGACGGTCAAGGCCACCGCCCCCGGCTACAAGGACTGGATCAGTTCGGCGACCGCGACCAAGGGTGAAACGACACGCATCGAGATCCCCCCAATGGAGGCCCTGCCCCCCCTTGATACGAGGGACAACGCCGATGCCGCCCACGTCTCCGGCGTCGGCGGTCCCGCAGCGCCTCGCTCACACGTCGTACGGAACGCGACGACCGTCACCACGGCCATCCTGCTGGCAAGTGCGCTCGGGGCAGAGCTGTGGGGGGAGCACACCTACTCGCAAGCGCAGCACGAGCCCGACGACAGCAAGCAAGCAGGTGAGTGGTCGTCCGCGAATCACGAGCGCTACGCCGCGGAGGCGTTGCTCGGCGCGGGCCTCGCCTGCGGTGCATGGGCGACATGGCTCTGGCTCAAACGCGACGCACCAGAGAGGCCGGACATCGCCAGACGCTCGACATTGAGCATGAGCCCGTTCGTGTTCGGCCACGGCGGGGGGCTCGCCATGGCCGGTAGCTGGTAGGAGCCAAGATGCGCTCCATCCACGAACTTCGGCGAGCGTGCCTCGTATGCGGCCTGATGGCCGCGTGCGGCTTCCCCAAACCCTCCGACATCGGCAGCGATGCGGCATCGAACGTTGATGTTGATGCGCGACCGGGCGCCCCCGATGCGATGCCGGGCTCCGTGAACTGGTTCCGTGATCCGGCGATCGCAAAAGAGCAAGGGATCAGCGCCGTCGCGGCCGACGGCAATGGTGGCTACTACATCGCTGGTGTCTACGGGTCCGCAGGCTTCATGCTCGGGTCCACGACCCTTCCGACTCCGGCGCAGGGGGACTCATTCCTCGCGCGCGTCTCGGCGGGCGGCGATGTCATCTGGGTTCAACCGCTCTACGGCCCCGGGAACGTCAGCATCCACGACCTGATCGTCGATACGACCGGCTCGCCCGTCGTGCTCGGCGCCTACGCCACTGACGGGAGCGCACAGGGCCCGATGGTCGTGGGTACGTCGACGATTCAGCTCACGTCGTTAAACATCGGCACGGGCGCTCTGTTCGTCGCTCAATTCTCGCCTCAGGGCGAGGCGCGGTGGGCCGTGAAGATCTGGGGCGCCATGAACTACTTCCTGCACGACCAGCAAGTGCAGACGCCTCAGCGCATGGCGGCGGGCCCCGACGGCAGCATCCAGCTCCTTGTTCGCGACCCTTCCTACGTGATGACCGGTCCCAGTCAAGGCACCGAGAACGACGTCCCGGGCCTCGATAGCTCGAACCTGGTCTTGATCGAGCTCACGAACGATGGCGGGTACGCGGGCTCGTACGATGTGGCCTGCCAGGGCACCGACGCTCAGGTGACCGCGCTCGCCGCGACCAACGCGAGCGTCAACCAGATGACGTACATCGCAGGGCACTGTGACGGCGCGATCGATCTGCCGCCCAACAACCCGCGCGGAATCGACGTCACTCCCAACGCAAACGGCGACTTTTTGCTCCAAGTGATCCGCACCTCGCCTGGCGTGTACACACCGAACGGTCAAACCGGACTCTCTGTCGTGGCGCTCGCGATTGACCCATCGGGAGACGTCTACGACTCTCGTGTCGGCAACCCGATGACGATCGAGCGCCGTAACGCGACCTCCTTCGAACCGACGTGGAAAGTTACCCCGACCCACGCCACGGGCACATCGAGCGCGCTGGCTCTCTCACTCGACGGGCGCGGCAATCTGGTCACCGGCGACAGCTGCACCGGCAGCATCAGCCTGGACCCGTCGAGCGCCGATGGGGATTTGACCTGCAGGGGTGTAGTTTTCGCCGCATATGGAGCAACCGACGGCGCGTTCCGATGGGCGAAGACCTACAAACTAAACATCACGACGAGCACCGGCCGATGGGGTGATTCGTTCGCGATGCGAACCGGTGCGGGAGGAAGCATCCTGTTCGGTGCGATCGCCAATGGGGACATTGAGTTCGACGCAGGACTCATGACGACGAACAGCGCTGATCTCGCTTACGGACTACTCGCACCGTAGCGTCCATCTGCGCACACGAGGCCAATGCCCTCGACACAGGCGTCCTGGTGTCAGATGTGATGACAGCCACGAAAACGCGGCCGGTCGCCGGGAGTAGCGCCGCACAGCGTGAATAGCGTGCCCCCCTCGCAGCGCCAGAGCGCAGCTCGTATCCGCAGCATGGGTCGCGGCCTTCCGAAGCGCCGCGTCACGCATACACCTGTATTTCCAGCCTTGGGGTCCGGCGCGCCAGCCTCCGAATGACCAATGCGGGTCCAATTCGGGGCGTTGCGCCATCGGTCAGTCTCGTTCAATCGGGCTGTTCATCGGGGTTCAGGAACTGATGCCGATTGACAGTCTCGTCATCTCCCTCGGTGATCACCCCAAGCCCGGCCACTCGTGATCGGCTCAAAACCGGCCACTTTGGGCGCTGGGGACTGGGTGCATCTACTGCGGAGCGGATGCCTTGGGCAAGTTTGCGGCGTGATGCGTGCGCCAGCTGCGCGGTCCGCACTGGATCACGTGGGCGTGGTGGAGCAGGCGATCGAGCAGCGCGGAGACGGCCGCGGTGTCGCCGAGCAGCTTGCCCCAGTCCTCGACAGGGCGATTCGAGGTGAGGAGCGTCGAGGCGCGCTCGTAGCGGCGCATGATCAGCTCGAGCAGATCTTCGGCGGCGGTGGTGGGCAGCTTGCGCATGCCGAGGTCGTCGATCACGAGCAGCGGCACCGTGGCGAGATCGGTCATGACCTCCTTGCGGCGGCGCTCGAGGGTCGCGTCGGCGAGTTCCTCGAGGAGGACGTGGGCCTCGCGGTAGCGGACGCGGTGGCCCTGCTGGATCGCGGAGAGCGCGAGCGCCTGCGCGAGGTGACTCTTGCCGGTGCCGGGCGGGCCGAGGAAGAGCACGTCCTCGCGGCGCTCGACGTTCGCACCGAACAGCAGAGTCAGCGGCGCGAACTCGATACGCTGGCGAGCCCCGATGCCCTTGAAGTTCTCGATCTCGAGCGAGGTCAGCATGAGGTCTCCGTCGCGGGCACCCAATGCCCGCGCATGAGTGCGAGTGCCCCGTGCACGCCTCCGGTCAACGGCCGCCTCATCGCTGGCCTTCCAGCTTGCCCGGGGCGATTCGGTTGCGAGCGCTCTCGATGGCCTTGTGCAGGCGATCCTCGAGGACCTTCCGGGGCGGATCGTTGTCGGTGGCGTCTCGCTCGCGACCGGGGGGCTCGCGGACAAGATGGTGCGGGGCGGCTCATCGTGCGCGACCTTGTTCACAAGCGGCGAAACGTCGGTCGCGATCCAGTCGGCGACGTCGATGGGCTCCCACAGGTCACGCAGCCCCGCCGGTTCCTGCTGTGTCGGATCGAGCCAGCGCGCAAACTCCGACGGCTGCAAGACGACCGGCATGCGGTTATGGATCGGCGCCACCAGCGCGTTCGGCTTCGTCGTCACGATCGCGAAGCTCACCAGCCATCCCTCGGGGGCTCGCCATCGTTCCCACACACCGGCGAACGCGACCAGGCGACGCGGCTCCGGATGAAGCCACACCGGCGACTTCTTCGTCGCGGTCTCGCGGCGCCACTCGAAGAACCCATCAGCCGGCACTAAGCACCGGCGACGACGGATCGCGTCTCGAAACGGTCGGCTCTCTCCGATCGTCTCGGCGCGAGCGTTGATCACGGGCGGACCCGAGCGCGATGTCGACCATGGTGGCAACAGCCCCCAGCGTGCCAGCTCGAGCGACCGCACGCCGTCGTGGTTGGTGACGATTGGCGCCGGCTGCGTCGGCGCGAGGTTGAACCGCGGGCGCCACCATTCGCTCTGCTCGAGCGGCTCGCCACGCAACAGCTCGAAAGCCTCAGCAAGGCCGGCGCTCGACGTCAGCGTGTAGCGACCGCACACCGCAGCAAGCGTACCTCGCGGCGAGCTGCCGCGCCGCGGGCTCGCGGATCGTACGACCCATCCCATGTAACCGCGAGGCGGTTGGCCCCGGGGTAGTCCGGCGTCTGGTACACGCCGCTTGTAGGCCGTGCGAGCGCTGCGGGCCGCAGCTCGATCCCGCGCCGCCGCTCCTAGTCCCGGAGAGGCCGATAGTTGGGCTCAGGCGATGCGACTGATCCGGGACGATGAACCATCGCCGCACGCGCTCTTCGCTCCGCGCCCGCGTCCCCACCACGCACCCGCACCGATCAGGCAGCCATGGACCTGCACGTCAACAGCACGACCCGTGTGGCGATCATCGTCGTGGCCAGCGTTGCGGTCACTGTCGCGAGCGCAGCGATTGTCGCGAGCGCCTTGGCTGCCGCGCGCTTCGCCGCACCGAAGCGCCCCGCGCGCCCGGCACCCATGGTTATGCCCGCGACACGCGGGACGTGCGGCGAGCTCGCCGCCGCTCGCGGCGCGGCTACTTCGCCACGGCCAAGCGCCGGGGCGCCCGCTCGAGCGCGCGACCCATCCACAAAGAGGCTGGCTCGACGCCACAGGACCCCGGCGCCTTCTCACGCTGACAACGGTAGCGGCGCTCGTGCATGCTGCGAGCCACCATGCTGTTCTGCCCGCGCTGCGGATTGGATCGTCGCTCGATCGAACCGATCGAACGCTGCCCTCGCTGTGGGGGCCCTGGCGTCGAGCAACTCGCCGAACTCCTGACGCCGCCGTCAAGCACGCAGCCGCCGCACCCGACGACCCGAGGATCAGCAGCACCACCACCCTCACCGAAAGCCCAGGGGCCCGTCGCTTCGGCACCGACGCCAGCCGAGTCACCAATGCCGGCGGAGTCGATTCCGGCGATCTCACCGATCCAACCACAGACGGGCTCGATCGTCGTCGGCATCTTCTTCACGGGGCTTGCACTGTGGGCCCTGCTCTCGTGGATCCCAGCGCACAGCCCTTGGACCGCGGACAAGGAACGGGCCGTGGTCAGCGCTATCGCGCACGGCAGCGCCGACAGCCTGAAAGAATGGCGACTGAAGCCGGGCCCCTACTACGGCGCGCTCGCCTTCGCGATCCTGGTCGGCCTCGCGGGCATCTCCAGAATCTTGCGCGGCGCTACCCATCGACCGCAACCAAAACGCAGGTAGCGAACCCTCGCAGCAGACCCGAGCCACGCGGGTCTGGGACGGAAAGACCGTCTGCGCGCCAGACCCCACCACGTGCACGACCTCGCGGAAGGAGTGGACCAACATGCACACCGCAAGCCCGTGCGAGGTCGCCACGATCGCGATGCTCGCGGCGTCCAACAAGCCTGACGACTGACTCGTGCGCGCCTGCGCGTGACGCTCAGCCAGCGTTCCTCGCGCGGCCTCGCATGAGCACGCGTGGCGTGCGGGGAGATACCCCTGGCGCAGCGCCGCGACGACGGCGGAGCTATCGACGATCTCCCCCATGCGCCGCGACTCGTCAACCGCCCCCCGAGCTCAAGGGCGAGCGCCGCCATGGTCGCGGCCGACAGCTCGCTAGGCCTCGGCTGCCGCCTCAACGCCGCCCGACGCGCGCGCAACGTATCGATCGCCGCGCCCACCTGCTGTGCACGTGTCCGCGCCATGGGCGGCGCTCCCTCCGGCGACGTCACGATCCTTCGCAACAGCTCCGCGGCGGACACTGCGCGCGGCGCAGGCGCGAAGCGGCCACGGGCAAGCGACGACCTGGCCCACCAGAACGCGACCGCGGCGATCGGGCGTCACCTGGCGCCCGAGCCCCGGCCCACTGTGCGCGACGGCCCGACGTCGGTCACGTCGCCAAGACGCGGGGACTCCAACCGTGGCCGCGTCCCGCCGTTTGCCAAATGGCTCGCCGCGTTCGCGTGCCGACCGCGCGATCGATCGAGCCCTGCCCACGCGAATCGAAGGGGCGACGGTGTTGTTCTCGGGAACTACTACAGCGGCACCTCGTCGCCTCACGCTGCGCTGCGCTGCGGCACCAGTCGCAACACAGCCTCAACGCCGGTACCGAGGCTCAAGGTTCACAAATTCGTCGAGTCCTCGAGTAGGCATAACCCACGCCGGTGCTGTGGACTTCCTCTCTCCGTCCACGTACCAGCCATCGAACGTCAACGCGCCAAGCACCCCTGGCGCTACAAAAGTGATTGGCGATCCGCGGTCAAAAACGCGGGTGAATGAGCCAATTCCGTGCTGCAGGCCCGCGCGGTCGCTCGCACTAACCCAGATTGGAACTTGCGCAGTTGCGTCGTCGACTACGTGTACCGCAACCGCATGGACGTCAGTGCGATAAGAGTACGATATATCGAGCACCAGTCGATCGATTCGAACCGACGAGTCCCGGCCAGTCTTACTCGCATGCAGCCAGACGCCTGGCAATAGCGGAGGCGCGGTCGGGTAGTAGCTCGAGCCGCTGCCACCCGTCATCGCCGCCATCACCCGCCCCACGTCGAGTGGCCGGCTGATCTGCCTTGGGGTAGTTGCACCGGATTCCACTACTGCCCCCCATCGACCCATCTCAGGAGCGTAGCGGAACCGCGCATGTCTGTCCGGAGTGATCACAAATCCCGTGTCACCCGAGTCAACGTCAATTTGAACGCCGCCTCGCGTACCGGGTGCTAGTACACAATCGGCAATGGCTACGTCGACAAGCCGAGCATCAAAATGACTTGGGAGCAGGTCACGCTGATCCTCAAGGGAAATGAACATTCCTCGAGCGAGAGATCCGTTCAGCAGCAACTTGTTCAAAGACTCGAGCTGATCTTCCGATAACGCATACCTCATGGGCTTCAACTGCGACGCGCCGCGGTTTACAAACTGTGTTGCGACTTCACCAAGCGCGCCGCGAATGTCAGCCTCATATGCCGCTGCATAGGCCTCCGCTGCGAGCTTTGGATCCGAGCCGCTGCGCGCGAGGAAATCACGCATTTTGTCGGCATCATCGGCAACGCGGCGACTCCCTGGGTAGGGCTGCAGGGAGTAGTACTGATATGCCTTTGCTGCGTAGTAGTGGTAAATCTCAAGACGATTTCGGATTCTATGCCCCATGTCCGCGGCCAAGGTAATCGCCTCGTGGTCGACAATATTGCGCTTGTCGGCAATCGAAGCATTTAGCGAATCGACCTGCTCCGACATCGCTGTCACCTCAACCGCGATAGCGCCGATCTCTGATTGAATATTGTCTGCCTCTTCTGCCAACAGCTTCCGCTCAGCTGACATGAGCTGTGCTTTCTCCACTAGGTCGGTCAACTGAGGGTGTTCCGTCTTGATCTTCTGGAATTCCGCCTCGATCTCGCTCTCCGGGGCCCTCAGCCTCTCCTGTGCCGTCGACATCTTGGTCATCGCGGCGCTCATGCCTTCCGCTGCCTCGGAAGCGCTCTTGAGCAGCGCCTTGGGATCGGATATCGACAGAGAGTCGACCCTGCTGATAAACTCCTTGTAGCTTGCGACACTCTTTGCAACGTTGTCCGTGGAAAAGCTCTCAGCAAGGCTAGGGAGCTTCTTCATCGCGTCCCATGGCTGTTCCGTCATGTCGAGCGCCAAGTCAAGCCCTTTGCCGATTCCACCGACTGCGGGTTGGCCGACCGGGATTGCCTGCGCCAATGCGGCGATCAAGTGCAAGGCCCTTCGGGGACTACGTCTCGACTCAACTCGATCCGCCGCGTCAAGGTGAAGATTCTGTTCAACCTGCGCTATGGCATCGGTCAGCGCCAGTGCAGACGCAGACGATGTCGCGAGTCTGCTCTGCAGAGCCGGCAGGGCTTGCGACAGCGCTTGGAGCCTCTGACGCTGACCAACAATTCGCTGGAGAGCTGCGTCTCGCAGGGACTGCAAGTCTCGGATTTGTCTTACTCCTGTCTCAGCATCCAGTCGAATTCGTTCGGAGACGGCCATAATCACAGCTGATGACTTCAGCTCGGCCTGAAGCAGTTGAATAGTCGATACGAAGTCCAGAGATGGCACCCAACCCCGCCGGTGCCCGTAGTAGTCAAGATTGACAAGCAGGCGCGCCCTTAGAGTGTTGGCTTGCTGTCGGGTTTCAGCCAGTTCGCTCAGAATGCCGATCGCTGCATCTGCCGTCTCCGTCGACAGGGCATCCAGGACCTGCCTTGCAGCAGTAAAGTGTTCGGCGCGATACAGATCTTCCGCGTACTGCAGTGTGGCACGCGCGACGCCAGGCCTAAGCCACCTTAGAGGGCTCTTTGCTATGACTCCGTCCCCGCCCACATGGTTCGTGGGGGAAGGAGTTGAGTCCCCCTCGCTAGTTCTCCGAGCTTTGAAGTGGTAGTACGGCACCGTGTGCGTCTTAGTACAAGGGTCCTTATCTCTGCCGCACATCGCATCGTACTGCTCTCTTCGTTCCTCGATCCAGATTCCGACGGCATCCTTCGGTTCGCCGGCGGCCCCACCCGGAGCAGCCTCCCGCGGCGCCCCCGGCGCGCCACCAGCCGTGTCTATAAGTTCCGCGCGAGTATCCACAGCGATGACGACCTTGCCGCCGTCTCCACCGGGTGCTGGCTTGCCGCCCGGCTCCCCTGGATGACCGTTGCCAGGGAAAACGTCGTAATGGCCCAATTCGTCGGTTGCGCCTCTTTTGAAATAGACCACGGAGGAGAGCATGCGATTGTAGCTCTGGAACCATGCAGGCCAACCTGCCAATGGCGGTCCTCCGTCGAATACTTTGTTGACGCTGGGGTCTCGAAAGATGCCACCTATTCTCGCGTCGTCATTGAAGGCGACCAGATTCAGGCCGTCTTGCCCCTTGCGTTCCGGCCCACCGCGCTGGCCGGTTGCACCGCGCGCGATGATTCGAGGCTGTGTTGAATTCGGAGGCTCGAGCACTCTTGAGACTGCGATGGACACTGCTGGGCCGCTCTGAGTGGATGCCTCGGCGTCCTGCAGTGCCGTTGTTACATCAGGCTTGGGAAGGGGCGTTAGGTCTATGGCGCTCAATCCATTCGAGTCATCGAACTCTAGGCTCTGCGCGTAGATGTTCAATTCAGCACCAGGCACTGTAAGCCTTCCCGAAACGACTAGCTCGCGTGCTTCAATGGTCAGCGATGCGATGTCCAGTGCTGGTGCATTGGGCATGACTCGCTCCCAAAGCGGCGTCCCTGGCCGCAGGACTACACGGTCGCCGGTGATTCGGAGCGCGCGCAGCTGGGATCTCGCTTGGCCATTGAAGACGCCATGTGATGGGCCGATAGGGCTCTGTGAAAATGTCAAGTAGTCCGGCGAGCTGCGATCAGGGATGGCCTCCGTGTTGATGAGGTCTTGGTCCTCTGATTGCAGCTTGATCGGATATATTCGGTACGTCAGGGAATTGTGGCCTCGGTCGATCGAGACTTCGGCGGGTTCAGCATCGGTAGCCGGTGAGATTTCGAGGGCAGGCTGACCTTCTGAGGTAACGAGCGCAACGTGCCCATTGAGCGTATTCTTCGTAATCTTAGAGTATCCTGCTGGAATGTGAACAAGCGTCGCGCCGCCTGCCGGAACAACGATTGGGGTGCTGCTTCCGGGCGCGTTGGGTACAGCGGATGGCTTGGGCTCGCCGGTCGACGGTCGCCCTCGTTGCTGTGGTCCGCAAGCGAGCGCTGCGGTCAGGATCAGGGCGATTCGGCTTACTAGGGACATGTGTCCTCGACGCGGCAATGAGGGATTCGATGGTGGGCTGCGCTGATCGTACCACTGCGCTTGAGCAGTTGCGCGGGCTCTGGTCCGATAGCCAGCTTCCTGTAGGTCCGAAGCACCTTGATGCTGAATCCGGATTGAAGGACGGCAGTATCCTGTGTCTCCGGCGAGGTTCAGCGTCCAAAGCGCTCACTCTCACTCTCACTCTCACTCTCACTCTCGGATCGGATCGGCTCGGTCGCGGGTCCCGCGCGATCGGGGTGCTTGGGTTTCGCCTTTCGGCATGGGGCTTCTTGCCGGGCCGTTGCAGCGCGGTGACGTCGCGAGCCTCGCTTCGGGCGGGCTCGGCAGCCCCAATAGTTGGTCTGGCTGGGGGGCTGCCGAGCTGACCGGTACAGAGACTTCCGCTGCGCCGCCCGAACTCCGAGCGAGGCGTTCTTGCGCCTCGAGGCGCTGCCGGTGAGTGCAAATTGGGCGCATCCCGGTGCGGTCGTGGTCGCCCTCAGCTACTCGCGCGCGAGATCACCTCGTACGGCCGCCGGACTGACCACCGCGTTCGAGGTCGTGAGCGTCCCCGCCGGAACATTGAAGCGGATCCGTCCGTACGCCCCACCACCACCGCCGCCACCATCGACCAGGCCGCTCCCCGCGGTAGGCGCAATCACGCCTGCGCCGCCATTGCCCCCGGTACCGCCGATCGCATCGCCCGCGCCACCTGCCGCCGGAGTCGCCGAGGTCGAGCTGCCCTTCGTGCCAGTGTTCGCCGACACGCGCCCCGAGCCGCCGCCGCCGCCGTTCGCCGTCACGTTGCCGCTGATCGAGATCGCCGGCGCCTCGAGCAAGATCGCGCCGCCGGCGCCGCCGCCCGCCCCACCGCTTGTCGCGCTGCCCTGTCCACCGCGGCCGCTCGCGTCGAGTTGCGCCGAGGCCGCCGCGGTGGGATCGGTCGCGACCGTGATCGAGACGTACGACGTAATCTGAATCGCGCCACCACCGCCACCGCCCGCCCCTCCGTTTCCGCCCATGCCACCACCGGCGCCCCCGCCCAGCGGCACCAAGGTTTCCTTCGCGCACGTCGCATACTTCCCGCCAAGGCCACCAGCGACCGAAGCCACGCCGCCCGAGCCGCCCGAGCCGCCCTCCCCACCATCCAGCGCCATCGCGCCGCCGCCGGCGCCCGCGTCGGGCCCGACGGACGTGTGCGTGCCGCTGCCGCCCGGACCGCAGCCGGTCGCAGGTGTGTTCGGCCCGCCGTTGGTACCCGGCTTGCCACCGGCGCCGCCACCCGGTCCAGGGCACGCGCGATCGAACCCGGTGCTCGTGGTGCAGCCGCCGCTCATGTCGAGCACTCCACGGATCGTGACTGCGCCGCGCGCGAGGAAGATCACCGGCCGGTTGCCGAACGGCCGCATGTAGCCATCGGGCGCGATCGATAGCGAGTCGATCGCGAAGACCGCGAGCCCGCCGGCGGTCACGCGATAGCCGATCCCATCGACGGCGCCCGTGCCGGGGCCACGCAGCTGCGTGGAGTTGTTCTGCGCATCGCTGGTGTAGATCGTGCCCGTGTCGGTGTCCGCGTAGACGAAATGCGTGCCATCGGCGATCAGGCCGTCGGTGACGCCCGTAAGATCGCTCAAGGTAGCGTCGTTCGATGGAACGATCCTCTCGCAGTGCGCACCGTTGGTCGGTGAGCATCCGAGCGCGCACGTGGTGTCCCCCGTCCCCCCGCATCCTATCAACACGTCCCCCACGCACGTGGCAACGCACACTGCGTCGGTGCCGCCAGCATCGGGGCTCGCCGCGTCGCTCGACGAGCTACCGCTCGGAGCATCGGTAGCGGAAGACAGGTCGTTGATGCCGAGAAGTGCAGTGCAGCCGCCGTTCAACGCGCCCACCACCAGCACACCGCACCACCATCTGCATTTCATTCGACAAGTATACACGGCCTGTTTCTCGGTGGTTGCGGCCTCCCGCGCCGATGCGGGTGCGCACGTCTCCGCCCCGTCGTGCGAGCGCCGCCGTCGCCCTGGAGGGCTACGATGAGCCGTGACCTGAATGATCTCGTCGATGAATTGCGCAAGCTCGGCTTGCGCGCTCGGCCGCGACCGCGCCGCCACGCGCAGCCAGGTCGCCAGCGCGCGCCCCGCGCCAGGGTCCGCCCGCCTTCTGCGGAAGCGCGGAAACTCGCGCGGCGGATTCCTCGCGCGGCCGATGCCGGTTCGGTACACGCGATCGGTCGGGCGGCCGAAGTCTGGCGGATCGAGGTCGCACACGGAGTACTGCGGTGGTGGCGGGCCGAGGATCGCGCGCGGCGAGGCAGCACGCGACGCGCGGTAGGTGCCTCGCACGTGCACGCGCTGCTGGACGCCGCGTGATCCGCGCGCGAGCGCGCGCGGAGGGTCTCCCGCAAGCCTGAAATGGTGCGGTTCCGACGCGCGGAGGATATCCCGCACGCAAGATCGGTGTGCTTTTCAGGGGGGGGCGTCGACGGAAACCGGCGGATCGCGCTACGGGCTCTCCGCTCGATATCCCGCACCTTATTTCGCAGCCAAGATGCCCCTTTCGTGTGGCGCGTTCAGCGGCCCGCGGAAGGATCGGGGACCGATTGGAGCGGTGGTCCGCGCGCGAAGCGTGGTCGCGCACTTGCGCGGGATCGTCATCGCAATGTCGATTTCGGCGCGGGTGATCGCGGGGACTCCCGAGTTGCCGACAGTAGTCAGTATGGGGTCGCGAATCGCGCGGCTCCGCTGACCCGGAACGAGGAGCGGTCTCATGGTGGAACTGGCGTACAACGGCAACGGCGAACCCTTCGACGTGCCCGAGCAGGTGACGCACTGGCGCGTGCGGCGGATGAAGTCGCGCGGCGCGCCCGAGGTGGTCTACGGGCATGACGGGCTGCCGCTCACGGTCGAGGTCGGCGCGGCGCTGGACGATCTGCGGCGCGCCGTGGATGCGCCCGGCCGCTACCGGCTGGAAGGGGTCGACGACGATCTCCGCATCGTCGAAGACGTGCCGGTCGCGTACGTCCAGGTGATGCGACCGATCGCGGTCGAGGAGCGCGCTCCGGCGCCGCGAGGCGAGGAGTCGAGCGGCGTGGTCCGCGAGGCGATGCGCCTCAACACCGAGTTGGCGCGCGCCGTGATCGATCGCTTCCCCGAGATGCTCCAGGCGTCGGCCGAGCTGCTGCGTGCCGCCGATGGCGCCGGGCTGCCGGCGCGGCTGCCGCTGGCGCCCATCGCGATCGATGTCGAGGACGACGACCAGGACGAAGACGAACTCGCCCCGGAGGTGGCTGCACCCGGTCCCTTCGGCGGCATCGATCTGAACGCGCTGGTCGCGCAGATCGTGCCGCTGATCATCACGAAGGCGATGAACGGTGGGATCGACCTGTCGAACCTCGGCGCGCTGCTCGACTGGCGGAAGGCGGTGCCGAAGGCGAAGCCCGCGAACCCGGCGGCAGCGCCCGCGGCCACGCCGCGCGCGTCGAGCGCGACCGCGCCGCGGGCCAACGAGGCGGCCTCGCCGCGTCCGGCCGCGAACCAGAACGCCACCCCGACCGCGGTGCCGACGATCGAGCCGGGGGCGATGATGCACTTCCTCGCGATCCAGAAGGCGCTGCCCGCGGAGGAGGCGGCGCTTGCCAAGGAGGTCGCGAAGGGGCTGACGCCGGCCGAGCTGAACGCGTGGATCGGCGAGCTGGCGCCGCTCTCGGTCCCCGATGCCGTGGCGCGGATCCGCAGCATCATCGCCAAGCTCGGGCCGGCGGGAGCGGTGTCGTGATCGGACTGCCGTTCAATGACCGCCGCTGCCTCGGGCAGATCACCGAAGTCGTCGCCGAGCTGGTCGGCGCGGGGGACGTCGTGCTGGCGCAGCTCGCCGAGGCGCACCCGACGATCGAGGCGCTGACGGAATGGATCCGGTCGCTGCCGCAGCGGGACGACCTGGGCGACGACGACGACGGGCCGCGCGCAGAGGCGTGCGACCCGCCGCAGCGGCTGCGGCTGCCGGCGCCGGACCCGAATTGCGTGGAGCGCGCGGCGCTCTATATCGGTGTCGCCGAGCTGATCGATCCGCACCCGGTGCGGCAGCTCGCGACGCTCGACACGCCGATCGGGCTGCACACGTTCCCTGTCGAGAATGGCGCGCCGGTGATCCTGGATCCACGCGTGACGGCGGAATGCCTCGAGTGCGGCCTCGCGAGCGAAGCACCGGGTCCGATGGCGATCACGCCGCGCGAGGCGATCGAGTGGACGGCGCAGCTCGCCGAGGAGGGCGCGGCGCCCGTGCGCAACGGGCCGAGTCGCGTGCGCAAGGCGCGCAACGCGATGCAGCGGCTCGCGGACACGGGCGTCGCGCCGGGCGCGGACGAAATCGATGCGATCGGCTGGGTGCTGGCGCTGGCCGAGCGCGTGGCGAAGAAGTACGGGGCTCGGGCGATCGCGATCGTGCGATCGACAGCACAGGCGATCGCCGACCTCGCCGACGACGCCATCGCGCGGTCGCGGCAGGAACGCAACGCGGACCTCGCGCGGCTGATGTACCGGCATCACCGGTCCCACGGTCAGCCCTGGGTGGCGGGCCTCGCGCGGGTGGCGGCACGGGTCGGGACGGACGTGGGCGCGGTCGCGCTGCGTACCAAGCTCGCGATGGTCGGTATCAGCCCCGCGATGATCGATGCGGTCGAGCGCGAGTTGAACCGCGAGGGCCTGAGCCTCGGGCCACTGGCGAAGCCGTCACCCGTGTTCGCGACCTTTGGCGACGTCCTCGCAAAGCGCGCCGCGTAGCACCGCGAACACCACACGGCTCGCATCCGCGAGCGCATGACGGCGCGCACGACGCGCGCTGACACCAACGATACGCGACGCGTGCGCATGAGGCGCGTGCGCCGCGACGACACCGCCCGCACGCCGCGGGCCTGGCGGGGCCATGCCCTGCGACGGGAGAGGACTGACCATGTCGACGAAGAAGGCACCTCATATCAACTCGCCGCGCCTGCGCGGCATCACCCCGATTCGCGGCGAGACGCCGGCGTCGGATCCGATCGACTGGGGCCCGCTCGCCGACGCGGCGCGCGTGGGCGCCGAGTGGATGCTCAACCGCGCGGCCGAGATGGTCGCCGACTATCCCGAGGAGGCGGACGCGGTCGAACGGGTGCGCGTGTTCATGCACGCGCGGCTCGCGGGCATCGCGCTGCCGCTCGCGGTCGAGGACCTGCTGTTCGTGATGGGGCTGGTCATCCAGCGCCTCGGGGAGCACGTCGGCGCGGCAGACGCCGCGGCGGAGCTCGCCGACCCCGTCGAGGCCGCCCTGCGCGCGATGCGCATGCCGCTCGACGGCGTGGTGCCGCTGCGGCACGGCCTGCGCCCGCTAATCCGCCGCTGCCCGGGGCCCGCGTCGGTGCGCGTCGTCTGGGATCCGTACATCCACGCCGCTGCCTGAGAGGAGAACGTCCGATGTCGAAGACCAAGCACAAGCCGAAGCCCAAGCCCAAGGCGCGTCATCGCAACGCCGCGCCGGTCGCCGCCGCGGCGCCGCGTCCGTATCGGCCGCGTCCGCGCGCGGCCGCGAAAGCGCCGCCCGCGCCCGAGGACACGACCACGCGACGCCTGCTGTACACGGCGGGCGGTGCCGCGGGGACCGCGCTCGTCGGATCGTTCCTCGCCCGCGAGGGCTGGGCGCCGAAGACCATCGCGGGCCTGCTCACCGCCGCGGGCGGCGTCGCGTCATGGACCAGCGAGGATCCGATGGTCCAGAACCTCGGCGCGGGCGCGATGTCCGCGGCCGGTAGCCAGCTCGCGCTGCTCATGCTCGACGGGCGCGACGCGAAGGACCCGCCGCCGAAGCCGCGCCAGGCGGACCTCAACGAGTTGCCGCCGGGGTCGCTCGAATCGGCGTTCGAGCGCGCGCGCTCGCAGCTGTCGGTCGCGGCCGACGACGCGCGTCGCTACTCGGACGCGGCGTAGCCACCACGGATCGGGGGTCGGGGCCGCGCGATCGGGACCGCGCGCGCCCCAAGAAAGGCAACGAACATGGACGACGAGTACGCCGACATCTACTACGTGGACGCCCGCAACGCGCGGGAGCATCGGACGCAGGGCGCGAGCCCGGTGC
>JAIOQA010000269.1 GCA_021413675.1 Deltaproteobacteria bacterium | reverse complement strand
GGTTGCCGTCGTCGCACTGCTCGCCCGGATCGATGATGCCGTTGCCGCAGGTCTCGCTGCGGCAGTTGCTGCTGCAGCTGGCGGTGCCGTCGCACTGCTCGACGCCGGCCTCGACGAAGCCGTCACCGCACACCGCGACGTGGCAGGTCGTGGTGCACGGCCCGGTGTTCGAGTTGTTCACGCCGTTGTCGCACTCCTCGGCCCCGAGCGTGAGCACGCCGTCGCCGCAGACCGCGTTCTTGCAGTCGTTGGTGCAGGCGTCGTGGTTGTCGGTGTCGCCGTCGTCGCACTCCTCGACGCCGGTCTCGGTCTTGCCGTCGCCGCAGACCGCGACCTGGCAGGTGTCGGTGCAGGCCTTGCCGGCGCCGTTGTTGCCGGCGCCCAGATCGCACTGCTCGCCGCCGGTCACGTTGACCTTGCCGTCGCCGCACGCGATCGCGGTGCAGTCGAGGTTGCAGCCCGCGGTCTCGGCCGGCACGCCGCCGACACCCGAGTCGCAGACGTCGAAGCGCGGGGCCTCGCCGTCGAGCGCGCCGTCGCCGCAGACGTTGAGCTTGCAGTTGTTGCGGCAGTTGTCGGAGTCGATCGTGTTGCCGTCGTCGCACTGCTCGCCGTTGTTCGGATCGACCAGGCCGTTGCCGCAGTCGGAGCCGCCCTGGCAGTCGTTGCGGCAGTTGTCGTTGTCGATGTTGTTGCCGTCGTCGCAGACCTCGCCCGGATCCTTGATGCCGTTGCCGCAGACTTCCTTCGACAGGCAGTTCGGGCTGCAGCCGTCACCGGGATCGGTGTTGCCGTCGTCGCAGACCTCGGCACAGTTGGTGTTCAGCGCCGAACCGCTGAGGCACAGCTCCGGGTGGTTGATCGCGTTGTTGGGCAGCTGATCGTCCTGGATCGAGTTGCCGCAGGCCTCCAGCGACTTGCAATCGGCCGAGCACTTGTCGCCGTTCTCCGTGTTGCCGTCGTCGCACGCCTCACCGGGATCGTCCTCGCCGTTGCCGCAGCCCTGGACCTTGCAGGTCGAGCTGCAGCCGTCGCCTGGCGGCGCGCCGTCGACGGTGTTGCCGTCGTCGCACTGCTCGAGGGCGGCGAGGTTCTTCACGCCGTCGCCGCACTTCGGCTCGCTGCAGTCGCTGTCGCAGTCCGCGGTGTTGATGCCGGGCATGCCGTTGTCGCAGGCCTCGCCCGCCGCGGTGTTGCTGTTGCCGTCGCCGCAGCTCGGCACGGTGCAGTCGTCATCGCACGTCGCGGTCTCGCCGGACGTGTCGCACTCTTCCTTGAGCGCCGGGTCGGTGCCCTTCGAGTCGGTGATCCCGTCGCTGCACTTCGCGGTCTGACACGCGTTGGTGCAGTCGTCCTGATCCTCGAGGTTGCCGTCGTCGCAGGTCTCGCCCGGATCGACGGCGCCGTTGCCGCACGGCGTATCGGTGCAGCCCTTGCCGTCCTCGGTACAGGTGAAGCCGTCCGGACAGACGATGCCCGAGGGACAGGTCTGGGTCTGGGTATCGACGCAGGCAGCCCAGCTGCCCACGAGCACGATCGATGCGAACAGGAGCGCACCGCCCAAGCGGCGGCCCCTCCGCGACTGCGACGTCGGAGTCATGATTCCCCCTAAGCGAACTGTAGCGACGAGAAAAGGCGGCGCGGCCGCGGGCTAGAAACGGAAGAAGGCGGACACGCCGCCGCCGTCGGGACCGATGACCGGGACGATCGAGACCTTGCCGGGCTCGTTGACCTCGGCGAACGGGTCGATGCGATAGGCCGACGGGCGGTTGATCACCATCAGCGTGATGCCGGTCGCGAGCGCGACGCCGGCGACCGAGTAGCCGACGAACGCCATCGTCTGCTTGGTCTCCGCCGACGCCTTCTTGCTCTCGAGCGTGCCGGCGGTCGAGCAGCCGTGCGAGGCATCGCCCGTCGCGCAGTTGGCGATCGCGGTGTCGTAGTTCTTGAAGTCCGACGACGCGTTGGCGTGGAGGACGGCCGACAGCACGCCGACCAGGGCGCCGCCGCCCATGACGGTGTACGGGACCCAGGTCGGCATCTTGCGCTTGTAGCGGGTGAGCTCGGCGTCGGTGAACAGCTTGAGGTTCAACCGCATCGTCTCCTTCGGGCCCATCTTCTGCACCAGCTGCGTCGGCGCGTAGCCCTCGCCCTTGGCGAGCACGGTGTGCTCGCCGATGACGATCAGCGCGTCGTACTTGCCGGGCGCCTTGATGACCGACTTGCCGTCGAGGAAGACCTCGGCGCCGGGCGTGTCGCAGGTCAGCTCGACCTTCGCGAGCTGGCCCTCGACGAGGATCTTGTAGCCCTTCGCGCGCTGGAACTTGTCCTCGTCGAGCGGGGCCGCGCCGTAGGCCATCGCCTTCTCGAGCGCCTGGTACATCTCGACCGGCTGGTTCAGGTTCACCAGCGCGAGCGCGAGGTTGTAGTAGATGGCGGGGTGCTTCCAGTGATCGAGCGCCTCGCGGTACTTCTCCGCGGCGCGCGGGAAGATCGCGTCGCGCAGGAAGCTGTTGGCCTGGCCGAACAGCACGAGCGCCTTCTGCTGCTCCTCCGCCGAGACGCCCTTGGCCCACGGGCGCTCGTTCATCATCTTGTTCTTGGCGAGCTCTTCCTCGGTCGGGGCCTTGCCCTTCTCGGGCAGGGCGTCCCCGTTCGGCGCCGGGGTGTCACCCGGGGCCGGCGTGGGCTGGGCGAGCGCAGCCCGCCCGAGCAGGGCGGACGCGACGAGTGCGGCGAAGACGTGCGTGCGACGCGTGATCATCGATGACCTCTGTGGCTCGAAAAGCGCGAAAGGAAAAACTAAGGCGAGGGCCTAGTGAAGGATGTCGTCGCTGCCGCTGCCCTTGCTCGGATCGTTGGCTTCCATGCCGTCGAGCGAGGTGGCCATGACGCCGGTCGCGGCCTCGAGGCGCTTGCGGCGCTCGCGCTCCGCGGTCAGCAGCCCCTCGGTCTGGCGCTTCGCGGACTCGGCGATGAGCTTGGCCTTCTCGGCCTCCTCCTTCGCGTTGATCGCGGCCATCCGCTCGGACTCGGCGCGGGCCTCGGCGGCGCGCGCCTTGTCGCGCTCGCCCTCGACCTTCGCGTTGGTGGCGAGCAGCTCGGTGTACGCGTCCTTCAGGTCCTGGCCCTGGAGGTTGATGGTCTCCCGGTTGGCCGCGATGACCTGCTGCGACGCCTTCAGGTCGGCCAGGTTCTTCTCGGCCAGCGCCTGGGCCGCGACGGCCTCGGTCTTGGCCTTCTCGGCCTCGGTCTTCGCCGCGGTCGCGACGACGAGGTTCTCCTCGGCTTCCTTGGCGCTCTGCTTGGCGGCCTGCTGCGAGCCGCGGATGAGCACGAGCGCGACCGCGGCGGCCGCGACCAGCGCGCCCATCGCGATGAAGCCACCCATGACGAGGTTGCGCTTGCGGCGCGTGGCCTTGAGGCCCTGATCGAAGACGGCGTCGAGGAAGCCGCGCTGGACGTCGGTCAGCGGGCCGCGGTAGCGCTTGAACCAGCGCTTGGCCTCGTCGGCCGAGTCGCCGCGCCAGAGCAGGCCCGGGTCCTTGCCCTTGGCCTGCCACTGCCGGGCGGCGGTGCGCAGCTGATCGAGCAGCGCCGCGTCGTCCTGGTTCTCGTCGAGCCACTTGCGCAGCGTCGGCCACGAGTGGATGAGCGACTCGTGCACGATCTCGACGGTCGAGCCCGCGCCCGACTTGTCGGTCGAGGCCTGCATGACGAGCAGGCGGGCCGAGACCAGCTGATCGATCAGCCGCTGGACCTCGCCGACCTCGCGCGACAGCTCGCGCAGCTCGTCGACCGCGACGATCGCGCGGGTGCGCTCTGGCGTGATGAGGCGCAGGAAGATGCCGCGCACCAGGCTCTGCTGCTGCGGCGCCATCTCGGCGACGACGGAGTCGGCGTGGCTGGCGAGGGCGCCGGCGATGCCGCCCATCGCGGCGTAGCTGTGGTGGGTGAGCAGCTTGCGCGCGGAGTCGCGCGCCTCCCACAGCTTCGAGGCGGCGAACTGCAAGAGCGGCAGCGCGCCGGGGGTGGTCTCGAGGTGATCGAGCATGTCCTCGACGATCGCGGGCATCTCGAAGGTGAAGCCGGCCATCTCGGCGGGCTGCACCAGCGCGTCGCGCAGACCATCGCGGTTGGGCGGGCTCAGGAAGAACAGGCCCTGCATCAGCTCCGACAGGAACTGCGGATCCTCGCCGCAGCGATCGAGGAAGTCGGAGCGCAGCGAACAGACCACGCGCAGCGGCGCGGTCGCGTCGTCGGCGGAGCCGGCGAGGCACTGCGTGAACGCCATGCGCTCGGCCGCATCCGGCACGAGCGTGTAGAGCTCCTCGAACTGATCGACGAACAGCAGGATCTTGATGTTCTCGCGGCGGGCGCGGCTGCGCAGCACGGCGCCGAGGTGGCCGGGCTCGCGCATCAGCCGCTCGGCCAGCTTCTGCTGCGCCGACAGATCCTCGGTCAGCGTGTTCGACGTGCCGACCATCGGCGACAGCAGGTTGGCGAGCGCCGCCATCGGCTGGCGACCCGGGCGAACGATCAACGCCTCCCAGTTCTCGCCCGAGCGCTTGAGCGTGGGCACCACGCCGGCGCGGATGAACGACGACTTGCCGACGCCGGACGCGCCGACGATGCCCATGATCGGGCGGTCGCGGATGCGCGTGACCATCGCCGCGATCTCGCGGCCGCGGCCGAAGAAGCGATCGGCGTCGGCCTCCTGGAACGACGACAGGCCGGCGTACGGCGACTGGTCGATCTTGAGCTGCATGGTCTGGAAGCGACCAGGCAGGAACGGCTGGAGCGCGCGCAGCAGATCCTTGGCGGAGTCCCAGCGCTCCTCCTTCTTCTTGCGGAGGCATCGATCGACCATGTCGACGATCTCGCGCGGGCAGTCGGGCGAGGCCTCGCGCAACGACGGCATCGGCCGGTCGAGCATCGCGACGACGACCAGCTGGTTGCCGTCGAGCGGGTACAGCGGGTGGCGGCCCGCGATCATCCGGTACATCAGGATGCCGGAGGCCCAGATGTCGGTGCGGTGATCGACCTCGATGCCGATGCCCCACTGCTCGGGCGACATGTACTTGAGCGTGCCGACGATCGTGCCGTGCTGCGTGAGGTTCGAGCCGCCGGTCTTGTCGCCGGCCAGCTCCATCTCGGGCGGCAGGGTGATCGCGCCCGACGACTGGCGGTTCTCGGGGATGATCGGGCCATCGCCCTGGATCACCTTGGCGATGCCGAAGTCGAGGACCTTGATCGTGCCGCCGTCGGTGACGAAGACGTTGTCGGGCTTGAGATCGCGGTGGACGATGCCCTGCTCGTGCGCACACTCGAGCGCCTTCATCACCGACGACATGATGTCGACGACGCGGGTGTAGGGCATCTTCTGCCCGCCCTCGAGGTACTTCGTGAGCGGCTGACCCTTGAGGAACTCGAGGACCATGTACGGCGAGCCCATGTGCTCGCCGACCTCGTAGATGATGACGATGTTCTCGTGGCTGCAGCGCGCGGTCGCGCGGGCCTCGACGATGAACCGCTGGGTCAGGTCGGGGTGGTTGGTCTGCAGGAACTTGATCGCGACGCGCCGTCCGAGCTTGGTGTCACGGGCCAGGTAGACCGTGCCCATGCCGCCCGCGCCGATCTCCTTGATGATCTCGTACTGGTTGATGCGCGTGCCGGGCCGCGGCGAAGTTGACCATGGTCGTGGCGCCGGCCGGGCTCGGTGAGCCGGGCGCGGCGACGACGCCACCCGCAGGCTGCGCCCCGGCCGCGCCGAGATGAACCGTCGCGTCCTCGGGGCGCGATGGAACCACGCCGTTGTTCTTCTGCTCGCTCATCGGCTTTCTTCCCCACCGACGCACGACGAACGGAAGTTACCGCGATGCGGCCACCCCTCCTTCCCGGCGATCGGCGACGAAATGTTAGATCGTTTCGGCCGAACGGTCGCGGGCAATTGCGAATTTCTAGGGTCGGTTGGCTGACCCTCTGGGGACCGTGAGATCGCGGCAAGACCGTGCGATTCGGGCGCAGCGGCGAGGCTATCGCCCGGCGCGCGGAGGTGCTGGCTCATCAGAGTGCGCACCAAAGCCAGGTTCGTGCCAACCCGCGCGCGGCTGGTTCCGGTGAGTTACGGCGATCGATCGCAGAGGCGCCGCTGCGGCTGCCGCAGGGGTGCACCTGGGCGAGCGGGCGGCTGCATCAACCCCGGTAGATCGGCTGCATCAACCCCGGTACGTGTCGTCCTGCTCGATCTTGGAGAGGACCCAGTCGAACTCGCCGCCCGTGAGATGCACACCACAGTGCTCGCAGGCGCCGGTCATCGCGACCGCGAGCGGCGCGCCGCAGTTGGAGCACGCGCTGGTCGTCACCACCGGGCCGCGCCGCGCCGCCGATCGGATGAAGGTCCAGTACTCGCTGTACGCGCGCTCGCGGTTGCGGCTGCCGCGCACGGTCTTGCCGCTACGATCGACGACGTAGTCCTTGCCGGTCGCCCAGATCCTGAGCGTGACTGCGTCGAAGTAGCGGTCGCGCGTGACCTTGACCAGCGACGTGCGCGTGATCCGCATGTCGACCAGCTCGTTGCGGAGCCCCTGGGCGCGGTAGGTCTCGATCCAGTAGCCGAGGTAGTCGTAGAGGCCATCGGACAGGAAGCCGCGCGCCGGCTTGAGGTCGTTGGTCGCCCAGGCGGCGGTGAGGGCATCGTAGATGAGGCGGCCGCGCTGGACGAGGACGTCCTTGGTGACGGCGGGGTCGGCGTTCGCGAGCGACTGCCAGTCGCGCGACAGGGTCGCCGAGGTGTACGTCGGGACGTCGTCGCCGCGCTCCGGCACCTCGTTGGTGACCGTGGGCGGGCGCGGGTCAGCGTGGCGCAGGGCGATCGCGTCGACGGTCCAGTCGAAGCGGCCGTTGTCGACGACCTCGTTGCAGTACGCGCAGACCTGAGCGCCGCCGGCGTCGACCGACTGCCAGGGCGCGCCGCAGTTGGGGCACGGGAAGTCGCGGCCGGCGCGCGGCGGCTTGCTGCGCGCCCCGGCGGCGCGCGCGAACGTCCACTGCTCGACCGTGTACCAGGTGCGGGCCTCGCCGGCCTTGGTGAGCGTCGTGTAGTTGGCCTCGTACTCGACGACGATCCGCTGCTGCGCGTTGCCCTCGGGCTCGACCCGCGCGATGCGCTGCGCGCCGACGATCACGCGGCTGACGGTCGCGCCCTGGGGTTCGCGCTGGGCGAGCATCGCGCGCGCGCCCTCGGCCACGTACGGCGCGAGCGCGTCGAGCTGAGGCGTGCCGCGCGCGCCGTGCGCGGTCGCGAACAGCCGGAACGCGAAGTCCTCGAACACGACCCACGAGAAGTCGGGATCGAGCGCGGCGATCGGCGCCGCCGAGGCGCTCGCGGCGAGCGGCACCGGCGGGCCGCTGTTCCAGTCCTTGTTCCGGTGGTTCTGGATCGCCTGGTAGATGACGAACGCGAGGATGGCGCCGACGATCGGCAGGCCGATCGCCGGATAGTAGACGCACAGCCGGAGCAGCTCGAAGACCAGGCGGAGGATCTCGAACCAGCCATCGCCGCTGCCGCCGCCACCG
>JAIOQA010000268.1 GCA_021413675.1 Deltaproteobacteria bacterium | reverse complement strand
CCCTCGTCCTCGCCGCCACCGCGGTCCAGCCCGCCGCGGCGCTCGCCGCCTTTGTCGCCGCCACCGCCGCGCAGCTCTGCGCCCGCGCGCTCGCCTATCGCATCGACGCGATCGACGCCGGCTACTACGGCACGAACGCGATCCTCCTCGGTCTCGCGATCGCGATCGGCCGGCCACTCGGTGCGCCGCTCGTCCTCGAGGCCATCCTCGCCGGCGTCGCGGCCGCCGCGGTGACCGCGGTCCTCGGCGATCTCCTCCATCGCGGCGCGGCCCTGCCGCTGCTCGCGCTGCCGTTCGTGGTCCTCGCTCCGGTCCTGGTCGGCCACCACGCCTACGTCGCGCCCGACGGCCTCGCCGCGATCACGCTGCCGGTCCCGGCCGCCCTCGACATCGTCCTGCGCAGCGCCGGCGCGATCGTCTTCAGCCCGACGCATGTCGCGGGCCTCGCGATCCTGCTCGCGCTCCTCGTCTCGTCGCGCATCGCGCTCGCGCTCGCGCTGGCCGGCATCGGCGTCGCCCACGCGATGGCCGCAGGCCTCGACGCGCCGGCCACGGTCGTGCTGCTCATGTCGTACAACGCCGCGCTCACCGCGATCGCGATCGGCGCGGTGTTCTTCGTCCCCGGCAAGGCCGCGCTGGTCGCGGGCGCCGCCGCCGCCGCGGTCGCGAGCTGGGTCACCGTCGGCGTGACCGCGCTGTTCGCGCCGATCGGCGCGCCGGTGCTGGCCTGGCCGTTCGTCGCGGTGACCCTCGCGGCGATCCGCGCGCTGCACCTGCGCGCGCCCGATCGCGCACCGTTCCCGTCGCCGCTGCCCGGGCAGACGCCGGAGGCCAACCTCGCCTACGCCGCCGCGCGCGCCGCGCGCTTCGCGCTGCCCGGCCCGCCGCAGATCGGGCTGCCGTTCTTCGGCGCGTGGACCGTCACCCAGGGCGTCGACGGCGCCCACACTCACCAGGGCGCCTGGGCCCACGCCCTCGACTTCGAGGTCTTCGACGCCGAGGGCTTCCCGTTCCGGAACCGGGGCGAGGCCCTCGACGACTATCTCTGCTTCGGCCTGCCGGTGGTCGCGCCGGCCAGCGGCACGGTCGCCGCGGTCCACGACGGCGCCGCCGATCAGCCGCCGGGCGAGCTCGATCCCGGCAAGCCCTGGGGCAACGCGGTCGTGCTGCACGTCGGCGCCGAGCTCTACGTCGTGCTCGCGCACCTCAAGCGCGGCTCGATCACCGTCGTGCCCGGCCAGGTGGTCGCGCTCGGCCAGCCGATCGCCGCGTGCGGCTCGTCGGGTCGCAGCCCGCGGCCGCACCTGCACCTCCAGGTGCAGCGCACGATCGAGCTGGGCGCCGCCGCGATCCCGTTCGCGCTCGGCCACTACCTCGTCGAGGGTGCCGCGCGCCGCTACGTCCACGTCGGCGTGCCGGTCGAGGGCGAGCGCATCACTTCGCCCGAGGTCGGCGCGATCGCCAGCGGGTTCGCCGCGCTGCCGGTCGGCGACGAGCTCGAGCTCACCGCCGACGACGGCACGACCACGCGCCTGGTCAGCGAGCTGTCGCTGCTCGGCGAGCGCTCGCTCCGCGATCGCGATCGCGGCGACCGGCTGTACTTCACCGTCGCCGCGGGCGCGCTCACGTTCACGGCGCACACCGGTCCCGCCGACGCGCCGCTGCGGGCACTCCTGCGCGCGATGCCACGGCTGCCGCTCGTCGCGGGCAGCGCGGTGTACACCGATCGCGTCCCGCCGGCGGCGGTGCTCGGCCGCGCCGCGCGGATCGTGCACGACGTCGTCCGCGTGGTCGGCGATCCCCTCGACGTCCGCGCCGAGCTCGCGCTGACCGAGGAGCCGGCGGCGCTGGTCGTGACCAGCGCGATCCACGCCGGCGTCCGCGGGCGCGCGCGGATCCGCCACCGCGGCCGCGCGGTGCTCGATCGCGACGGCCTGCGCACGCTCGAGCTCGCCGACGGTGATGTCGATCCGGCGGTGACCCCGCGGCTGCGCCTGCGGAGGCGCGCGTGATCCGCCGCGCCGCGATCGCGATCGCGCTGTGTGCGGCGAGCCGCGCCCGGGCCCAGCCCGCCGACGCGGCGCCGGTCGAGGCCCCCGTGGCCGCGCCCGACAGCGCCACCGCGCCCGACGCCACCGCCGCGCCAGCAGACGCCGCCGCGCCGACGCCACCAGCACCCGACGCCCCCGCGCCACCCGAGCCCCTCGTCGATCCCGCGCCGCCGCCCGCGCCTGATCCGCTGCCCGCCACCGCGGGCGCCGATCCGCTCGCGCGCTTCCCCGCCGGCCTCGATCCCTCCACGCTGTGCCCGGCCGGCACCTCCGATTGCGATCCGCTCGATCTCGATCGCGTCCTCGACGCCTCCGCGCCGCACCCGCGCGCCTTCACCGCGCTCGCCTCCGCGTACGCCGCGGGCTTCAGCTACCAGGACCACACCTCGCGGCTGCGCGGCCTCGAGCTCCAGGCCCGCACGGATGTCACCGCCGCGCGCTGGCGCGGCCGCCTGGCCTACACGCTCGATCAGATCACGCTCACCGATCTGTCGATCCAGAACTTCCACGATCTCCTGGGCGGCGCGACCGTGCGCTTGCCGACCGCGCGCGAGGCGTGGATCGCCGTCGATGGCCACGTCCTCCTCGGGCCCACGATGGGCGACGGCGCCGCGATCTCCGTCGATGGCGGCGCGCGGGTCCACGGCTTCGATCTCGATCTCGGCGTGGGCTCGCTCTGGCTCGACGGCGATCAGGGCACGACCGTCACCGCCCGCGCCGCGCGCGCCGCGCCGTGGTGGAGCGCGTGGGCCGAGCTCCGCGTCAGCCGCGCCGCGATCAGCGGCACCGCCACCACGCGGTGGAGCGGCGGCCTCGGCCTGACCCTCGCGCCCGAGCGCGCGGTCTCGCTGACGCTCGAGGCGCTCGTCGGCGATCGCGCGCTGTCGATCGTCGATCAGGGCCAGAGCGTCGAGCCGGTGCCCGACGTCGAGCACGCGGGCGGCCGCGCCCTGGTGTGGCTGAAGCTCGGCGCGCGCGCCCGCGTCTACCTCGGCGCGAGCCGGCGCTCGGCCTCGACCGACGAGATGTCCACGTACGTCCTGACCTCGGCGTTCGCCGGGATGACCCTGTCCTTCTGACTCGCCTCTCGCCTGGAGCTCCCCCCATGACGTCCCACCGCCTGGTCCTCGCCCTCGTCCTCGCCATGGCGGCGCCGCGCGCCCGCGCCGACGCCGCGCCCGATCCGCTCGCCGAGAGCTATCGCCTCCAGAACAAGAACGACCTCGCCGGCGCGATCAAGGCCACGCGCAAGGCGATCGACGCCACGCCCTCGGCGTACTTCCCGCGGATCCGCCTGGCGTACCTCGACACCCTCGCCGGCGACTGGAGCGGCGCCGCCGCCGCGTATCACTCCGCCGGCGAGCTGGCGCCGGGCGCCCTCGAGCCGCTGCTCGGCGAGCAGCTCGCGCAGAACGCGCTCGGCCGCTGGGACGACGCCGAGGCGATCGGCAAGCGCGTGGTCGCGATCGATCCGCTCAACTACCTCGGCCGGTCGCGCCTGGCCTGGAGTCGCTACAAGAAGAAGGACTTCCGCGGCGCCGCCGAGCTCTACGCCGGGCTGGTCGCGCTCTACCCCGGCGACATCGACATGCGCGTCGGCCTGGGCTGGGCGCTCATCGGCCTCGGCCGCAAGCCCGACGCCGCCGCCGCGTTTCGCGAGGTCCTCACGATGGTCCCGGGCCTCGCCTCGGCCACCGAGGGGCTGGCCGCGGCCAAGTAGCGCTTATCGAGCGACATATATAGATGTCGCGAGTCCACGCTCGCGCGCTGTGACCGCAAGACGGTAGTTCACCTCACGATTCCGAGGAGATCGGGGCGTGAGGTTTGCCAGGTTGCCGGACCGGAACTCTGTTAGGGTCCGACCGTGCGCATGCCGATCGTCGCCGTCTTGCTCGCCTGCCTCGCGGCAGGTTGTGGCAAGCCCTCCAAGTTCACCGACGGCGGTACCGACGACGCGAACACCATCGATGGTGGTGGCACCGTCATCGATGCGGGCGTCCCCGACGCCAAGCCGCCGCTGCCGGCCTACGAGGTCACCGGCGGCGCCGCGCACGTCGCCGGCAGCCGCTTCGCCGCCGACGTCCAGATCGGTCACGGGATCGATCAGCGTCCGGCCACCGGCGCCAGCCACACCGCCGAAGGCAACGCGGCGGTGAAGCCGTGATCACGTACGCGAACCGCAGGAGAACTCTCCCGATGACGAAGCCCACGATGCGCCTCCTGTCCGCGCTGCTCGCGCTGCCGCTGCTCGCGCTCGGCGCGCGCGCCGCCCACGCCGTGCCCAACACGGTCAGCTTCACCGCGCGGATCACGGATCCCGCTGGCGCGCCCGTGACCGGCCCGCTGACCCTCAAGGTCGCGGTCTTCGATGCCGCCACCGCCGGCACGATGGTCTGGGAAGAGACCCACACCGATGTCCCGGTGGCCAACGGTCTGGTCTACGCCAGCCTCGGCGGCGTCGACGCCGTCAACAACGGCCTCGACGGCACCGTCCTCGACGGCCGCGCGCTGTTCGTCGAGCTCACCGTCGACGGCGACGTGCTGTCGCCGCGCATCCCGATCGAGTCGGTGCCGTACGCGGTCCGGTCGGCGGTCGCCGACACGCTCCAGGGCTTCGATCCCTCGACCGTGCAGCAGCGCGTGACCGGCACGTGCGCCACCGGCAACTACATCACCGCGGTCGGCGCCGACGGCACCGTCACCTGCGCCCCCGACGCCACCAACACCGGCGACATCACCGGCGTGACGGGCACCGGCGGCATCACCGGCGGCGGCACCAGCGGCGCGGTCAGCCTGTCGATCGACACCGCCGTCATCCAGGCGCGCGTCACCGGCACCTGCGCCACCGGCAACTACATCACCGCGATCGCCGCCAACGGCAGCGTCACCTGCGCGGCCGACGCGAGCAACGCCGGTGACATCACCGGCGTCACCGCCGGCACCGGCCTCACCGGCGGCGGCACCACCGGCGCCGTCGCGCTCTCGGTCGACACCGGCGTCATCCAGGCCCGCGTCACCGGCACCTGCACCACTGGCAACTTCATCACCGCGATCGGCGCCAACGGCGCGGTCACCTGCGCCGCCGAGTCGGGCGGCGACATCACCGGCGTCACCGCCGGCGGCGGCCTCACCGGCGGCGGCGCGTCCGGCACCGTCGCGCTCTCCGTCGACACCGCGGTCATCCAGGCCCGCGTCACCGGCACCTGCACCACCGGCAACTACATCACCGCGATCAACGCCAACGGCACCGTCGCGTGCGCGCCCGACGCGAGCAACACCGGCGACATCACCGGCGTCACCGCCGGCACCGGCCTCACCGGCGGCGGCACCACCGGCGCCGTCTCGCTCGCCGTCGACACCAGCGTGATTCAGGCCCGCATCGGCACCTCCTGCGGCGCCGGCACGTTCATGACCGGCGTGTCCGCTGCCGGCGCGCCGATCTGCGCGACCGACACCGTCGGCACCGGCGACATCACCGACGTCGTCGCTGGCGCCGGCCTCACCGGTGGCGCCGCCGCTGGCTCCGCCACCCTCGCCATCGCCAACCTCGGCGTCACCAGCGCGATGCTCGCCACCGGCGCGGTGACCTCGGGCAAGATCGCCGTCGACGCGGTCGGCCCGAACGAGATCGCCGCGAACGCGGTCGGTACGTCGGAGATCGCGACCAACGCGGTCACGACCGCGAAGATCCTCGATGGCTCGGTGACGATGGCCAAGACCTCGGCGCCGATCGGGATGGCCGAGATCAACGTGACGCCACCGTCCACGCAGGCCAGCACCACCATCTTCCCCAACACCGTCATCACGCCCGACGCCAACGGCTCGTGCTTCGTGACCGCGTGGGCCGACGACGCGTCGTCGAACATTCCGTTCTACCTCGAGCCGGCAATACAGACCGTCAGCAGCAACGCGTCGACCTTCCCTGGCGCGCTGGTGCAGAGCTCCTCCGGCGGTTTTGGCGGGTACTCGGCGACGGCTTCCGCCGTGATGGCCGTGACGTCGGGGACCGCGATCCGCTTCGGATGCCACCTCGCCGGCTTCTCGCTCCCCGGTTCCCCTGACTGCCGAGTGAGCTGGACCTGCAACTGATGGATCGGTTGGGTCGAGCCCACGTCACCGCGGTCTTCGCCGCGTTCGCGCTCGCTGCGTGTACCAAGGAACCCGCGGCCGCGCGCCCCTCGTTCACCCTGTCGTGCGACTCCGCCGACACCAGCACCCAGTCCACCCTGTTCTGCGTCCGGACCGACACGCGCAACGGCGACGCGGTCGTCCTCGATCTCGCGAAGGTGCCCCTCACCACGGGCACCTCGAAGGCATCGGACGGGCCGTCGGGGACTTTCGAGACGGTCTGCGACTCGACCAACACGGCGCAGAAGTCCGACTTCCGGTGCCTGCGCCTCGACACGCGCACCGGCGATGTCGTGATGCTGCGCCTCGCCGAGCTGCCGCGCTGGCCCAAGTAGCGAGCCACCCGCGCGATGAGCACCTCGCGATGGACCGGATTCGCGCGCCTGTGGATCCGATACGAACCGCTCCTTCTGCTCGCGCTGCCGATCGCGCTGGCGATCCTGGTCTGTTCCTCGACGTACACCACGGACCCCGACTCGTACTTCCATCTCGGATGCGCGCGGCGGATCGTCGAGGGTGGGTGCATCCGCACGCTCCCTGAGCTGCCGTACACGACGCTCGCCGATCCGTTCCCGAACCTGTATCTGGGCCAGCACCTCCTCCTGGCGCCGATCGCGTGGCTCCTTCCGCCCACGCTCGCGCTCGAGGTCGGAGTGCTCGCGATGGCATCGGGGCTCGCGCTGAGTCTGTTTCTGGTCCTGCGACGTCACGGCGTCGCGCGCGCGGCCCCGTGGGTCGTGCTGGGCATGCTGGCGATCCCGCAGTCCCTCGTCTACGCGCTCTACGTGAAGGGCGCCGCGACGTTCCTGATCCTGCTCGTGTGGTTCGTCGACGCGGTGTGGCGCGCGCGCGTCCGCCGCACGTTCGTGCTCGCGTGGCTGAGCGTCTACGTCTACATCGGCGCGACCGTCCTCGTGCCGTTCGTGCTGGTGCACCTCGCGGTGACACGCGCGACCTCCGGGCGCTGGGCGTGGCGCCTCCTTCTCGCGACCCTCGGAGGCCTCGCGATCGGCATGCTGGTCAACCCCGGCTGGCCGGCGCACTGGGCGCACGTGGTCGCCGAGCTGCGCACCATCGTCGAGCAGGACCCGCGACTGGTGCCCGGCGATCTCCGCGGCGCCGAGTGGGCGGCGCTCTCGGGAACGCAGCTCGTGCGGTTTGGCGGCGCGGCGATGATCGCGTGGTTGGTCGTGCTGATCCGCCGCCTCGGTCGTGGCGATGCCTCGTCGCCCGCGGCGATGAGCGGCGCGATCTGCGCTCTCGGGTTGTTCGGCGCAGCGATGCTGGCAGGCACGAAGATGCTGGAGCTGTTCGCCATCTTCTCGCTGCTCGCGGTGCCGCTCGTCGCGCGGACCGCGACCTGGCCGCGGTGGATCTCGGGTGCCGCCGCCGCCTGCGCGCTCCTCCTCGCCATCGCGAATCTCGCGCGACTTTCCGATCAGATGGCGCGGCCAGGGCTGCCTCATCCCGGTGACTACCGCGAGCTGGCGGCCTGGCTCGACGAGCGGACAGACCCGGGTGAGGTCGTCGTGACGCCGTGGGACGACATGCCTGGCCTGTTCTTCTACGGCCACCATCAGCGGTTCGTGGCGGGCTGGAACGTGCAGTTCTTGCTGGACGCGGACGAACGCCGCTTCAATGGCTACTCGCTGTTGTTTCACGGACAGGTCGCGGATCCCGAGAACCTGCTGCCCGCGCTGTTCGACGGCGCGCGCTTCCTGATCGTCCGTCGGCGCGCGCACACGCAAGGGGAGCAAGCGCTCACCGACCAGCTGAGCAAGAGCACGCATTTCGAGGAGCTCGCCGGCCCAGTCCAGACTTGGCGCATCTTCCGGGTCCGGCGATGACGGCCGCACCTGCGCTCGCGATCGTCATCCCCGCCCACAACGAAGCCGAGCGCATCGGCGCCACGCTCGACGCCGTCCGCGCCTACCTCGAAGCCACCGCGATCGATGCCGAGCTGATCGTCGTCGATGACGGTTCGATTGACGCGACCGTGACGATCGCGGCGGCGCGCGCGCCAGCCGCTTCGATCGTGCACATGCGGACCAATCGCGGGAAGGGCGCCGCCCTGCGGGCCGGTGTCCGGGCGACCACGGCCAGGCACATCCTCACCTGCGATGCGGATCTCGCGACACCGCTCGACGAGCTACCTCGCTTCATCGCGGCGCTCGAGGCGGGCGCCGACATCGTCGCCGGATCACGGCACATCGCCGGCGCGCGCATCGACCACGCGCAGCCATGGGCGCGACGTGCGCTCGGCGGGGTCTTCCGCGCCGTCACCTCGCGCGTGCTCCGGCTCCCGGTCCGCGACGCGATGTGCGGGTTCAAGGCCTACCGTGGCGACGTCGCGCGTTGGCTGTTCGCGCAGACGGTCATCGACGACTACGCCTCGGACATCGAGCTCATGTACCTCGCGCGCGACCGCTTTCGGGTCGTCGAACTCCCCGTGCAATGGCGACACGTGGATGGGTCGCGAGTGCGCATCCCTCGCGCCGCATGGCGCGCTGCCTGCGACGTCGCGCGCGTGATGGCTCGCGGTTCGACCAACGTCACGCAACCTCCGAGCCGCGCGGCCGAAGAACAGGCATGACTTGCTCGACGAAGGCCAGGCGCGATACTAGCGAGCCTCGCATGAACACGTTCATTGGCGGTGCGGTGGTCCTGGCGTGGCTCGCGACCGGGTGCAGTGCGATCCTCGGCGTCGAGGAACTGCGGACAGGTGGTGACGTCGACGCCGCGCCGGACGGCGGCGCGAACGACGCACTCGTGGACGCGATCGGCCCCGACGCTGGCCCCAATCCGAACTGCGTCAGCTATCCCGTGCTCTCCGTGACCACACGAGACTTTCACAGCACGCACCCCGACTTTCAGGCCTACCTTGCCATGAACGCGACCCCCGGCTTGGTCGAGAACCAGCTCGGCGCCGATGGCAAGCCGGTCTATGCGCCGCTGGGCGGCACCGCCGTCACCACTGGCAAGGCCGAGTTCGACCAGTGGTATCGCGACGTCGCCGACGTGAACATCGCGATCCCCACGACGATGCCCATCACGCTCATCAACGGGAACGCCGGCTACGACGACCAGACCTACTTCCCGGTCGATGGCCAGGGCTTCGGCAACGAGCAGTTCCCCAACAACTTCTCATTCACGACCGAGATCCACACGCGCTTCCAGTATCTCGGCGGCGAAAAGCTCTCGTTCACCGGGGACGACGACTTCTGGCTGTTCGTCAACGGGCGCCTCGCGATCGATCTCGGGGGCGTGCATCTGGCGCAGCTCGGAACCGTCGATCTCGACGGAGCGGCGACAAACCTGGGCCTGACCGTCGGTGACGAGTACACGCTCGACATCTTCCAGGCCGAGCGCCACACGAGTCAGTCGACGTTCCGCATCAGCACGTCGATCAAGTGCTTCCTCACGCAGTGACGCGCCGCCCTCACCCCTGCCCCGTCGTCATCACCACGCCCGCGATCGCGGCGAGCCCGATGCCGATCGCGCGGCGCGCCGTGAGCACCTCGCCGAACCAGGCGACGCCGATGACGGCGAGGGCCGCGGTGACCGCGATGCTGGCGATCACCGACGCGCTCGCGAGCGGCCAGCCGCTCCGGTAGAGCAAGAAGAACCCGGCCTCGATGCCGAGGGCGGCCAGCCCGATCGCCACGCCCGCCCGCCACTCGCGCCCGCTCGGCGGCGCCGACGCCAGCGCGGCGAGCACGAGCGCGATCGCGAAGCCGACGCCGTAGGCCACGGCGAGCGTCGCCCACGGGCTCGAGGCGGTGGAGGACTTCTGGGCGAGGTGATAGACGACGCCGGCGGCGATGACGAGCACGAGGAGGGACGAACCGCGCATGGGGCCCACCGTACGCACCGCGTCACCATGCGTCCAATGCAACGTTTAAACGATGCCATGCACCGGACGCATACGTCGCGCGCCGCGCCGACCGCGCCCCTCACAGACGGTCGCGCGCCGCGGCCTCCATCATCGCCACGAACGCCGCCGGATCGCTCCCGTACAGGCCCCACGCGTGCACGCCACCCAGCTCGACCAGGCGCGGGCCGTCGGGCGTCTCGGCGACATCGACGGTGAGCGGATCGAGGCCGAGCGGCGCGACCGCGGCCGCGATCTCCTCGGCGAACGCGCGCATGGCCGCCGGCACCGGCGCGTACGGCACCGCCGGATACGAGCTGCCGCACACGAACTGGCCCCGGTGGCAGAAGCAGCGGTACTCCGCGGTGATCGCGATGACCTCGCTCACCACCACCAGCGCGTCGGCGTGGATCGCGTGGCGCTCGCTCAGCACCGCCACCGCGGCGGCGTCGTGGACCTCGGCGGTGAACAGCTTGAAATTGGTGTCGCTGCGCACGAACACGCGCGGCCCGAACATGCGCGCCAGATCGAGCGTCGCCAGCGCGACCAGCGGCACGAGCACCGCCGCGCGGCCGAGGAACCGCCACACGTACGGGTAGTACGCGCTACAGCGCAGGCGCGCGTAGTCGTCGCCCATCGCGGCAGCCAGCTGCGGATCGCGCGCGACGCGCAGCATCGCGCGCATCGGGCCGTAGGCGACCGCGGGCAGCGCGAGCACCGGCAGCCGCGCGGTCGGCGAGGGATCGAGGAGTACCGGGTGGCGCACCCGCGCCGCCAGCGCCGCCGCGCTCGGGAAGTCATCGTGTAGCCCGATGAGCCACGGCAGCTCGCCCAGATCACCCATGCCTTGATCTTGCCATCGTTCGACGGACGGGGGGTGGCGCTCGACCTCGACGGGGCCATGCGTCGCACGCAACCATTGGACGCTCCCATGCACCGGACGTACGATGCCCCGATGCCGCTGTCCCAGGATCAGCTCGAGGCGTTCGCCGCGGTCGCCCACCACGGCAGCGTCACGCGCGCCGCGACCGCGCTGCACCTCAGCCAGCCGGCGCTGTCGCGCCGCATCACCGGCCTCGAAGAGCGGCTCGAGACCACGCTCCTGAGCCGCGGCCGCGGCGGCGTGACGCTCACCGACGCCGGCCGGCGGCTGCTCGACTTCGTCGAGGCGCAGCGGGCGCTCGAGGAGGAGCTCCTCGGCGAGCTCGAGCCGACCCCGGCGGCGTATCGCGGCGCGGTGCGGATCTCCGGCCTGTCGTCGCTGATCGTGCCGGTGGTCGTGCCGGCGCTCGCGCCGTTCCTGCGCGAGCACCCCGCGGTGCAGATCGAGGTCCACCGCGAGGTCGATCGGCGGGTCGTCGAGGCGCTCACCGCGGGGCGCGCCGACTACGCGATCGCGCAGGAGCCCGCGAGCGCGCCCGGCATCGCCGAGCTCCACCTCGGCGACGAGGAGTTCGTGCTGATCGAGAGCCGGGTGCACCGTACGCGCCCCGACGTCTTCCTCGACACCGGCCCCCGCGACGACACCACCGAGCAGTTCTTCGCCCGGCAGCCGGCGCGCCTGCGGCCGCGCGGGCGCATCACGCGGTCGTTCATGCACGACGAGCCGGGCATCCTGCGCGGCGTCGAGCTGGGCCTGGGCCGCGCGATCAAGCCGCGCCACACGCTGCCGCGCCGCAGCGCCGTGCGCATCGACCCGCGCTACGCCCCGGTGATCCGGCCGGTGTTCCTGCAGTACCGCCGCCAGCGCTACTACGGGCGCCTGCACGAGGCGATCACGACCCGCATCGAGGCCGCGGTGCGCGCCCGCCTGCAGCGCGCCTGACCGCGCCGCTCACATCAGCGCGCCCGAGCCGCCCATCTCCGCTGGCAGGTCGCGCTGGCGCGGCAGGTCGTCGGTGATCCCGACGACCGCCTCGCCGCAGTGGACGTGGACGCCGGGGACGAACGGGAAGTCCGGGATCGTCGCCGCGTAGACATCGACCAGGTTCCAGACCGGGTGCACCGTCATCAGGTGACCACCGCAGCGCGTGCACCACTGGCGGGCGCTCCGTGCGGTCTTGTTGAACGTGCCGATCACCTCGGCGCCCTTCGTGATGACGACCGCGGCGGGCGACCACAGCGTGAACGCGTTGACCGGCCCGGCCGACCATCGCCGGCACGACTCGCAGTGACAGAACCCCATCGCCGCGGGCTCACCCGTGACGGTGAGCTCGACGGCGCCGCAGAAACAGCTCCCCTGATACGTCTTCTGATCGTGCATGGCTTCTCCTGAGTCCCGCGCGCCAGGCTCGGCGCGTTCCTCACGATGACCGCACGCGCGCCGCGCGCCACGCCAAGGCGCGACGCGATCGCGCCAGCGTGAACCGCGACCTCAGGCGTCCGCGATCCGCGTCCGGAAGTCCTCGATCGTCCGATCGAGGCCGGCCTCGATCGCCACCCGCGGCGCGAAGCCGAGCAGCGACCGGGCGAGCGCGATGTCGGGGCGGCGCTGGCGCGGATCGTCGACGGGCAGCGGCTCGTACACCACCGGCGACGCGCTGCCGGTGCGGGCGCGCACGAGCTCGACCAGCTCGGTCACCGAGTGCTCGATCGGGTTACCGAGGTTGACCGGCCCTGGCACCTCGGGCACCCGGGCCAGCGCGATCAGGCCGTCGACGAGATCGTCGACGTAGCAGAACGACCGGCTCTGCGCCCCCGAGCCGAAGATCGTGATCGGCTCGCCGCGCAGCGCCTGCACGATGAAGCTCGACACGACCCGGCCGTCGCCGAAGGCCATGCGCGGGCCGTAGGTGTTGAAGATCCGCGCGAGCCGCGCGTCGACGCCCCAGCGGCGGCGGGCGTCGGTGAAGATCGTCTCGGCGCAGCGCTTGCCCTCGTCGTAGCAGGACCGCGGGCCGATCGGGTTGACGTTGCCCCAGTAGCTCTCGCGCTGCGGGTGCTCGGTCGGGTCGCCGTAGATCTCCGAGGTCGAGGCGTGGACGATCACGCACTTCCGATCGCGCGCGAGCTCGACCACGCGCAGCGCGCCCAGCACGCTCGAGGTCAGCGTCGCGTACGGATCGCTCTGGTAGTGCACCGGCGACGCGGGGCACGCGAGGTTGAAGACCAGCTCGGCGTAGACCCCGAGCGGCTCGCGCACGTCGCCGAGCTGGAAGTGGAAGTGGGGATCGCGGCCGGCCCGCTCGAGGTTGACGAGATCGCCGGTCATGAGGTTGTCGAGCCCGACCACCTCGTAGCCGAGGTCGAGCAGGCGATCGACGAGGTGCGAGCCGAGGAACCCGGCGGCACCGGTCACCAGCGCCGTGCGGCGCGACGCGCCCAGGCCCATCGCTAGCGCTCCTGCGGCGTGCGGCTGCGCGCCGCGCGGAAGATGCAATCGTCGTGGTGCACGGCCGCACTGTAGCGCGCGCGTGCGGCGATCGCGCGGGACCGTGCCACACTCGCGTCGTGGCCGACGACCCGCGCTACCGCGCCGAGCACGGCGAGCCCTGTATCGATCTGCGCCTGGCGAGCGTCGAGCAGATCTTCGACAACCGCGACCCCGCGCCGTTCCGCGAGCGCGACCTCGATCCCGACCTGGTCGAGTACCTGATGGCCGCCGTCGACGACCTGCACCACGGCTCGTTCCGCGTGATCGTCTGGCTGCCGCTGCCCCGCCCGGTCGACGACGTCACGCCGGCGATCCGCGCGCACGTCGACTACGAGCTCCAGCGCCTCGCCCGCCGCCGGCGCGAGCAGCGGCGCACCGGCGGCCTCGCCGCGGTCATCGGCGTGACCGCGATGGCCGGGCTGCTCACGATCGCACAGCTCGCGAGCGGCGCGCCGATCGTGCGCGAGGGCCTCGTCATCCTCAGCTGGATCCTGCTCTGGCGCCCGGTCGAGACGCTCATCTACGACTGGATCCCGGTGCGGCGGCAACGCCAGCTCCTGACGCGCCTGCTCGACGCGCCGATCGAGCTCCGGGTCGGCGAACCCTCGGCGCCTCACCCGCCCCACGCGCCGCGCGGCGACGACGGGCAGTAGGCCCCGCGCAATCGTCGCGCCCCTCCTTCACGCGCTCGGCGGTCAGCGCGCGTCGCGCAGCGCGTTCGCGTACGCCGCGGCGACCCGCGCGACCTCGGCGGCGTCGACGGCGACCTCGCCGGCGCCGACCGCGCGCTGCAGGTCGAACGCGCTCCAGCCCCGGGCCTCGCGCGGCATCGTCGCGTAGCGCGGCACGAGGTGCATGTGGAAGTGCGGGTGGCTCTCGCCCATCGCGGCGACGTAGATCCGCAGCGCGCCGGTCACATGCTCGAGCACGCGCGCGAAGCGGCGCAGCGCCGGGCCGAACGCCTGAGCCTCGCGGTCGTCGAAGTGCGCGGGGCCGCCGACGTGGCGCCGGCTGATCAGCAGCATCCAGCCCGGGACGCCAGCGGGCTCCGCCGGGCGCACGTGCCAGAGGTCGTCCATGTACAGCGCGGGGCTGCGCAGCGACGCGCAGACTCCACAGCCATCCTCGCCAGCGTGGGAGCTCACGCCGCGACGCTAGCCGATGCGGCGCGACGCGCCGGTCGCGGCCGCGCGACGTTCCGACGTCAGGATCGCTTCGCGCGTGACCGGCGGATCCCGGAGACGATCAGCCAGATCGCCACGGCCGTCACGGTGACGCCGACGAGGCCCCGGCCGAGCAGCTCGCTGCGGTCGTGCGTGCGGGTCGCGGTGGTGTTGGCGAACGCGCCAGCGCCGAGCAGGATGATGCCCATCGTGACCCGCGGCTCGAGGAGCGCGCGGTACCACGGTCGCGCCGGCACGCCGAGGCGGGCCGCGGCCGCGTCCCACGCGACCGTCGTCGCGTCCGCCGCCGGGAGCCGCAGGCGCAGCGCCGCGAGCAGATCCTGACAGGCCTGCGCCTTCGGATCGAACGTGAGCGCGCGGGTCTTCTCGCCATCCCCCACCGCGACCTTCACCAGCAGCTGGCTGCCGGTGAAGCCGAGGAAGCCGGGATTCTCGCGCACCGCGAACGTCCGGATCTGCGCCAGCGGGATCGCGGTGCGCCGCAGCCCCTGCTTGAACACCAGCTCGCCGCCGGCGATCGTGTACGTCGCCGACACCATCGGCGCGACCGCGAAGCGATACTCGACATCCCCCATGGCGCGACGATAGCGACCGCGTCGCGGCCACGCAATCGGGTGCTACGATGGTGTCATGTTCACACCAACGCGCGCCGAGCGCCTCGCCGGCGGCCTCTGGGGACTCCTGGTCGGCGACGCGCTCGGCGTGCCCTACGAGTTCCACCCGCCGGCGGCGATCCCGCCGCTCGATCAGCTCGAGCTCACGCCGCCGCCCGGCTTCGATCGCGCGCACGCGAGGGTCCCACCCGGCACCTACAGCGACGACGGCGCGCAGGCGCTGTGCCTGCTCGACTCGCTCCTCTACCGCGGCACGCTCGATCCCGAGGACCTCGGCCGGCGGATCGTGAACTGGTACGAGTGGGGCTACCTCGCGGTCGATGGCGACGTGTACGACTGCGGCGTGCAGACCGGCGCGGCGATCCGCGCGCTGCGCTCCGGCACGCCCGCGCTCGACGCCGGCGCGACCCTCGAGACCGCCAACGGCAACGGCTCCCTCATGCGGGTCTTGCCCCTCGCGCTCTGGCACCGCGGCCCCGACGACGAGCTCGTGCGGTTCGCCCACGCGCAGTCGCGCGTCACCCACGGTCACCCGCGCGCCCAGGCGTGCTGCGCGCTGTACTGCCTGTGGGCGCGGCGGATCCTCGACGATCATCCCGATCCGTGGACGGACGCCGTCGCGACCCTGCGCCGGCTCTACGCCGACGAGCTCTACCACCTGCCCCAGCTCGACTTTCACATCCGCCCCGATGACCCGCCCGAGGGTCAGGGCTCGGGCTACGTCGTCGATTGCCTGCGCTCGGCGCGCCACGCGGTCCTGCGCGGCCCGTACGAGGTCGCGGTCAAGGCCGCCATCGCGCTCGGCCGCGACACCGACACCACCGCGTGCGTCGCGGGCGGGATCGCCGGCCTCCGCGATGGCATCGCGGCCATCCCCGCGCGCTGGCGCGACGCGCTGCGCGGCCAGGAGCTGTTCGTGCCGCTCCTCGACCGGCTCATCGCGCACGCCGCGTGATCGCCCACGCCGGCGGGCCCGTCAGACCGCGCACAGCTCCGATCGGATCAGGAACCGCACGCCCTCGGGCGCCTCGAGCGAGAAGCCCGCGCCGCGGCCAGGCACCACATCCAGCACGAGGTCGGTGTGCTGCCAGCGCTCGTGCTGATCGCCGCCGATGTGCCTGTCGGGGATCAGAAGAAGCCGAGCTTCTTCGGGCTGTAGCTGACCAGCATGTTCTTGGTCTGCTGGTAGTGGTCGAGCATCATCTTGTGGTTCTCCCGGCCGATGCCGGACTGCTTGTAGCCGCCGAAGGCCGCGTGCGCCGGGTACAGGTGGTAGCAGTTGGTCCACACGCGGCCGGCCTGGATCGCGCGGCCCGCGCGGTACGCGGTGTTGCCGTCGCGGGTCCATACGCCGGCGCCGAGGCCGTAGAGCGAGTCGTTGGCGATCGCGATCGCGTCGTCGTAGCCGTCGAAGCTGGTCACCGACACCACCGGCCCGAAGATCTCCTCCTGGAAGATCCGCATCTTGTTGTGGCCCTCGAACACCGTCGGCGCGACGTAGTAGCCGCCGGCGAGGTTGCCGCCCAGGGTCACGCGCTCGCCGCCGGTGCGCAGCTTCGCGCCCTCCTTCTTGCCGATGTCGATGTACGACAGGATCTTCTCGAGCTGATCGTTCGAGGCCTGGGCGCCGAGCTTGGTGTCGGTGTCGAACGGATCGCCGGGCATGACCCGCTTGACCCGCTCGACCGCGAGCTCCATGAACGCGCCGTACATCTTCTTGTCGACGAGCGCGCGCGACGGACAGGTGCAGACCTCGCCCTGGTTGAGCATGAACATCGCGAAGCCCTCGAGGGCCTTCTGCCGGAAGTCGTCGTCGCGCTCGAGGACATCGGCGAAGAACACGTTGGGCGACTTGCCGCCCAGCTCGAGGGTCACCGGGATCAGGTTCTCCGACGCGTACTGCATGATCAGGCGGCCGGTCGTGGTCTCGCCGGTGAAGGCGACCTTCGCGACGCGCTTGTTCTGGGCCAGCGGCTTGCCAGCCTCGAGGCCGAAGCCGTTGACGATGTTGAGCACGCCCGGCGGCAGCAGGTGGCCAATCAGCTTGGCCCACAGCAGGATCGTCGCCGGCGTCTGCTCGGCCGGCTTGAGCACGACGCAGTTGCCGGCGGCGAGCGCGGGCGCGAGCTTCCACGCCGCCATGAGCAGCGGGAAGTTCCACGGGATGATCTGGGCGACCACGCCCAGGGGCTCCTTCACGTGGTACGCGACCGTGTTCGGATCGAGCTCGGCCATGCCGCCCTCGTCGCTGCGCAGGCAGCCGGCGAAGTAGCGGACGTGATCGATCGCGAGCGGCAGGTCGGCGGCCAGGTTCTCGTGGATCGGCTTGCCGTTGTCCCAGCTCTCCGACAGCGCGGATCCGGTGGCGGCTCGGCGCGCGGGCGGCCGGCGGGGTCGCGCCCCCCGCCGCGCGGGCGCCGTGGGCGGCATCGAGCGCGCGCTCGATGTCCTCGGCCGTCGACCGCGCGACCTCGGTGAAGGGCTGGCCGGTGACCGGCGAGAGGTTGGCGAAGTACTGACCCTTGATCGGGCGCACGAACTCGCCACCGATGAAGTTGTCGTAGCGCGACTCGTAGTTGAGCTTGGCGCCGGCGGTGTTGGGATGGGCGTATTTCATGTGGGCAGATCCTCCTGGCGGTCCCCTGTGCACGGCACAGGCCACGCGCCAAGTGAGCGATCGCGCGGTGTCGCGCTGCGTCGAAGGCGCGCAAAACGCTCCACCCTGGAGCGCTCCACCTGGCGCGCGCGCGCCGGTTCGCGCTTGCCCTGATCCCGTGCCCGGCGCAGGCTCGATCCCACGTGACCGATCGCCTGATCCTCGACGACGTGCCCGCGACCGCGTGGGATGCGTTCCACGCCGGCCGGCCCGCGGCCCTGGCGCCCGAGCTGGTTCGGTGCTGGGCGCGATCCCGGGCGCTGGGTGCGCCGCCCGAGGGCCCGCGCCCGGAGGATGTGCTGCTGCGCGGCGACGCGCTGCGGGCGCACGCCGGGCCGGTCGAGCTCTTGCGCGCGGTCGGCGACGCGATCCTCGATCGCGCCACGGCGCGGGTCGCCGATCGCGACTTCCTGCTGCTCCTCGCCAATGCCGACGGCGTGATCGTGAAGACCAGCGGCGGTGGCGGGTTCGCGCCGACCGCCGAGCGCGTGCTGCTCATCGAGGGCGCGTGCTGGAGCGAGGACGCGCGCGGCACCAACGCGATCGGCACCGCGGCGCTCGACAACCGGCCGACCGAGGTCCACGGCCACGCCCACTTCGGGCGCAGCTATCACGATCTCGTCTGCTACGCCGCGCCGGTCCGCGGCGTCGATGGCCGGCCGATCGCCGTGCTCGACGCGACCTCGCGCCTCGATCGCGCCGATCCGGAGATCGGCCGCACGATCCTCGATGCCGCCCGCGCGCTCGAGGAGCTGGTCCGGCTGCACGCCTATGCCAGCGCCGGCGCCTCGGTCGCGCGGGTGCTGGGCCGCTCGCTCGATCGCATGCGCGAGCCGGCGATGCTCATCGAGGCGCCGGGGCTGATCGCGCGGGCCAACGCCAGCGCCCGCGACCTGTGCGGCGCGAACCTGGCCGGGCGCGACGCGAAGGACGCGATCGGCGTCGACTGGCCGACGCTGGTGCGCGAGGCGCTCGCCGGCACGCCCGGGGGCTGCGCGCTCGAGCTCGGCCGCGGCAGCGCGCGCCGCGCGTGGCGGCTGCGGGTCGATCCGATCGCCGCGCCCGGCGGCGCGATCGTCGCGGTGCTCGCGGTGCTCGAGCCGGGCTGGACGATCGCCGCCGCGCCGGTGACCGCGCTCCTGCCCTCCCGGTCCGCGCCGCCCGACGACGCCTTCGCCGCGATCGTCACCGAGGACAGCGCGGTCTCGGCCGCGGTGCAGTGGAGTCGCCAGCTCGCCCAGAGCGAGCTGCCGGTGATGCTCCTGGCCGAGACCGGCGCGGGCAAGGAGCTGTTCGCCCACGCGATCCACCGCGCGAGCCCGCGCGCCGCCGGGCCCTGGCACGCGATCAACTGCGGCGCGCTCGCGCCGAGCCTGCTCGAGGCCGAGCTGTTCGGCTACGCGCCCGGCGCGTTCACCGGCGCCGAGCGCACCGGCCGCACCGGCCTGTTCCACGCCGCCACCGGCGGCACGCTGTTCCTCGACGAGGTCGCCGAGATGTCGCCGGCGATGCAGGCGGCGCTGCTCCGCGTCGTCGAGACCGGCACGTTCCGCCGGGTCGGCGATGTTCGCCTCGAGCGCACCGACGTGCGGATCGTCTGCGCGACCTGTCGCGATCTCGGCGCGCTCGTGACCACCGGCGGCTTCCGCCAGGATCTCTACTACCGGCTCAAGGGCGCCACCGTCCGCATCCCGCCGCTGCGCGAGCGCACCGACGTGCTCGCGCTCGCCCGCCACATCCTTGCCGATCGCGCCGCGCTCTCGCCGGAGGCGTGTGACGCGGTCGTCGCGTACGCGTGGCCGGGCAACGTCCGCGAGCTCAAGTCGGTGCTGTCGGTCGCGATCGTCGCGACCGCCGGCGCGGGATGGATCGAGCTGCGCCACCTGCCGCCCGAGCTCGCGTGCGCGACCGCGCCGACCACGCTCGGCGATGCGGAGCGCGAGGCGCTGGTACGCGCGCTCACCGCCGCGAGCGGCAACGTCAGCCTCGCCGCGCGCACGCTCGGCGTCGCGCGCAGCACGATCCACCGCATGAAGCGGCGCTACGGCCTGGCGTAGCTGGGGGGATCGGCTCGCTGCGGCACGCCCGTCACGCGCGCGACCGCCGGTCCTTTCGCGAGCATCTCGCGCGCCGCGATGATCGCGTCGTCGTCGCGCCACGAACCTGCGACCGGCTCACCGCGGGTTCTCACGCGTAACGTCACGGAGGCGACGCCGCGCGGTCGTCATCGACCTCCATCCTCGCTGCGGTGAGCCCGTCACGCGCGGAACGCTGGCTGCGGTGGATCGTCTGGTCCGCCGGCCTGGTCGCGTTCGCGCTGGTGCTGGCGCAGGCGGATCTGCGCGCGGCGACCGACATCCTGATCGCCGGCGGGCCGCTGCTCGCGCTCGGCGCCCTGCCCTACCTCGCGCAGCTCGGCCTCGATGCGCTGTGCTGGCGCACGCTGCTCGCCGCGCTCGGCCGCCGGGTCGCGTGGCGCCGGCTGCTCGCGATCCGCCTGTCGACCGAGGCCGTGCTGATGAGCATGCCGGGCGGCGCGTTCCTGGGCGAGACCCTCAAGCCCTACCTGCTCGCCCGCACCGATCGCGTGCCCGCCGCCGAGACCGTCGCGACGATCGCGGTCAAGAAGTGCATGCTGGTGTTCGCCGAGGTGCTCTACCTCGCGGTCGCGCTCACCCTCGGTGCCGCGCTCTACGCGCAGCACTCGATCGCGTTGACCGGCACGCACCTGTTGCCGTGGCTGGTCGCGGCCGCGATCGCGCTGCTGCTGATCGTCGGCACGGGCATGGCGCTCGCCTTCACCCACGGCGCCCTCGGCGACCGCCTGCACCGCGCGCTGGTGCGCCTGCCCTGGCCGCGCGTGCGCCGCTGGCTCGAGGCCCGCCGCGCACCGTTCGCCGACGCCGACGCCGCGTTCGCCACGCTCGCCGCCGCGCCGCGTTCGCGGCTCGCGGCCGCCCAGGCCGCGCTCATCGGGGCATGGTTCGTCGAGACCGCCGAGACCTGGCTCCTGCTCCACCTGCTCGGCATCGATCTGCCGATCGTGACCGTGCTGGCGATGGAGGCCGCGGTCGTGTTCGTCCGCAACCTCGCCTTCTTCCTGCCCGCCGGCCTCGGCGTCCAGGACGCGGGCTACCTCGGGTTCCTCGGCGCGTTCGGCATCGCGAGCCCGGCCGCCGCCGCGTTCGTGCTGGGGAAGCGCACCAAGGAGCTGTTCTGGATCCTCGCCGGCTACCTGACGCTCGTCGTCCTCGACGGGCGCCGCGCCGCGCACGCGACCACGACGGGCCTCACCGCGCCCGCCTCCACCGCCGAGATGTCGACATGACCGCCCATCCCCGCCACGTCGCGCCCCGCCCGCAGGTGCTGTTCATCTGCGGCAACAACAACCACACCACGATGATGCACGCGATCGCGCAGCAGCTACCCGAGTGCGATCGCTGGTTCACGCCGTACTACAGCGACGACGGCGGCTTCCTCGACATCCTGCGCCGCCTCGGCCTGCTCGAGTTCGTCGCGCTCGGCCACGACTTCCGCGGCAAGTGTCTGCGCTACCTGGAGGCCCACGGCCTCGCGCTCGATCTCGGCGGCAAGCGCCGCCGCTACGACCTCGTCGTCACCTGCTCGGATCTCATCGTGCCGTCGAACATCGTCGGCCAGCCGCTGGTCGGCGTGCAGGAGGGCATGATCGATCCGAAGCTGTTCTTCGCGAAGGTGATGCAGGCGATGCCGTGGCTCAAGCTGCCCCGCTGGGCGGCCGGCACGGTCTGCACCGGGCTCTCCGGCGTCTACGATCGCTACTGCGTCGCCAGCGAGGGCTACCGCCAGGACTTCATCGATCGCGGCGCGCCGGCCTCGCGGCTGCGGGTCACCGGCCTGCCCAACTTCGACGACTTCGCGCGCCACGTCCAGCCCGGCCACTGGCTCGAGGGCTGCGTGCTGGCGTGCACCTCCGACGGCCGCGAGACCCTGCGCCTCGACAACCGCAAGAAGTTCATCCAGTGGGCGCGCGAGATCGCTGCCGGCCGGCCGCTGGTCTTCAAGTTCCACCCCAACGAGCGCATGTCGCGCGCGATCGCCGAGGTCAAGCGCTGGGCGCCCGAGGCGCGCTGCCTGACCGAGGGCTCGGGCGAGGCGCTCGCGGCGAACTGCGCGGCGCTCGTCACCGAGTGGTCGACGCTGGCCTACGTCGGGCTCGCGCTCGGCAAGCCGACCTACAGCTACCGCGACCTCGCGCGCCACAAGAGCATGCTGCCGCTCCAGCACGGCCACGGCGCCCGCAACATCGCCGCCGTCTGCCGCGAGGTCATGACCGAGCGCCGCACCGATCGCATCGAACACGGCGATCGATCGCAGCGCCCGCGCCACGCGGAGCTGCCGTGACCCGGGTCGTCGTCGTGATCCAGGCCCGCACCGGCTCCACGCGGCTGCCCGGCAAGGTCATGCTACCCGCCGCCGGCGCGCCGCTGCTCGCCCACCAGCTCGCCCGCGTCCAGGCGGCGTCGACGCCGTCGGAGATCGTCGTCGCGACCACGGTCGCCCCGGCCGACGCTCCGATCCGCGCGCTGTGCCGCGCGCTCGGCGTGCGCGAGATCAGCGGCCACCCGACCGACCTGCTCGATCGCCACGTGCAGGCGGCGCGCGCCACCGCCGCCGACGTGATCGTCAAGATCCCGTCGGACTGCCCGCTCATCGATCCCGCGGCGATCGATCGCGTGATCGGCGGCTTCCTCGACGAGCCCGGCGCCTACGACTACGTCTCGAACCTGCACCCCGCGACCTGGCCCGATGGCAACGACGTCGAGGTCATGCCGGCGGACGTGCTCGAGCTGGCGTGGGTCGAGGCCCGCCGGCCGCTCGAGCGCGAGCACACCACGCCGTTCCTGTGGGACCGCCCGGCGCGCTTCCGGATCGGCAACGTGCGCTGGGAGACCGGCCGCGATCTGTCGCAGACCCACCGCTTCACGCTCGACTACGCCGAGGACTACGCGTTCATCCGCGCGGTCACCGAGGCCCTGTGGACGCCGGCGCGCCCGATCTTCGCGCTCGCCGAGATCCTCGCGCTCACGGACGCGCAGCCCGCGCTGCGCGCGCTCAACGCGATGCACGTCGGCAGCAGCTGGATGTCCCAGCACGCCGGCGAGCTCGCCACGTACACGTCGGAGGTCCGTCATGACTGACTCTGCCCCGGTGCTCGCGCGCAAGGTCCGCGAGCACGTCATCCGCATGACCCAGGGCGGCGGCTGCTTCCTCGGCGCCTCGCTGTCGTGCACCGATCTGCTGGTCCATCTCTACACGCAGGTGCTGCGCTGCGCGCCGACCCGCACCAACGATCCCGACCGCGACTACCTGCTGCTGTCCAAGGGCCACGACGTGCCCGCGCTCTACGGCCTGCTCGCCGAGCTGGGCTACTTCCCGCTGTCGCGGCTGAAGAACCACCTCGCGCCCACCGATTCGATCTACTGGCACCCGAGCCGCAAGGTCCCGGGCATCGAGTTCCACTCCGGGTCGCTCGGCCACCTGCTGTCGGTCGGCGCCGGCATCGCCACCGATCTCAAGCTGCGCGGCTCGCGCGGCCGGGTGTTCGTGATCCTCGGCGACGGCGAGCTCGACGAGGGCTCGGTCTGGGAGGCCTGCCTGGTCGCCGGCGCGCACGGGCTCGACAACCTGACCGCGATCGTCGATCGCAACGGCTTCCAGGCCAACTGCGCGACCGAGGAGCTCATCCCGCTCGAGCCGCTCGCCGACAAGTTCGCCGCGTTTGGCTGGCGCACCGCGCGGGTCAACGGCCACGACTTCGACCAGCTCGGCCGCGCGTTCGGCGCGCTGCCGCTGGCGCCTGGTCGCCCGTCGGTGGTGATCGCCGACACCGTCCGCAACAAGGGCCTGCCATCGCTCGAGGGCAAGGCCGATCGCTGGTTCGTGCGGCTCACGCCGCCCGAGGTCGAGGCGCTGCTCGCCGAGCTGCACGGCGCCGCCGCGACCCCGCTCACCTCTCGCCCGCTGGTGGTGCGCTGATGACGTCCGTCCCGATCCCCGCGCCGGTCCTGCCGGCGACCGCCAACCTCTACGAGCGCACGCTGCGCGAGCTCGCGCTCGGCGACGACGCGCTGGTCGTGATGACCGCCGAGAACCGCGCGGCCTTGCGCACGCTGCCGCCGCTCCTCGGGCCGCGCTTCATCGATGTGGGCATCGCCGAGCAGACGATGATCGGCATGGCCGCGGGCCTCGCGCTGCGCGGCCGCACGCCGGTGGTCCACGCGCTCGCCGCGTTCCTGACCATGCGCGCCTACGAGTTCATCCGCACCGACGTCGGCATCGCCGGCCTGCCGGTGACGCTGGTCGGTGGCGTGCCCGGCTTCCTCTCGGATGGCAACGGCCCGACCCACCAGGCGGTCGAGGACGTCGCGATCATGCGCGGCATCCCCGGCATGCAGGTGTTCTGTCCCGCCGACGAGGAGGATCTCGCCGCGTGTCTGCCGGCGCTGCTCGCGAGCAAGGCGCCCTGCTACATCCGCTACACCAGCGGGCGCCCGGCCGCGACGCACCCGCTGCCCGGCGAGCCCTACCAGATCGAGGTCCTCGCCGAGGGCGGCGACGTGGCGATCCTGACCCACGGCCTGCTCGTCGCCGAGGCCCTCGACGCGCGCACGCGGCTCGCCGCCGCCGGCATCTCGGCGCGCGTGCTCAACGTCCGCATGCTGCAGCCGCTCGACCAGGCGACCGTGCTCGCCGCGGTCCGCGAGTGCGAGCTGGTGGTCACCGTCGAGGATCACTTCAAAATCGGCGGCCTGTTCTCGATCGTCAGCGAGCTCCTGGTCAGCCAGGGCGTGGCCGCGCAGGTCCTGCCGATCGCGCTCGAGGCCCGCTGGTTCCAGCCCGCGATGCTGCGCGACGTCCTCGAGCACGAGGGCTTCACTGGCGCGGCGATCGCGACCCGGATCCTCGCGCGCCTCGATCGCCCGCGCGGCAACGTCGTCGGTCCCAACGCCCACGATCCGCGCATCGAGCGGTCCCAGGCGCTGTGGACCCGCGCGCGCACGCTCATCCCCGCGGGCACGCAGACGCTCGCCAAGGGCCCGGGCCAGCACGTCGACGGCGTCGCGCCCAAGTACGCGAGCCGCGGCCGCGGCGGCCGGATCTGGGATGTCGACGGCAACGAGTTCGTCGATCTCACGATGGGCGTCGGCCCGCTGGTCCTCGGCTACGGCGATCCCGAGGTCGATGACGCCATCGCCCGGCAGCTGCAGGACGGCATCACGTTCTCGCTGATGCACCCGCTCGAGGTCGAGGTCGCGGAGCTCATCCGCGACGTCGTGCCCGGCGCGCAGTCGGTGCGGTTCTCCAAGACCGGCGCCGACGTCACCTCGGCCGCGGTCCGCCTGGCCCGCGCGTTCACCGGCCGCGAGCGCGTGATCTGCTGCGGCTACCACGGCTGGCACGACTGGTACATCGGCACGACCGATCGCCACCGCGGCATCCCGTCGGCGAGCCAGGATCTGGTCTCGACCTTCGCGTACAACGACCTCGCATCCCTGCGCGAGGCGCTCGACGACGACACCGCGTGCGTCATCCTCGAGCCGCAGGTCGTCCTTGCGCCCGCGCCCGGCTTTCTCGCCGGGGTGCGCCAGCTGTGCGACGAGCGCGGCGCGCTGCTGGTGTTCGACGAGATGTGGACCGGGTTCCGCATGGCGCTCGGCGGCGCGCAGCAGGCGTTCGGCGTCACCGCCGACCTCGCGTGCTTCTCCAAGGCGATCGCCAACGGCATGCCGCTCAGCGCGCTGACCGGCCGCGCCGACGTCATGCAGCTCCTCGACAAGGATGTCTTCTTCTTCACGACCTTCGGCGGCGAGGCGCTGTCGCTCGCGGCCGCCGCCGCCACGATCCCGGCGCTGCGCCAGCGCCGCGTGCCCGAGCTGCTCGCCGCCCGCGGCCAGGCGCTCAAGGCCGGTTTCGCCGAGATCACTCATCACCTCGGCCTCGACTGGACCCGCCTCGCCGGCCTCGACGTGCGGCCGCAGCTCCAGCTCGACGCGCGGGTCGGCGATCCGCTGCTCATGAAGTCGTTCCTGCAGCAGGAGCTGGTCCGCCGCGGCATCCTGTGGAGCGGCTTCGTCAACCTGTGCGCCGCGCACCGCGACGAGGATCTGGTCTACGTCCTCGACGCCTGCCGCGAGATTCTGCCCGCGCTCGCGCGCGCGATCGAGCGCGGCACGCTGCGCGACGAGCTGCGCGGCGCGCCGGTCGAGCCGGTGTTCCGCAAGACCACCGCGTTCCACACGCGGCCGCGGAGGAACCCGTGAGCGGGTTCGATCTCGGCGGCCAGGTCTGCGTCGTCACCGGCGGCCTCGGCCTGATCGGCCGCGCGTTCGCGGCGGCGCTGCACCAGGCCGGCGCGTCGGTCGTGCTGACCGATCTCGATCACGGCGCATGCGTCGACCGTGCCCACGCGCTGGGTCCGACCGCGCTCGGCCACGGCGCCGACATCACGCAGCCGGCGTCGCTCGCCGGGCTCCGCGACGCGATCGTGAAGCGCTTCGGCCGCATCGACGCGCTCGTCAACAGCGCCGCCATCGACGACAAGTTCGAGGCAAGGGCCGCGGCCCACGCATCGCTGCCCGAGCACTACGCGGTCGAGCAGTTCCGCCGGATCATGGACGCCAACGTCATCGGCACGTTCCTGACCTGCCAGGTCCTCGGCGCGCCGATGCTCGCCGCCGGCAAGGGCTCGATCGTCAACGTGTCGTCGACCTACGGCCTGGTCGGCCCCGATCAGTCGCTGTACACGCGGCCCGACGGCACCCAGCCGTTTCACAAGTCGCCGGCCTACCCGACCAGCAAGGCCGCGGTGCTCGGCTTCACCCGCTACCTCGCCACCACCTGGGGCGCGCGCGGCGTGCGCGTCAACGCGCTGTGCCCGGGCGGCGTCGAGAACGGACAGGCCGAGCACTTCGTCGCGAAGTACGCGGCGCGCACGCCGCTCGGCCGCATGGCCTCGGCCAGCGACTACGGCGGCGCGATCGTCTTCCTGTGCAGCGACGCGTCGGCCTACATGACCGGCGCCAGCCTGGTCGTCGACGGCGGGTGGACCGCGTGGTGACCCTCGACGACGCCGAGCTCCGCGCGCGCGCCCGGCGCATCGCGCTGGTCGTCAGCGACAACGACGGCGTGCTCACCGACGGCACCGTGCTGGTGTCGGATGTGGGCGAGGAGCTCAAGGCCTACTCGCTGCGCGACGGCATGGGCGTCGAGCGCCTGCGCCGCGTCGGCATCCAGACCGCCATCTGCACCCGCGAGACCACGCCGATCGTGCGGCGCCGGGCCGAGAAGCTCGAGCTGCCGCACGTGTGGCAGGGCGTGCGCGACAAGCGCGCGCACCTACCCCGCATCCTCGCCGACAGCCGGCTCGAGCCGAACCAGCTGGTCTACATCGGCGACGACGTCAACGACCTCGAGATCATCCTGGCCATCGGCGCGACCGGCCTGACCGCCGCGCCTGCCGACGCGATGCCCGACGTGCGTCGCGCCGTTCACTTCGTCACCACCGCGCCCGGCGGGCGTGGCGCCTTCCGCGATGTCGCGGAGTGGCTGCTGCGGCTGCGCGCGGACGCCACCCACACCAAGGAGACCGCTCATGACTGATCCAGTGCGCATCGGAGAGAAGCTCGTCGGCGACGGGCAACGCGTCTTCGTGATCGCCGAGATCGGCATCAACCACAACGGCTCGCTCGAGATCGCCAAGCGGATGATCGACGGGGCGGTGCTCGCCGGCTGCGACGCCGTCAAGTTCCAGAAGCGCACGCCCGAGGCGTGCGTACCGAAGGACCAGTGGCACCTCGAGCGCGACACGCCGTGGGGCCGCATGACGTACATCGACTACCGCCACAAGATCGAGTTCGGCGCGCGCGAGTACACGGCGATCGACCAGTACTGCCGCGAGCGCAACATCGCGTGGTTCGCGTCGTGCTGGGACGAGGCCTCGGTCGACTTCATGGAGGAGTTCGATCCGCCCTGCTACAAGGCGGCCTCGGCCTCGCTCACCGACCACGCGCTGCTCCAGGCGATGAAGGCGACCGGTCGGCCGCTCATCATCTCGACCGGCATGTCGACGATGGACGAGATCGTCAGCGCGGTCGACGCGGTCGGCAAGGACAAGCTGCTGATCGCGCACTCGACGTCGTCGTACCCGTGCCCGGTCGACGCGATCAACCTCAACATGATCGCGACCCTCAAGCGCCGCTACGACAACACGCCGATCGGCTACAGCGGCCACGAGGTCGGGCTGTCGCCGACCTGGGCCGCGGTCGCGATGGGCGCGACCTTCGTCGAGCGCCACCTCACGCTCGATCGCGCGATGTGGGGCACTGACCAGGCCGCCTCGGTCGAGGTCACCGGCTTCGTGCGCCTGGTCGCCAACATCCGCGACATCGAGCGCTCGATGGGCGATGGCGTCAAGGTCGTGCACGAGAGCGAGCTGGCCAGCCGGCGCAAGCTGCGGCGCGTGCCGTCGCTGACCGCCTGAGGCCGGTGATGGACTGGGCGATCCTCGCGCCGCTGGTGATCGTCACCGGCGCGCTCGTGATCATCGGGCTCGAGCGGGTCGCGCCGTACGACCGGGGCCAGCGCTTCCTGCGCCGCGGCCTGTTCATGGACCTGGTGCTCTACGGCCTGATCCAGAGCTACCTGCTGGCGCTGGTCATCCGCGCGCTGATCGGCTGGATCGACGCGCGCACCGGCGCCTCGAGCCACGGGCTGGTGTCGGGCTGGCCGATCGCGCTGCAGGTCGGGTTCTTCGTCGTCACCCACGACCTCTACATCTACGGCTTTCACCGCCTGCAGCACCGCAACCGCTATCTCTGGCGGCTGCACGAGGCCCATCACTCGGCGACCCAGATCGACTGGATCGCCGGGTCGCGCTCGCACGCGCTCGAGATCCTCATCAACCAGTCGATCGAGTTCGGCGCGATGATCCTGCTCGGCGCCGACCCCGATGTCGTGCTGATCAAGGGCGCGATCAGCGCGGTCTGGGGCATGTGGATCCACGCCAACGTCGGGGTGCGCACGGGCTGGCTCCAGCACGTGATCAACGGCCCAGAGATGCACCGCTGGCATCACGCGCGCAAGTACATCGGCGACGGCCAGAACTACGGCACCAAGCTCGCGATCTGGGACTGGCTGTTCGGGACGGCGTACCTGCCGCCGGAGAAGCCGGATGGCTATGGCCTGGCCGACCCGTTTCCGAGCGGTTTCCTCGCGCAGCAGGCCTACGCGTTCCGTCGCCACGACGCGCCGCCGGCGCGGTCGACGGCGGCGTGAGCGCCGGGCCGGCGACGCGCCGTTGCGCACGGGAGGCCCAGCCACGACGCGACCTCCACGCGCGGATCGTACGATCCGCACATGCGTAGTACCCCTCGGCCGATCGCACGGACCGGTCTCGACGAGCACGTGTCGCGCCCGCGGATCGATCTCCTGACCGTCGTGCGCGCGCTGGGCGAGCGCCTCGCCGCCCGCCGGACCAAGCCGGTCGCGGCGGCCTCGCGCGCGCTCGTGACCGCACGCCGGCAGCGCCCGTGGCGCCCCAGGTTCACGCGCATCGTCCGCGACTGACGCGGACCGGGAGTCACGGGATCGCGATGGCGTACAGGATCTTCGCCCAGGTGTTGCGGTGCACCGCGCTGCGGGGCAGCACGCGCGTGAACGCCAGATCGCCGCTCGGTGCCTGCCGGACCCCGCGCTCGAGGTGATCGAGATCGAGGAAGTCGTCGCCCTCCGCCAGCGGGGCGCGCGCGGCGGCCGTGAGCCAGCCGCGCTCGGCCTGGGTCAAGAGCGCGAGGATCGCGTCGGCCGACCAGTCCCCCACCGCGCTCACGCCGGCTCCGTGCGGGTCGCGCCGGGCCCCTTCCCGAGCGCCTTGACGATCTGGCCCCAGGTCTCCGAGCCCACCGACGTGCGCGCCAGGATGTGGGCCAGCGGGGTATCGCCGCGCGGCGCGAGGCGCACGCCGCGATCGAGGTGCTCGAGGTCGATGAACTCGACGCCGTCCGCGAGCGCGGCGCCGCTCTCGGCGGCGCTGACCTGCGCGAGCTCGGTCTCGGACAGCAGCGCGAGGATCGTGTCGCGCTCGACGTAGGCGGTGCGCTTGTCGTTCTTCATGCCGGGCGGTGATGCAGGCGATGTGCCGCGCGGCGCGTTCGCAGCTGCGCTGGGTTGCGCCGCGCCGCGCCGCATGCCGGGCGCCTGCGCACACCCCGACCTGCCCCGGCGAGCGCGAGGGCGCGGGACCGGATGACCGTGCGCGTCGAGGCCGCGCGCGTCGCCGCACGGCACAGCCGATGCACACCGCAAAACCGCACCGGGCGCCTCGCGCCCTCAACCAGGACGAGCCCGATGACCTATCAGAGCGTCAATCCCGCGAACGGCAAGCTCATGCACCGGTACACCGAGCTCGGCGACGTCGACCTCGAGACCGCGATCGCCACCGCGTCCAGCTGCTTCGAGCGCTGGCGCGACACGACCTTCGCCGAGCGCGCGGCGGTCGTCGGACGAGCCGCGGCGATCCTGCGCGCGCGGACCGACGAGTTCGCGCGCCCGGTGACGCTCGAGATGGGCAAGCGCATCGACGAGGCCCGCGGCGAGGTCGCGCTCAGCGCCGACATCCTCTCGTACTACGCGGCCAACGCCGAGCGGTTCCTCGCGCCCCAGCCGCTCGCGCCCAGCGACGGCGAGGCCGCGGTCGAGTACGCGCCGCTGGGCGTGCTGTTCGGCGTGCAGCCGTGGAACTTCCCCTACTACCAGCTCGCCCGCTTCGCCGCGCCGAACCTGATGGCCGGCAACGTGGTCATGGTCAAGCACGCCGGCTGCGTGCCGCAGTGCGCGCTCGCGTTCGAGCGGCTGTGGCGCGAGGCCGGCGCGCCCGCTGGCGCCTACACGAACCTGATGATCTCCTACGATCAGGTCAACCGCGTCATCGACGATCCGCGGATCCGCGGCATCGCGCTCACCGGCAGCGCCGAGGCCGGCCGCGAGGTCGCGGCGCGCGCCGGCATGAACCTCAAGAAGTCGACGATGGAGCTCGGCGGCAACGACGCG
>JAIOQA010000192.1 GCA_021413675.1 Deltaproteobacteria bacterium | reverse complement strand
GCCGGCGAGCAGCGCCGCGTGCAGCACGCCGCTCGCGCCCAGCCCCGCGCCGGCCGCCGCGATCGCCAGCGGCACCAGCCGCTCGTCATCGAGCTCGTAGCGCCGCCGGGCCCAGGCCGCGAGGCCGATCGCGGCGAGCAGCACGTGCAGCACGATCAGCGCGTCGATCACCGGCAGCGCATCGGCGCCCAGGCCGACCAGCGCCAGCGGCGGGTAGATCGCGCCATGCGCGGGCTCGGCGGCCAGCGGCACGCCGAGCCCCGAGGTCGACCACCACTCGGGCGCGCGGCCCTCGGCCCACGCCTCCCCCGCGACCGCGCGCGACGGCACGACCTCGGTCTGGTACGCGCGGTCCGCCCAGGTCTGGCCGCCGAGGAGGATCGGCGCCTCGACCACGATCACGATCGCCGCGACCACGGCCGCGACGATCCAGCCGGGCCGTTGCACCATGGCCGGCATCCTAGTACCTCGCCGCAGAGATTCTAAGCGGTCGACGCCGCCGATCCGTCGCGAATGTCTTCGTGGCCTCGACCTCGAGTCACAGGCCCCTGGTCGAAGCGCCTCGACCTTCGCGGAGGTCCGGAACCTTGACTTGCTGCTCCGTAGGCGACAAAACCGGTCGGTGTCACGCACCTCGCTGATCGTCGCGCTGCTCGCGCTGGGTGCGTGCAAGCGCACCGCGGGCCCGGGCGCCTCCTGTGACGCGGTCGGCGCGCACTTCATCAGCACCGCCGAGTCCGAGCTCGCGACCGCCAAGCTCGACGCCGAGCTGGCCGGTGGCGTCAAGGATCTCCTCCCGCCGATCCGCGACGGCATGGTCCGCGCGTGCAAGGAAGGCGCGTGGGGCCCGGCCGCTCGCGACTGCTTCGCCGGCGCCGCCGACGGCAAGGCGATGAAGGGCTGCTACGCGCAGCTCGACACGGCGCAGCGCACCGCGCTCGATCGCGCCGCCGCCGGCAAGTCCGACGAAGACGACGCGCCGTGACGCAAGACCGCGCGATTCCTTGAGCCGCCACTTGTTCGGCGCGCCTGCGGTCGACAGCGCCGGACCCTCACGTTAAGGTGGCCGGGATGGAGATCGACTACCGGCACGCGCTCGCCGACGACGACGCTCGCGCCCGCCTCGAGGTCCTCGGGCAGTACCTCACCAATCGCCACGGCATCAAGGTGTCGTGGCTCGACCCGTCCCGCGCCCGGTTCTCGGGCAAGTACCTGGTCGTGAAGATCGAGGGCGAGCTGACCATGGCCACCGGCCTGGTGAAGTTCCGGGGCGAGGACCCCGGCTTCCTGTGGCGGCGCAAGGCCAGCGACTACATCGAGGGCAAGCTCGCGAAGTACCTCGATCCAAAGACCCCGCTCGCGGCCCTGCCGAAAGACGGCTGAGCGTCCCGCGATCGCGCTGATTCGCTAGGAGTCCGTAGGCCGTAGCCCGGCCGTGGCGATCGACACGGGAGCCCGGCTCTGATCGAATGGGGGCGTGAAGCGCTATCGCCCGTACGCGCCGGAGCAGTCGTACCTTCTGCCGCCATCCCCCGCCGAGTGGCTGCCCGAGGGCCACCTCGTGTACTTCGTGCTCGATCTGGTGGCCGACCTCGATCTGAGCGCGATCGAGCGCGTCCTCCAGAACAAGGACCCTCGCGGTGAGCGCCCGTACTCGCCGCGGATGATGACGGCGCTGTTGCTGTACGGGTATGCGATCGGGGTGTTCTCGTCGCGCCGGCTCGCGCGCGCGACGTTCGAGGACGTCGCGTTCCGCATCATCTGCGCCGGCGACCACCCGCACTTCACGACGGTGAACGAGTTCCGCGCCGTGCATCGCGCGTCGCTGGCCGACCTGTTCGTGCAGGTGCTCCGCGAGTGTCAGTCAGCGGGGCTTGTGAAGCTCGGCCACGTGGCGATCGACGGCACCAAG
>JAIOQA010000191.1 GCA_021413675.1 Deltaproteobacteria bacterium | reverse complement strand
CGGCCGCGCGCGCGGCCTGCGCGGTCGGGGCGGCGATCGCGCGCCACGCCGGTGGCGCCGCCCTCATCGGGCTCGGCGTCGTCGCGGCCTCGCTCACCGGCGCCGCGGCGAACGGATCTTCGAACGGTCCCGGCGTGGGCGGCGCCGCTGGCGCCAGCGCGCGCGTCGACGCACCACCGACGGTGGCGCGGTCCACCAGCCGGCGCAGGTAGCCCGCCACTAGCGCACCACCTGCTCGCGCTCGATGAGCTCGACGTACGCGCGCCGCCGGCTACGGGGCAGCGACAGGATCTCCGATAGTGACCAGCCGTAGCCGCGCGCCAGCCGGTGGACCTCGGTCAGCCGCTGGTCGCGCTCGGCGAGCAAGCGCGCCAGCAGGAACGGCTGCACGTCGAACCGCACCAGGTGCGCGTGGCCGCACTCCGGGCACACCGCGTCGAGCTCGGTCGACACCAGCGGCGCGATCCGCTCGAGCACGGCGGCGATCGTCGCGTCGTCGGCGTCGCCGCTCAGCCGGCAGCGCGCCGCCAGCGTGTGCTCCGGATCGGGCGACATCGCCGCGGCCAGCTCGTCGTGGCCCGTCGGCACGCGCAGCTCGGTGCCGTCGGCCAGGAAGTAGCGCCCGGCGGCGCCCGCGGTGGCGACCTCGGGCTCGGGCCGGATCGCCGCGCACAGCGCCGACAGCCGGAAGTCGAGGTCGAACTGCGCCGCGCACGCCGGGCAGGTCACGGTGCTGGCGACGCGGTCGCCGAGCTCCGCGCGATAGACCGCCGCCAGCACCTGGTCGCGATCGGCGGCCGACAGCGCGGCGGCCTCGCCTGGCGCGCACGCCGCACCGGCGACATCGACCAGCAGTCGGTCGACCAGTGCGATCGCCGACCAGGTGTCGGCGTCGACCACCGACTCCTCGTCGTCGCCGCGCAGCGGGCGTACGAACACGTAGCCAGGGCGGTCCCCGTATGTGACCTCGATCCGACGCATCGGGGCTGTGGCTACCGCTCGGTGGGTTCGCCGACGCTGGTGTCCCGCTCCCAGCCCTCGTTCTCGAGCTTCATCAGCTCGATCGCCACCGCGTTGGCGTTGGCGTCGAGCTCGGGCATCGCCTGATACTCCGAGACCCAGCAGCGATAGACCTTGTAGGCCTTGACCACCTGGCTGTCCTCGTTGAGCAGCTCGATGATGATGTCCTTGCGGAACTTGGCGAGTGATATCGCGCCCGCGCCGCCGACATCGTAGACCAGGTTGGCCCACTTCTCGAACTCGTCGTCGTGGGTCAGCCCGCGCTCGAGCGTGATCGACTCGAACGAGATCGCGGCCGGCATGTGGCGCGCCGTCGACGGGTCGTTGCCCTCGCGGTGCTTGACCACCTCGACCGTGCGCTTGAGCGCGCTGCACTTGGTGACGCCCGCGACGTAGCGACCGTCCCACTTCACGCGGAACTTGAAGTTCTTGTACGGGTCGAAGCGATGGGTGTTGACGCTGAACTTGGCCATGGCGCGCTCCTCCTCAGGTGGCCAGCTTCTGGGCGATCTGCTGCAGGTACAGCACGACGAACTCGGCTGGTTTGAGCGGGGCGAACCCGACCCAGATGTTCACGATCCCCAGGTTCTGATCGTTGAACGTCGTCGTCTCCTTGTCGCACCTCACGAAGTACGCGTCGCTCGGTTTGATCCCGGCGAACGCGCCCTTGCGGAAGAGGTCGTGCATGAACGCGCCGACGTTCAGCCGGACCTGCGCCCACAGCGGCTCGTCGTTGGGCTCGAACACGACCCACTTGAGGCCGCGGTACAGGCTCTCCTCGATGAACAGCGCGAGGCGCCGGATCGGCACGTACTTGTACTCGCTGGCGAACGCGTCGGCGCCGTCCATCGTGCGCGCGCCCCACGAGATGACGCCCTCGGGGAACGAGCGGATCGCGTTGACGCCCACCGGGTTCACCGCGCCGTTCTGCAGATCCGACATCAGCAGGTCGACCCCGGTGACGCCGCGAAGATCGGCCTCGCTCCCGGCCGGCGCCTTCCACACGCCGCGGTTGGCGTCGATGCGCGCGTACAGCCCGGCCATGGCGCCGGCCGGGCCGACGACGTGCTCGCGTCCGCTCTCGACGATCTTCAGCCGCGGGAAGTACACGGCGCTGTGGTCCTTGGTCAGCCCGGTGCGCAGCGCGTTGACGCCGGTCGACGCGGTCTGGGTATCGATCCACGATGTCGGCGGATCCATGATCAGGAACGCGCGCTCCTCGTTGCAGAACGCGCTGGCCTCGGGCCACAGCTGCTCGAGCGGCACCGCCGCGCCGGTGTCGGTGTCGGGCGGCAGCACCAGCAGGTTCCACAGATCGACGTCCGAGCGCACGACGTTGTACGCCGCGGTGTAGTCGGTGGCGGCGGGCGCGCCGCCGTCGTTGCCGTTGACGCCGTTGGCCTGCGAGCCAAGCGCGGTGTCACCGCTGGTGCCGAGGCTCAGGTAGCGGATGTTGGTGGCGAACCGCGCGGTCATCGCGGTGCCGATCGCGACCAGGGGCGCGGTCAGGCCGACGTTCCAGCCCAGGCCCGAGCCGGCCGGGCCGACGCCGGCGTTGTCGCCGCTGGCGGTGTTGATGAACACCAGCCGGTTGCCCCACACCGCGGCCGACCAGAAGAACGTCGTCGGGTTGGCCGCGGCGAAGGCGTTGACCTGATCGGCGATCGTCTTCCAGGCGGCGGCGACGCCGAGGCCGTTGGTGAGCGACACCTGCCACACGCGGGTCGCGCCACCCAGCGTCAAGGGCACGACCCGCGCGACCGTGCCGGCGCTGGTGATCTCGTCGAGCTGGACGTTGCCGAGCTCGGTCTTGAGCAACGAGCCGATCGCGACCAGGTTCGCCGTGGTCGGCGCGACGCTGACGCCGGTCGGGCGTGGCCGGCGCGCCGCGAACGCACCGATCTCGAGCCCGCCGTTGGCGGCGCCGAGGCCGAGCGTGGTGGCCAGATCACCGCTGGCGCTGGCGGTGATGCGGACGTCGTTCGCCGGGTTGGAGGCGTCGGTCGCGGCCGTGATCTGGATCAGCGTCGTCTCGGCGGGCGCCGCCGCCACCGCGGTCGGCCCGGCGATCGCCGCTACCACCACCGCCGGGTTGGGCAGCCCGGTGACGCCCTCGGCGGTGAGCGCTGCCTGGATGTCGTCGCGGATCGCGTTGGCCAGGTCGGTGCGCGCCGCCGCCCAGCTCGCGGGCGCGGCGGGCAGGGTGTTGCGCACCGTGACGGTGACCGGCTTCTTGGTGCCGATCGCGATGCGGAACTGCCGCGCGGTCGTCGGGCGCGCGTTCCACCCGGTGGCCAGCGCGGTGTGGGTCGCCGCCTCGATCGGCGCCATCGACGTCGACGATCCGGCGGCGCCGGCGGTCGCGCCCACGGCGGCGCCGTTGACCAGCTTCGACCGCTGGGTCAGCGCGGTCGGCGCGTAGCTGGGCGACGCCGGGTCCATCGACAGGTTGAGGAACTCCTCGCGATCGACCTTGGACCGCGTCCCCGAGACGCTGATCTCCCAGCGGAACACCTCGAGGTTGAACGTGGCCTCGGGCGCGGTGGTGTTGTACGTCACCGCGGCGCGGATCAGATCGCCGAGCTGCCCTGGGTTCTTGGCGGTGAGCTTCAGAACCGATGCGCCGGCCTCGTTCTCGAGCTCGACCGACGACTGGGTCCAGCCGCTGGCGATGCGCACGACGTAGCAGTCGGTGCCGCCGTTCAGGAAGAACAGCCGCAGGTAGCGCGCCAGACTCGACACCGCGCCACCGTCGTCACCGAAGGTGCGCACGAAGTCGGTGTACGTGTTGAGGCGGACCGCCTTGAGCATCGGGCCGCTGAGCGTCCGACCGATGAACAGCGCCGTCGACGTGCCGACGCCGACGATGGTGCGAACGCCGCTGGGCACTTCCTGAACGTAAACGCCAGGGTACGTCGGACTCACAGTCATGTTCCTGCTCCTCCGCGAGCGAGTGGCATCGCGGCGCATCCCCCCGGACTCGCCGCCTCAACAACCGATGACACGTTCGCTAGCACGGCCGCTCTCTGGCTCGCAAGCGGGAGTGCGGAATCAACGGTGAGAGGACCTTCGTCGGTCTGGTATGTCGTCGTCCATTACGTATCCAGTGTTGAATGATCGTGGCAAATCCGGATCGATGGCATTCGAGGAAAGCGTGAGATTCGCGATTCGCGACTCGGCGCCATTGGTTCAGTCGTCCTGACGACGGGAGTGCGAAATCTACGTTCGGGGCGTCGTTGTCGAGTGCGCGGGTTGTCGCTTGACCGGTAATTCCTGACTGGATGGCTTCCTCGCCTCCACGTCCGTCCGCGATCCTTCGACGCGGATCCAGCCCCGCCGAGACCGACGCTGGCAGATCGCACTCGGTCGCCGCCGGACAGGATTGGCTCGCACACCGAATCGCCCCGGGGCAGTGGCATGCACGCGCCCGCGGCGGCAGCACCGCGGCGTGTTCAGCGCGCCGCCTGGCCGAGCGCGAGCGTCGCCGCGAGGGCCTCGTCGCAGGTCGGGCGGATCTGCCGCGGCGGCTGCACGAAGCCGCCCCGCCCACGCACGGGTGAGCCCTTGGGCCGGAGCTCGATCGTGAACGACTGGGCGTGGGCCTCGCCGTAGACCCAGTCCGACATCGTGCCCGCCGCGGGGTAGAGCTCCGCGCCGGGCATCAGCGCGTACCGCACCTGGTGCGCGGCGAAGATCGCCGAGGCGATCCGATCGCCGATCGCGGCGAGCCTGGCCCGGTCGGGCGCGGCCGTCGCCGTGTGCGTCCACGGGTACAGCACGAGTTGCGAGTACGTATGGAAATCGAGGTGCAGCGCGATGTGCTCGCGCATCACCAGATCGCGCAGCGCGCTCGACTCGGGCTCCGAGAACGGGTACGCGCCGCGATAGGTCTCGGCGCGCTCGTTCGGGCTCGAACCCGGGCCGCCCCACGCGACCGCGAAGTTGCGGTTGAGATCGACACCCTCGCTGCCGCGGCGGTTCTTGCGCCAGTACCGGTCGCTGCTCCACGTGTACTGATAGCCATCAGGGTTCACGACCGGCACGATCCACAGATCGGTGCGATCGACGAACGCGCGGATCGCCGGATCGCGATCGTAGTCGCGCACGAGCCGATCGGCGACGCACGTCGTGGCCATCGTGGCGAGCCACTCGCGCGCGTGCTGCGTCCCGTTGATCAGCATCGGCGTTGGATTCGCACCGCGTCCGCGGATCCGCAGCGCCCACAGCGGCCGCCCATCGACCGACGCGCCGATCGCCTGGAGCGATACGCGGTCGGGCGCCAGCGCCGCGAGCTCGCGCAGGTGATCCGCGATCGCCGTGAAGTCGCGATATTCCCCGAACCAGTCCCCCGGCCGCGCCGCGGTCGGCGCGCGCAATCGATCGCGCTCCTCGCGCGCGGCCGCGTCGATATCGGGCACGAGGACCTCCCAGCGCACGTGCGCCGCCGCGAGCAGCGGCAGCTGCCGATCGGTCACGACCACGTCGAGCGGCAGGCCGGGCCCACGCTCCTCGGACCAGACATCGAGCGCGAGCGACTCGGCGAGGGCGCACGAGGCCGGGTCGCACGACACGCGGATGGCGAGGCGCGTCGGCGCGCCTGGCGTCTGCACGGCGAGGCGATGGGCGGTGACGCCACCGAGGATCGCGACGAGCAGCGCGACGATCGCGAGGGCGAGCGGTCGCCAGGGCGATCTCGTGAGACCGGCCAGCGTTCGACCGACGAGATCATCGTGAAGCACGACGCGAGTGTAGCGCGCGCGAAGGCCGACGCGCGGAATGTCGGGCGCCGCGGGTCATGCCATCGACTTCCTTCTTGCACTGCACGACCGGGGATGACGGGCGCGCCGGCAGCGATTGGGTCAGCGTCCGCTTTCCAGGAGTCCGGGCATTCGACGTACCACCCAGTGAATCACGCGAATCCGGGGAGCCACCGAAGCGCCGCATGCAGGCACGGTAACGTGGAGCAGCGTGAGATTGCGTGCCTCTCACGCTCCGCGCGGGTCCTCAGTGATCCGTCCGAGGCTCGTTGCCGGTGGGCATCGCGGACCTCGCGAGGTCGACGAACATCTCGATCTGCGCCTCGGTGGCCTCCATGGTGCCGACCACCGTCGCGCCTTCGGCGCGGATGTCGTAGCGGGCGACATAGGGCTTGATCGCCGTGAGTGTGGGTTGGGCGTTGCGCGGCATCGCGGGGGAGGGCGCGCTCGGCGGCCAGGTACGCGGGGTCGTTGCGCAGCGGTGCGCCGATCGTGAGCGCGTGCCGGAGCGACGCCCTGGTGGGGCCCTTGGAGCCCTGCATGACCATCGTCCTGGCGTCGACGAACGTCAGCATGTTGGCGTTGCCGCTCCGGTTCGTGAGCAGGACGAACTCGCCGTCGAACGTGGGCGTGGTCCGGGTCGCGACGGTCGAGGTCTTCAGGCAGCGCAGCGTCTTGTCGCGATCGATCCCGCGGACGACGAACACGCCCAGCGCGTCGTCCATGGGGAACCCGATCATCACCGTCTCGATGTCATCGAGTGGGTCGTACCCGCAGGCGGCGAATCCCGGCAGGAGAGAGTCGGAGAGCTCGCGCCCGAGTTGCGATCAGAGCGAGACGCCAAGCACGGTGTAGCCCGCCGAGTTCGTCGTGAGCCCGGTGACCACGTACCCGGCCTGGCCCATGCTCGCCGCGGCGCTCTCGAGGCCCGAGCCGCTGGTCTGCGTCATCTGCACGGTGTTCGACGTCGTCGTCCCGGCGGGCGTGACCCCGATGATCGTATAGCCCGCGGTGTTCGTGACCATCGTGGTGACGGCGTAGCCCGACTGTCCCATCCCCTGCGCCGCGCTCTCGAGCCCCGAACCGCTGGTCTGCGCCATCTGCGCGCCATAGGTGGTCGTGGATCCCTGCGGCTTGACGCCGATGATCGTGTAGCCCGCGGTGTTGGTGACCATGGCCGTGACCACGTAGCCGGACTGCGCCATGCCCCGCGCGGCGCTCTCGAGCCCGGACCCGCTGGTCTGCGCCATCTGCGCCTCGTATACGGTGGTGCTGCCCTGCGGCTTGACGCCGATGATCGTGTAGCCGGCGGTGTTCGTGACCATGGCGGTGACCACGTAGCCGGACTGCGCCATGCTGCGCGCGGCGCCGTCGAGCCCCGCGCCGCTGGTCTGCGCCATCTGCACCTGGTAGCTCGTCGCATGCGTGAGGAGCTTGTGAACCAGGTCGGGCTCCGCGGGACCCGCAGCGTCACCGGGGCTCGCGTCCGCCGCACCCGGGCGGGCGTCGGCCGCACCGGAGCTGGCGTCGAACGCGATCGACCCATCGACGCCGGCCGGCGTATCCGAGCCGCAGCCGGTGGCGGAGAGCAGCGTGGCGATGATCGCGGTCAGGAGCGCGACGCGCAGGGCGACGACGCACGAAACAGGCTTCTCGAGCTTCATGCGAGCCGGAGATAGCAGGCGCCATGCCGGGACCGTCGCGTCCACGTGAGCCGACAAGCCCACGACATCCTGGACCCCGCGGGGCCGATCGCGGTGTCTCGGGGGTGTCTCGCGGCGTATCCCTGTGACAGGGACCTGTCTCTCGCCGGGCTCGGCGACCGCGATCACCCACACCCGCGTGACGGCCAGGTGATCGGGGCCATGATCGTGCGGTACACCCGGCGCCATGACGCGCACCCTCACGATCGTCTCCGCGCTGTTCTCGATCACGCTCGCCGCTGCGTGCGGCAAGGGCGGCGACGCTGTCGCCGACAAGCCGGCGCCGGCCAAGCCGGCCACCGGCGCGCCGGTCGCGCTCGAGGTCACCGCGATCGGCAAGGACTCGGTCGAGATCGACGCCTACGACTTCAGCGACAAGGCGGTCGCCGGCTACGGCTTCCTGTTCCGCTACCACGACAAGGACGGCAAGATCCTCAAGGTGAAGTCGGGGACGCCGTTCGAGAGCGAGATCGATCATATGTCGGTCTCGGGCCGCCGCTTCAAGGTCGAGGCCGGCACGTGGGGACACTTCACGATCGATCACCTCTCGGTGCCCGAGGGCGCGGTCAAGGCCGACGCGCTGGTCGACATGGTCCGCTGGACCGATGGCACCAAGGTCGAGGACCTCTGGTCGCTGCCCCCCGGCAACCCCGATCAGTGGCCGGCCAAGTGAGCCGCGCAGGGCGCTGATCCCGGGGCGCGCCGCGGCGGCGACGGACTACCCGAACAACGTCAGCAGGCTCGGGTCGTGGTGGAACGCGACCACCTGCGCGACGCCGGCCGCGGTCGCCGCGAGCACGACGATACCGTTCGCGCGCATCGCGCCGGCGGCGTCGCGGCGGTGCACGAGCGCGGCTAGCTGGCCATTGGCGATCGTCGCGGACATCTGCCAGTCGCCGGCCGTCCCGAGCACGTGGCTCGCGAGCAGCTCGATGCAGCGCGCGCGGCCGGCCCGCCAGTCGCGGAACGGCGTGGCTTCGAGCGTCGCGTCGGCGCGGAGCACCTCGACGAGCAGCGCCGCGTCGGAGCGCTCGAACGCCGCCATGTAGCCATCCAGCAGCGCGCGGGCGCGCGGATCGGTGGGCTCGAGCAGCGCCTCGCGATCGGGCATCAGCTCGTCGAGGCGCGCCCGCGCGCGTTGCAGGCCGCTCTTCACCGCGGCCGTCGTGGTCGCGAGCATCTCGGCGGTCTCGTCGGCGGAGAACGCCAGCGTCTCGCGCAGGATGAGGATCGCGCGCTGGCGCGCGGGCAAGTACTGGAGGCTGGCGATCAGCGCCAGCCGTAGCGACTCGCGCGCGATCACGACGCCGGCGGGATCGTCGGCGACGGGCGCGAACCAGGCGTCGGGCAGCGGCTCGAGCCAGGCGGCGTCGGCGACCTCCGTCGGCGGCCGATCGCCGTCGTGCGCCGCGCCCAGGCCCGAGGGCAACACGCGGACGCGTCGTGATTCGAGCGCGGTCAGACAGACGTTGGTCGCGATCCGGTAGAGCCACGCGCGGATCGACGCGCGGCGCTCGAAGCCGGCATACGCCCGCCACGCGCGCAGGTACACGTCCTGGACCAGATCCTCGGCGTCGATGGGCGAGCCGACCATGCGATAGCAGTAGGCCCGCAGCTCCCGGCGATGGCGCGTGGTCTCGGAGGTGAACCGGTCGTGCGCGTCGGTCATGTGGGTGTCATGGGATCAGCGCCAGCTTGCCGATGGTCGCGCGCCGCTCGAGGTCGCCGAGCGCCCGCGCGCCGTCCGCCAGCGCGTACGCGGTGGCGCGGGCGGGCGCGATGATCCCGGAGGCGATCAACCCGGCGAGCTCGCCCATGATCTGACCGAAGAGCTGGGGCGCGCTCTGGATCAGCACGCCGAGGTTGAAGCCGATCATCTGGACCTGGTGCTTGTACACGAGATCCCAGTTGCTGATCGCGGCGGTGCCGCCGGCGAGCCCGACCACGACGACCCGCCCGGTCACCCGCCGGGTCGCGGCCAGGCTCGCGGCGAAGCTCGCCCCGCCGGTGGACTCGAGCACGAGATCCGCGCCGAGCCCGCCGGTCAGCTCGAGCACCGCCGCGGCCAGATCCGGATCGCGGGCGTCGAGCACGTGGTCGGCGCGCGCCGCGCGCACGGCGGCGTGCTTGCTCGTCGATGCGACCGCGATGACGCGCGCACCGCGGTGCTTCGCGAGCGTGACCGCCGCGTGACCGGTCGCGCCGGCCGCCGCGTGGATCAGCACGGTCTCGCCGGCGCGCAGGCGACCGAGCTCGAGCGCGGCCAGCGCGGTCGGCCAGTTGATCACGAGGCCCAGCGCCTGCGCGGCGGTCCAGCCCGGGGGGACGGCCATCGCTGCGGCGGCAGGCACGACCGCGTACTCGGCGAACGCCCCGGGCCCGGCCGCGATCACCTGCGCGCCGGGAGCTGGGGTCGCGACGCCGTCGCCAGTGGCCACCACTTCCCCCGCGGCCTCGAAGCCGGCGACGAACGGGGGCTGAGGGCTGGTGCCGAACGTGCCTCGGGCGCGCGCGAGGTCGACGAAGTTGACGCCGGCGGCCGCGACCCGGATCAGCACCTCGCCGCGGCGAGGCCTCGGCACGGGGAGCTCGACCAGGCGCAGGCCCTCCGGGCCTTCGAGGGAGATCTGCTGCAGGGCGCGCATCGCGGTGGGAATCGTCATGCGCGTGTAGACCGCCGACCCGGCCGAAAGGAATCGGTCCCGCGCGCGATATGGCGAGGTCGAGCGTTCGATCGCCACCGCAGCGGTGATGCGGCCGCCGAGCCCTCACCACGCTGGCAAATCCCGCCGCGCGGCGCGTGAGCGTCGTCGGGGACTTGCACGACCGACGACGCCAGTGGCTGGACCGCGCCGCGGGGCGCCGCGCTTGCACAGCATCCGTGCGATGCGCGCTCGTCTGACGACTTCCATCGCTTGCCTGGTCACTTCCCTCATCGCGACCGTCGCGCGCGCGGACGCACCCTCCGCGATCGTCGAGGCCGCGGCACCGGACGCCGCGGCATCTGACCCCGGCGCCGGTCAGCTTGTCGTCAGCTCGACCGCCCTGACCCGGCCGGCGGGTTCCTTGACCCTCGCGAGCCACATGGGCCTGACCGGCGTCGTCTACGGCGTGAACGATCGCGTCGAGGTCGGTGGCTACATCCTGCCGACCTTCCTGGTGACCAGGCCGGAAGGGGTGAGCGCGGCCATCACCGCCAAGCTGGCGTTGGTCAACCGCGGCCCGGTCCGCGTCGCGCTCGAGACGCGCGCCGGGACCCTGGAGCAGAGCTGGTGGTACGCGGAGGCCAGCGCGATCGCGACCGCCTGCGTCGATCGCGCGTGCGCGACCCTGGTCAACGCCGAGGCCACCGTCGGCCGGCGCCTCGTCACGGGCAGCACCGACGACAGCAGCGGCGGGCGCTACCTCGAATCGCGCCTCGCGGTCGGCGCGCAGGTGCGGATCGCCGATCACGTCAAGCTGGTGGCCGACGTCGCGTGGGCGCGAGAGACGTACACCGCTGGCCCTGCCGCCGACGCCCTGCTGCTCGCCCCAGGCGTGCGCGTCCACGGCCGCGCCTGGATGGTGCAGGCGGCGGCCGCGATCGATGCGCTCTCGGGCGACGCGCTGCCGTGGATCAGCGCGGCGTATCGGTTCTAGTCGCCGCGGCTACCAGCGGAACGCGGCGATCCACACCCAGACATACGGATCGCCAAGGTCGAACGGGCTGCTCGTGCAGCTCGGACAGTCCGGCACCGTGGGGACGACGGCGTGAGCGGGCGCAGGGGACGCGAGGGCGAGGCCAATCGCCGCGAGGAAGGCCAGGTGAGCGCGCATGGTTGCGGCGGTAGCGTCGCGACCTGCGCAATGTGACCGCGCGAGCGTGAGGCAGCGGCCGCGATCAAGGGCATCTACGCGACCGGCGAGACCCAACCGTACTCGCTGCTCGGCGAGGCCGGCAGCGCGTTCTGGCCGGTCGAGTGGGGGTATCCCGAGATCGGCGTCTACTTCGCCGACTGTCCATCTGCGGGGCACGACATGCTGTGTCTCGACTACCGCGACTGTGGTCCCACCGGCGAACCGCGCGTCGTCCACATCGATCAGGAGCTCGACTACAAGGTCACGCTCGTCGCGCCGGACTTCGAGTCCTTCATCCGCGGGCTGGTGAGCGAGGGGGCCTTCAACCTCGACGCGCCGTAGGTCGACGCGGCGCCGGTCAGCGCCGGACCCGACTGGTCCGTTCGATCTCGGCCAGGTCGACCTCGCGCGGCCGGCGGTGCATCGCAGTGGGGTGGTCCGTGCTCGCCTGTGGGTGCGCGCGGGCGTCGGGCTCGCGCGCGATCGACAGCCGGTCGACCAGGCGCAGCAACCAGCGCGTGCGCACCGGCTTGCTGACGACCGCGGCGACGCGCGTGCTGGGGATGTGCGCGGTCGAGGCGACGTCGGCGAGCACGATCAACGGGGTCGCGTCGTGGGTCGGATCGTCCGCGAGCGCGTTCACGAGCTCGAGCCCGTCGCGTGTCGGAGTGCCCCAGTCGAGCAGGACCAGCGCGAGCGGCGACGTTTCGGCGCCCACGTGCGAGATGGCGCTGAGCCCGTCCGGTGACGCCAGCACGCGATACCCCGCAGCGGCGAACGCCGCTGCGAGGGCGGCCCGGTAGGCATCGTCGCTCTCGATGAGGAGCAGCGTTCGCGCGACGATCGTCATCGTTCCTGACCATGCCACCTCCGTGCCATCGCGCAGCGCCGTTCTGTGGCCGCGTTCTCGACGACGCGCGACGCCACGGGCGCGCGCGCGCGTGCGCTTTCGCACGTGTGCGGGATCGCCTCAGTGGCCACGCGTGACGGTCCGCGGGAGAGCGGCGTGGCTGTGCGTGGCGCCGGCGCGATCGCCGGCCAGCCTCCAGTCGATCGATGCGCGTCGATGCGATTTCCGGGCCTTCGTTCATGGCGCGGCCGAGGTGGCACCGCGCGGCAAGCCCAACGCATCCCGGGTTCGCGGGTCACAAGCGATCGCCTCGTCACGCTCCCGGGCATGACTTACCTGGTCCGTTCATGCTTCGCGCTGGTCGCGCTCGTCGGGTGCACCACCACGCCCGGTCGGACGCCTCAGGACTGCGGATGCACCCCAGACACGCCGTTCCTGGACGCCGCCCCGATCGACGCATCCGCGGACGCGGCGCCCGACGCCTCCACGCTGGTGACGGTGCCCGATCGGGTCGGGCTCGGCCCGGCGCCGCAGCCCGACGCGGAGCTCACCGGCACGGTGGCTACGCCCTCCGTGCGATGACGGTGACCCACGGCCTGGCGGATCTCGCCGAGCTACCGCGATCGGTGCGCCGGCCACCAGCGGTGTCGCGGCGGCGGACGTCCGGCGCCGTGGTATCGCTTCCTCGCGACCATGGCGAGCAAGTACGAGATCGAGATGTCCGAGCCATCGACCTCGCGGTGCGATTGCTGCGGTGGGATGACGGTGCGATTGACCAGGTTCGTGAGCCGCGATGGCGATGCCTTCGCGATCTACTTCGCGGCGTACTCGAACAATCACGACCACGACGAGCTCGCGATGCTCGTGGCGCTGGGCGACTGGGGCGAGGCCGCCGATCCCGCGCAGCGCGCGGCATTCTACTGTCGGGTCCGTCCGACGGCAGACTCATACCAGGTCATGCTCGGCGATGCGGACGAGTCGCCCTGGTCCGGGGCGGCCATCGTGGGCCAGAAGCTGTCGCGCGAGCAGGCGCTTCGACATCCATGGAAGGCCGCGGCCTTCGAGGTGCTGGACGACGCGTTCGAGCAAGATCCGTCGCTGCGCGGGTTCATGCTGCGCGTGCAGTGCGGCGATGCCGCCGTCCCCATCGAGCACGGCTATCAGGCCCCCGATGACATCTTCGCGCTCGGCGAGGCGAAGGAAGGGCGCGCCGAGCTCGGTCGCTGCTTCGCGTCGCTCGACGTCGAGCGGTTCTTCGTCCGATGCCTGCTGACGGTGCCCGTCGAGACCTACGAATCGTGGTCCCTGGGACTCTGGATCGAGGTCGCCAGGGCCGACTACGACCGTGTGCGGGCGGTGTGGGACGATCCCGAGCAGTACCCGAGTCTTCGATTCTCGGGCGTCGTGGCGAACGTCGTCGACGAGTCGCTCGCGCTGCCGATCGCCCTGGGCCAACGGGTCGAGCTAGCGGTGCTGGATCCTGACACGCCGCCGCGCGTGGTCGCGCCCGCGAGCGGCGAGCTCGCCGCGCGGATCGGCACGCCGTGGCCGAGGCTCGCCTTCGAGCCGTGGGCGGTTGCCCGCGGGTTTCTGTAGGGCGCTCAGAGCGCGTAGCCGCCAGACACGTCGATGCACTGACCGTTGACCCATCCGAGATCGTCGCCGAGGAGCGCGGCGATCACGCGGGCCACTTCGTCGGGCTCACCGACGCGTCCAAGCGCCGTCTGCTGTCCGAGCAGGGCCTCGAACTCCGGCGTGAGGCCACCTCCCAGCTCCGTGCGGATCGCCCCCGGCGACACGGCGTTGGCGCGAATGCCCCGCTCGCCCCACTCCTTGGCCTGATACCGGGTGAGGACCTCGAGGCCGGCTTTGAGCGCGGCGTACGGGGCCACGCCGATGGTGGCGACCCGCGTGGTCGCGCTGGTCACGTTGACGACCTGCGCGCCGCGCGCGAGCAGCGGAAGCAGCGTCTGCGCGAGGAAGAACGGCCCCTTCAGGTGGACGGCAGCGAGGCCATCGAACTCGGCCTCGGTCACGGCGTCGATGGTCCTGAAGAGGCCGTAGCCGCCGTTGTTGACCAGGCCATCGAAGGTGTCCCGGCCCCACGCGTGAAGCACCGCGAGCAGCCGCTGGCGGAAGGCCGCGAAGCTGGATACCGCGGTGACGTCCAGGGGTAGCGCGGCGGCGCGGCCGCCCTCGGCCTCGATGGCGCGCACCACCGCTTCCGCGTCCTCGGCGTGGCGAACGAAGGTGAGCACGACGGCGATGCCGCGCCGGGCGAGCTCGCGGGCGACAGCCTGGCCGATGCCGCGGCTGCCGCCAGTGACGACGACGATCTTCATGGATGACTCCTTGGGACAGACGAGCCCAAGGTACGGATCGAGGCCCCGAGGGCCCACGTCCATTCCAGTCTGATGCTTGCCTGATCCTCTTCGCCAGTTCCTGCCCTCGCCAGAACAGGCATACTTGTTCCGTGGAGCCGCTCACCGAGCTGCGCGCGCTGGCCGACCGCGCCGAGAACCGCCGGACGGAGACCGGCATCCCGCGGGTCGCCATGGTGAAGGGTCGGGTTCCGGAACACGAACTCGCCGCGGTGTACGAGCCGATGATCAACCTCATCCTCGATGGCAGCAAGACGATGACCATCGGCGAACGGACGCTGCGCTACGACCCGGCGACGTACTTCGTGATGGCCATCCACCTGCCGGCGGTCGGCCGGGTCCATGCCGCGGGGCCGGGGCGACCCTACCTCGCCGTCAGCCTCACCATCGACGCGGCAGTGGTGGGCGATCTCCTCGCGGCTATCCCTTCGCACCCTGGTCGGTGCGGCGGCTTCGCCGTGGCGCCGGTGACCGCGGCGCTGCTGGACGCGTGGTGTCGCCTCCTGCGCCTGATGAACCGGCCCGACGAGATCGGCGCGCTCGCGCCGCTGTACGAGCGCGAGATCCTCTTCCGCGTGCTGCAGGGGCCACAGGGGCACATCCTCCGCGACATCGCGGTGCCCGATTCGGCGAGCGCGCGCATGCGCGACGCGATCCAGTGGATCCGCGCGCACAGCAATCAGCCGTTGCCGGTGGGCGAGCTCGCCCGGCGAAGCGGCATGAGCGGATCGGCCTTTCACAAGCACTTCAAGCGGGTCACCTCGATGAGCCCGCTGCAGTTTCAGAAGCGCCTGCGGCTCATGCAGGCCAGGTCACTCCTCGTCGGCAACGTCGCGACCGCGAGCGCGGTGGCGTTCGATGTCGGTTACGAGAGCCCATCCCAGTTCAACCGCGAGTACGCACGCTTCTTCGGCAAGCCACCCGCGACGGATGCGCGCGAGGTGCGCGCGCAGCTCCGCCAGTGAGCGAGGCCGGTGGCTGTAGGCCCCCACGCTCTCGTTCAACGCGACGCTGCGCTTTCGCACAGGCCTCGTCGGTTGACTGACAACGGGCGGCACGACAGTGTCGCTGGACCATGAAGGCACCAGCGAAGGCGGCGCGCCCGACGAGCAAGGCGAAGCCGAAGGCGGCCGCCACCGCCGCCAAGGCGCCGGCGAAGGCGAAGGCGAAGGCGAAGGTTGCCGCGAAGCCCCGGCCTGCCGCGAAGGCCAAGCCCGCCGCGCGACCGGCGCGCGCCTCGAGCGAGGCGAACCCCGCCTCGCGGCTCATCGATCAGCGCATCGCCGAGCTGGGCGGCTGGCGCGGCGACACGCTCGCGCGCATGCGCGGGCTGATCCTGGAAGCGGAGCCGGAGGCGATCGAGGAGTGGAAGTGGATGGGCACGCCGGTGTGGTCGCGTCACGGCATCATCACCACCGGCGAGGCGTACGCGAAGGTCGTGAAGCTGACGTTCGCGAAGGGCGCGAGCCTCCCGGACCCGGCGCGCCTCTTCAACTCCAGCCTCGAGGGCAACACGCGCCGCGCGATCGACATCCGCGAGGGCGAGACCGTCGACGCGCGCGCGTTCAAGGCGCTCGTGCAGGCCGCGGTCGCGCTGAACGCCGCGCCCAAGAAGAAGCGATAGCCGTGGCCGGCAAGGCGGCGCCGAAGAAACGCGCATCCGCGCCGCGCAAGCGCGGACCCGCGAAGGTCGCGTTGCTCGCGGGCGGCAACCCGCAGATCGCGAAGGGCCTTGGCGACGCGCCGGTGCAGGCGTACCTCGCGGCGATGCCGGGCTGGAAGCGCGACCTCGGGCAGCGGCTCGACGCGCTCATCGCGCGGACCGTGCCGACGGTCTGCAAGGCAGTGAAGTGGAACTCGCCGCTCTATGGCATCGAGGGCCAGGGCTGGTTCCTGGGAATCCACGTCTTCACGCGCTACGTGAAGGTGGCGTTCTTCCGTGGCGCGTCGCTGCGCCCGGTGCCGCCGGGCGCCAGCAAGAGCAACGAGACGCGCTACCTCGACATCCACGAGGATGACGAGCTCGACCTTGCGCAGCTGGCGAGCTGGGTGAAGCAGGCCGCGGCGCTGCCTGGGTGGTCGCCCGGCGCGGCGTGACCGCCGCGCGCCGCGTCACGTCACACGCTGCACTTGAACACGAGGCGCGCGCCGTGGACCTCGAGCACGTCGTTGTCCGCGAGCATGGCGTCCTGCACGACCGTGCCGTTGAGCTGCAGGGTCGCGCCGCCTTCGGCGGACAAGGCGAACCCATCGGGCCCGCGCCTGATCTCGCATGCACCGGTCATGCCGGCGATCCGGACGTCGGCGTCGTCGGCGTCCGCGATGCGTGCGCCCCGCATGGACAGGCGATGCGTGACGCGCGCGCCATCGCGATCGTCGACAACCAGCCAGCCAACCATCGGCCAGGCGTCCGCCGGTGACGGCGACGCGCCATACAGCACGGTCCTGCGCCCCTGCGGGACGGGCGGCGCAGGCACCGCAGGCTCGGTGTACCCGCAGCGGCTGCACACCGGATGATTGCGGCGAGTGAACCGCCGGCACTGCGAACACGCCCGCCACCACAACGCCATGGCGCATGATACCTGACGCCATGCAGTACGTGGTCTGGGAGCTCACGCTTGCATGCGATCTCGCGTGCGGGCACTGCGGATCGCGCGCCGGACGCCCGCGACCGCGCGAGCTGTCGACCGACGAGTGCCTGGCGCTGGTGAACGAACTCGTCGCGATCGGCGCGCGCGAGATCGCGCTGATCGGCGGCGAGGCCTACCTGCGCAGCGACTGGACCCAGATCGTGCGCGCGATCCGCGCCGCGGACATCGTGTGCACGTTGACGACCGGCGGGCGCGGCATGACGGCCGAGCGGGCACGCGCCGCGGCCGATGCGGGGATCTCGAGCGTCTCGGTCTCGATCGACGGCGTGGGCGCGACCCACGATCGGCAGCGCGGCGTGATCGGTGCCTACGCGGCCGCGCTGGCCGCCATCGCGAACCTCGTCGAGGCTGGCGTCGTGGTCACCGTCAACTCGCAGATCAACCGCATCTCGGCGCCGGAGCTGGAGCGCGTCTACGAGGTGATCCGCGCGCGCGGTGCACGCGCCTGGCAGGTGCAGCTCACCGTGCCGGCCGGGCGCGCCGCGGATCGCCCCGGCTGGATCCTGCAGCCGTGGCAGCTCCTCGAGGTCATGCCCCGGCTGGCCGCGCTGTCGCGACGCGGGCTCGTCGACGGCATCGCGGTGCACCCCGGCAACAACGTCGGCTATTTCGGCGCGGACGACGTGACGCTGCGCGGTCGCGGCGTCGACGGCAGCGGGTACTTCGAGGGCTGCACCGCCGGCGATCAGTCGATCGGCATCGAGGCCGACGGCACGATCAAGGGCTGTCCTGCGCTGGAGACCGCGGCCTACGCCGGCGGCAACATCCGCGAGACGCCGCTGCGCGCGCTGCTCGAGACCCGCCCGCTCCGCTACACGCGCGACCGCACCGTCGACGCGCTGTGGGGCTTCTGCCGGGACTGCATGTACGCCGAGACCTGCCGCGGCGGCTGCACCTGGACCGCGCACAGCCTGCTGGGCCGGCCCGGCAACAACCCGCTGTGCCAGCATCGCGCGGAGGAGCACCAGCGCAAGGGGCTGCGCGAGCGCCTCGTGCAGGTCGCACCGGCGCCCGGCACGCCGTTCGATC
>JAIOQA010000190.1 GCA_021413675.1 Deltaproteobacteria bacterium | reverse complement strand
AGCCGTTCCGGCGGCGTTCGACGACCTCGTGGTGGAGGTGGCCTCGCTGGAGGAATGGCTCGGGCAGGCCCCAGCGCCGGTGCCGGCGGAATGAGACGTCAGGCCGGGCGCGCGGCGGCGAGCAGCGACGCGATCGCCACCTGACCGTCGAACACGTGCGCGGCCGGGCCGCGCATCGCCACGGTCGAGTAGTCCGCGGCGACGGTGATCGCGAGCTCGCCGCCGAGGACGCGCACCGCGATCGCGTGGCCGGGCGTGGCGCGATCGGTCAGGCACGCGGCGACCGCGGTGGCGCACGCGCCAGTGCCGCACGCCAGCGTGATGCCACAGCCTCGCTCCCACACGACCAGGTCGATGCGATCGCGCTCGACCTGGCGCGCGAACTCGGCGTTGGTCCGGCGTGGGAACCAGGCGTGGTGCTCGAGGGTCGGGCCGAGGGCCTCCGCGCGCGCGCGCAGGGCCTCCCAGCGATCGTCGACGAACGCGACCGCGTGCGGGTTGCCCATCGAGACCGCGGTGATGCGGAGCGCGGCGTCGCCGATGGTCAGCGGCTGCTCGATGCAGCGCTCGCCGGCGCGCGCCGGATCGCCCGCCATCGGGATCTCGCCGCGGGTCAGCCGCGGCCGGCCCATGTCGACGGTGACCACGGTGGCGCCGTGGCGATGCTCGACCACGCAGCGCAGCGGGCCCGCGCCGGTGTCGATCAGCGGCTCCGGCCCTGCGCCCGAGCGCTCCGTCAGGTAGGAGGCGACGCAACGGATGCCGTTGCCGCACATCTCGGCCTCGCTGCCGTCGGCGTTGAGCACGCGCATGCGCGCGACCGCTCCCGCCGTGGTCGGCGGCAAGAGCGCGAGCACGCCGTCGCCCCCGACGCCGAACTGCCGATCACAGAGCGCGCGAACGATCCCGGCGTCCTGGACCGCCGCGGCCCGCGCATCGGTCGCCTCGCGCAGATCGACGATCAGGAAGTCGTTGCCGAGACCGTGGTACTTCGCGAAGTCGATCGCCGTCATGGCGCCTCCGGTGGTTCGAGCCAGCGAGCGCGTACCCATGCGCCGCGGGATCGCGGCGCGCGCGTCATCGACGTGAAGTGGATCAGGGCGTGGGCGCCGCGGCCGAGCCCGCCGCGGGGGCCGCCGGAGCGGGCGCCGCAGGCGTGGTCGTCGCCGGCTTCGCCGCCGGAGCCGCAGGCGTGGTCGTCGCCGGCTTGGCCGCCGAACCGGAACCCGCCGCCGGAGCCGCCGAGCCGGAACCCGCCGCGGGAGCCGCCGAGCCCGCCGCCGGAGCCGCCGAACCCGCCGCCGGAGCCGCCGAGCCCGAGCCGACCTCGGCCGGAACCACGACCGCCGCGCCCGAGCCCGTCGCGGGCGTGCCGTTGTCGATCACCGGCGCGCCCGAGCCCGAGATCGGATCAGGCGTCCCGACGCCGGCGTCGTGCGCCGAGTCGATCGCTTCCTTCTCGGCGGCTTCCTTGCGCGCCTTCTTCTCGGCCTCTTCCTTGCCGAACGTGTGCAGCGCATCGCCCGCATCGCGGCTCGCGATGAACGCGAGGATCATCGACGTGAGCATGAAGATCGTCGCCGCCGCGGCGGTCAGCCGGCGGAGGAACGTCGACGCGCCGGAGCCGCCGAACACGGTCGCGGCGTTGCCGCCGCCGAACGCGCCGCCCATGCCGCCGCCCTTGCCCTCCTGGAGCAGCACCGTGAGCATGAGGAACAGGCACACGATGACGTGCAGGATCGTGATCAGCGTAGACATGAGCCGCTGGGTTCTAGCCCAATCCCCACGCGTCCGCAAGACGCGGGTCGGGCCCGATTCCGCTCACGATTTCAGTTGCTTGCAGGCGAGTTCCGGGATCACACGCAGATCGCGTGATCGCGGCTCGGTCGATCCGCTCGCCCGGACCTAACTATTGCCGCGCGCGGCCCGCACGATCGCGATGAAATCCGCGGCCTCGAGCGAGGCGCCGCCGACGAGCGCACCGTCGATGTCGGCCTGGCCCATCAGCGCGACCGCGTTGTTCGCCTTGACCGATCCGCCGTACTGGATGCGGATCGCGGCCGCCGCCTCGGCGCCCAGCTTCTCGCCCAGGCGCTTGCGGATGTGGGCGTGGACCTCCTGGGCCTGCGCCGGGGTCGCGGTCCGGCCGGTGCCGATCGCCCAGACCGGCTCGTAGGCGACCACGAACCGCGCCGCGTCGGCGGCGGTCACGTGGGCGAGCGCGCCCTCGAGGTGGCGATCGACCACCGCGGTCGTCGAGCCGGCGTCGCGCTCCGCGTCGGTCTCGCCGACGCAGGCGATCGCGCCCAGCCCCGCGGCCAGCGCCGCCTTGACCTTCTTGCCGACGCCCGCATCGGTCTCACCGAAGTGCTGGCGCCGCTCGCTGTGGCCGATGATCACCCAGCGGCAGCCGACATCGACGAGCATCGACGGCGCGATCTCGCCGGTCCACGCGCCGCGCTCCTCCCAGAAGCAGTCCTGGCCGCAGACCATCACCGACGCGTCGTCGAGGCGACGCGCGACCGGCCACAGCGCGGTGAACGGCGGCGCGACGCCGACCTCGACGCGCTTGCCCGCGGCGACCGCCGCGAGCTGGTTCTTCAGCTCGGTGACCAGCGCCAGCGACTCGGCGATCGTCTTGTGCAGCTTCCAGTTGCCGACGACGAATGGGGTCCGCATGGCGCGTGTGTATCATTGATCGATCCGCCCCAACGATGACGTTGGGACCGATCTCGCCTCACGCCGCGCCGGAGGTCGCGCGTCAGGTCGCCCAGGTCAGCCGGAACGCGCAGCGCGGCGCGCCGCGGCACGCACACTGATCGTGGCGCACGACCAGCTCCTTCGCGCCCGCGAGCTCGGCGACGCGCTCGAGCGAGCCGACGATGACGTCGCACAGGAGCGTCGAGCCGGGCGCGCGATCGCTGGTCAGCTCGACGACGCCGGGCGCCGCGACCGTCAGCGAGAGCAGCGCCCAGTCGTGGTAGCGGCCCCAGAACGCCGGGGTCGCGCGCACGACCGTGTCGACCGGCAACGACGCCGGGTTCGCGCCGAAGAACCGCGCGAAGGTCGCCGAGATCGTGGAGCGGCCGATCTGCCGCGCGAGCGCCGCGGGATCATCCGCGGGCGCGCAGCGCTGACACAGCTCGACCAGCAGATCGGCGGGCTCCCAGCCCAGCGGCGACAGGGTCGGCGCCAGCGCGGCGGTCAACGCCGGGCTCGCGTCGGCGACCGCGCGCAGCGCCGCGCCGCCCAGCCGGTGCTCGATCAGCTTTGCCGCGACCCGGAAGTGCGCGGCGCGGACCTGGCCCGGGGTCGAGCCCTGGACCGCGACCACCGACACCGGCGCGACCAGCGACTGCGTGTGATCGAACACCGCGGCGACCTGATCGCCGCCGCTCTTGAGGTCGGTGGCGGCGTGGCCAAAGCTCGGCGGCGAGGTCGGCTCGGGGCGCTGCGGCAGCCGCTCGAGCGCCGAGCCCAGCGCGATCGCGAACGCGCCCGCCGAGGCCCAGCGCTTCTTCGGCTGCGGATCGAGGGCCTTGGTCAGGACCGCGTCGATCGCCGGCGACAGGGTCGGGCGGCGGTGCGACGGCGGCACCAGCGGCTCGTGCAGCTGGCGCGCGATCACCACGGTCAGCGCGCCCGAGCCGAACGGCGGCACGCCGACGAGCATCGAGTAGACCGTCGCCGCGAGGCCGTAGACGTCGGTCTCCGCCGACTCCTGCGCGTCGAGGAACGACTCCGGCGCCGAGTAGCCCGGCGTGCCCGCGGCCTCGCGCCGATCACCGGCGCGCATCGCCACGCCGACATCGACCAGCACCGCGCGATCGCGCTCGCGATCGAGCAGGATGTTGGCGGGCTTGACGTCGCGGTGGATGAGGCCGACCGCGTGCATCGCGTCGAGCGCGTCGCCGATCTCGAGCGCGATCTGCGCGACCGCGCCGTGCGGCAGCCACTCGCCGCGCTCCGACGACGCGCGCAGCACCTCGCCGAGCGGCTGGCCCTCGACCAGCTCCATCACGAAGTAGACGTCGCCGGCGTGCACTCCGAGCGTGTAGACCTGCACGAGGTTCTTGTGGTGCAGCGAGGCCAGCATCGCGGCCTCGGCGCGGAACCGCGTGACCAGCTCCTTGTCGCTGCCGAGATCCGAGCGCAGCACCTTGATCGCGACCGGGCGCCCGAGCCCGAGATCCTCGGCGCGATAGACCACGCCCATCGCGCCGCGCGACAGCTCGTGGAGCACCTGGTAGGTGCCGCCCAGGGTCGTGCCCGCCGCCACCGCGGCGGCGGTCGCGCCCGCGCCCGCATCCACGCCGTGGGTCTGCTCGTCGTCGGAGACCAGGACGATCGCGCCCGCGGCCGCCGACGAGGTCGCCGCGATCGCCCGCGCGATCGCGGCCTCGCCGCTGCGCTCGCCCTTGCCGATCGCGGTGACCGCGCCGTGCAGCTCGACGGTGAGCAGCTGGCCGTCGGCCTGGAACGGCTGCGCCAGCACCTTCTCGATCAGCTTGGTCGCGACGTCACGCGAGGTCGGGACGTCGGCGTTGGCGAGCAGGATCGCGAGCTCGTCGCCGCCGAGCCGGCCGACGGCGTCGTTGCCGCGCACCGCCGCGCGCACGCGCGACGCGAGCTGCGCGAGGATCTCGTCGCCGGCCTTGTGGCCGTGGCCGAGGTTGATGCGGCGCAGGCTGACGACGTCGAGCAGACACAGGGTCAACGGCTCGCCGCGCCGGGTCGCCGAGGCCTTGGCGATCGCGACGGTCTGCTCGAACGCGCCGCGGGTCAGCGCGCCGGTCAGCGGATCGTGGAAGCTGCCGGCGCGGAGGCGCTCCTCCTCGGCGACCAGCCGGCGGTGGCCGGCGACCAGGCCGAGCTCGCGCGCGAGCCGGGTCGCGATCGCGCGCAGATCGGCGCGCTCGGCGACCGTGAAGCGGCGCGCGCGATCGCTCACCACCGCGACCAGGCCCGAGACCTCGCCCGGCGCCGAGCGCAGCGGCGCGGCGATCACGCTGCGGGTCGAGCCCGCGGGGCCGCCGGTGATCGTCGTCGCGCCGGCGGCGGCGGCGATGCGCGCCGCGGTCGCGATCGTTCCGCGGTACTGATCGTTGGGCAGCGGCCGCGCCCCGTGCGGCGTCATCTGATCACCGTCGCGCCACCAGATGATGAAGTCGTCGGCGCCGTAGGCGGTCGCGAACGGCAAGAGGGCCTCGTCGTCGAGCGAGATCCCCGAGGCCGCGATCAGGTGCCGCGCGCGCCCGAGATCGGCGACCTCGGTCGACACGTCGGCCGCGACCGCGACCGCCAGGGTCTCGGCGTCGATCGGCGTGAGCAGCACGCCGACCGCGCCGCACGCGACCGAGGCGCCAGCGAGCCGCGCCGCGCCCGCCTGATCGCCGACCACCCAGCGCGGGCGCGGGCCGGGCCCGAGGACCTCGGCGACGCCGGCCGCGACGAGGATCGCGTCGGCGTCGAACAGCGCGACGTGGGTCGCCTCGGAGACGTGCAGGAAGTCGAGCCCCGCCTGCGCGGCGGCCGCACCCAGCTCCGCTGCGCGGCGCCCGGTGGGCTCCAGGAACACGACCCTCCGGGCTGCCACGTCCCGATCATACCTTCGCGGCGGGCCCGCTCTCCACTCCGGGGCCGCGAATCGGGTGGCGAGTGCGCGGTGCGGCCTGGGCCACCGCGGACCCAGCCGCACGCCCGCATGGGGCCAACCAGCCCCAAATCCCCGCCGGCTGCGACGCGCTGGCGCGTGGTTCCGATGGCACCGGGGATGCAAAGATGCGCGCCATGACCAAGCTCCTCTCGACGCTGTCGTTCGCCCTGTTCGTGACCGCTGGTTGTGGCGGCAAGCCCGCGCTCGTGGACAAGCTCGAGCAGTTCACGGAGCAGGTCTGCGCGTGCAAGGACGAGGCGTGCGCCGATGCCCTCAACAAGCAGGTCAGCGAGTACACGCTGTCGGCGCTGAAGGACATCAAGGAGGACGAGATCGACAAGCTGGCGGAGCAGCTCGACCCGCTCGAGAAGAAGTTCAACGCCTGCTACGAGAAGGCCGCCGGCCACCCGCCGCGGGACTGAGAACGACGAAGAGGCTGCCATCCGGGTGGATGACAGCCTCTCGCGCATCGCCCGAAGGGCGCCGCCTCTCAGCGCGGGCGCAGCGCCGTGATGCCGGGCAGCTCCAGGCCCTGGATGAACTCCAGGCTGGCGCCGCCACCGGTCGAGACGTGCGTGACCTTGTCGGCCACGCCGGCCTTGGCCACCGCCGCGGCGCTGTCGCCACCGCCGACGACCGTGAGCGCCAGCTTGTGGTCGGCCATCGCGTGCGCGACCGCCATCGTGCCGTTCGCGAACGCGGCCTTCTCGAACACGCCCATCGGGCCGTTCCAGAAGATCGTGCGCGCCTCCTTGATGGCGCGGCGATAGGTCTCGATCGTCGCCGGGCCGATGTCGAGCGCCATCTGGCCCGCCGGGATCGCGTCGATCCCGACCGCGGTCCCGGTCGTCGCGTCGAGCCCGTCGGCGACGATCACGTCGGTCGGCAGGTAGACGGTCTTGCGGGCCTCGGAGGCCTTGCGCAGGAAGTTGCGCGCCACCGGCAGCTTGTCCTCCTCGACACGGCTCTTGGCCAGGTCCTTGCCCTGGGCCTTGAGGAACGTGTTGGCCATCGCGCCGCCGATCGCGATGCCATCGACGCGCGTGAGCAGCGCGTCGAGCACCTCGATCTTGTCGGACACCTTGGCGCCGCCGACCACCGCGAGGTACGGCCGATCGACGTCGCCGAGCAGGCGCGACAGGATCTCGATCTCCTTGGCCATCACGAAGCCCGCGCCCTTGTCGGCGACGATCGCCGGCACGCCGACCGTCGACGCGTGCGCGCGGTGCGCGGTGCCGAAGGCGTCGTTGACGTAGACGTCGCAGTACGACGCGAGCGCCCGCGCGAAGCCCTCGTCGTTGGCCTCCTCGCCGGCGAAGAACCGCAGGTTCTCGAGCAGCGCGACCTGGCCGTCGCGCAGATCGCCGACGACCTTGCGGGCGCCGTCGCCGACCGGCTCGTCGGTCAGGACCACGTCCTGATCGATCAGCGCGGCGAGCCGCGCCGCGACCGGCTCGAGCGAGTACTCGGGCTTGACCTGGCCATCCGGGCGGCCGAGGTGCGAGCACAGCACGATGCGCGCGCCGCGCTCGATCAGGTGGCGGATCGTCGGCAGCGTCGCGACGATGCGGGCGTCATCCGAGACCTTGCGATCCTTGGTCAGCGGGACGTTGAAGTCGACGCGGACCAGGACCCGCTTGCCCTCGACGGGCAGCTCGCTGACGTGGCGGATACCGTAGGGCAGCGGCATGGCTCAGAGCTTTCCGGCGACGAACTGGGCCAGATCGAACAGGCGCTGCGAGTAGCCCATCTCGTTGTCGTACCAGGCCATCACCTTGACCTGATCGCCGATCGCGGTGGTCAGCGCGGCGTCGACCGTCGACGAGTGGCGATCGCCGTTGTAGTCGATCGACACCAGCGGCTCGTCGGACACCGCGAGGATGCCCTTGAGCGGCCCGGCGGCGGCGGCGCGGAACGCGTCGTTGACGGCCTTGGCGGTCGCCGGCTTCTCGAGGCGCACGGTCAGGTCGACCAGCGACACGTTCGGGGTCGGCACGCGGATCGCCATGCCGTCGAGCTTGCCCGCCATCACCGGCAGCACTTCCTTGAGCGCCTTGGCCGCGCCGGTCGTGGTCGGGATCATCGACAGGGCCGCGGCGCGGGCGCGGCGCAGGTCCTTGTGCGGCAGATCGAGGATCTGCTGGTCGTTGGTGTACGAGTGGATCGTCGTCATGATGCCGGTGACGATCCCGAAGGTCTCGTTGAGGATCTTCGCGACCGGCGCGAGGCAGTTGGTCGTGCACGACGCGTTCGAGATCACGTGGTGCGCGGCCGGCTGGTAGGCCTCGAGGTTGATGCCGCAGCACAGCGTGACGTCGGGGTCCTTGGCGGGCGCCGAGATCAGGACCTTCTTCGCGCCGCCGGTGAGGTGCTTGCCCGCCGACGCCTTGTCGACGAAGCGGCCGGTGCACTCGATCACGATGTCGACGCCGAGCGCCTTCCACGGGATCTGGGCGGGGTCCTTCTCGGCCGAGACCTGGACCTTGTCGCCGTTGATGATGAGCGAGTTCCCGTCGACGGTGACCGTGCCGGGGTACTTGCCGTGGACCGAGTCGTGCTTGAGCAGATGGCCCAGCGTGGCGACGTCGGTGAGGTCGTTGATGAGGACGAGGTCGAACGCGTCGCGCGCGTCAGCCAGGCAGCGGACGAAGCCGCGACCGATACGCCCGAAGCCGTTGATGCCGATGCGAACCTTGGACATGCGTTCCTCCGTTGAGTGCGGCGGAACGTAAGGCATCATCGGGCGGTTCGCCAGCCCACGTGCGGATCAGCCGCATGGGATGAATGACGATGCAGACGCGGCCCAGGAGGGCGCGTCACGGGCGCCGCGGCGACGCTGATCGCGTCAGATGCCGCGCCGACCCTGCCCGTCTCGTCGGTTCGACCCTCGCTGCGTCGCCGCAGCGGGCGAGCGCCCCCGCGCTCGTCGTGTCTCGGACCTGCCGGGCCCGTGGTCGGCCCGTCGGAGCGGCGCGCTCAGCGCGCGGCGAGCTGCGCCGGCTCGCGGTGCGAGATCCGGTCGGTGACCTCGCTGATGAGCTCGGTCGCGAGCGCGACGATCTGCTTCTCGTCGAAGCCTTGCGCCTCGAGATCGCGATAGATCGACTTCGCGAGGATCCGGACGGCGTTGGTCTTCATCATCTGCGGGCTAGCTTTGGTCATGGTTCCTCGCGGATTGTTCACTGAGCAGGTGTCGTGCCACCCCTCCCTTGGTCGCAACCGCGCGAAACTTCGTCGACGGAACCGCGCCAGACCGTGAGTTCGGCGAACCTGCTACGCATCCAGGGACCGCAGGTGCGCAACGGACTTCGCAGCGCGCCCAGATGGCCCAACCAATCGCGGCCTCCAGCGACCGCGATCCGGTGAGCGTGCATGCATCCGGTGCGCGGCGAGTCGCCGATCGCGGCCCCGCGTGTTTCACATCGATGAACGCAGCGTAGCTCCCGTCGACGTTTCGGCGCGCAGAGCGCGGGGTGCGGTGTTCGTTTCGCGCCCGGCTGCGTTACACGCGCGATCCCGAGCGGTGCGGTTCCGGACGCGCGCGGCGCGGAGCGATCCCGGGTGCGTCAGGGGACGGTGTAGATGACGCGTGCGCGCACCGCGGCCATCGAGTCGTCGGGGGCCTGCTGCGAGCCATCGGTCCAGGCCACGATGAAGCCCTGGTCGCCGAGCGGCGCGAGCGACGGCGTCCGCTGGAGGCCGTCGGTGGTCGCGACCGCCATCGACGCGCCGATCGGGGTGCCGTCGAGCCCGTAGCGCTGCAGGCGCACGCGCCGCTGATCGTCCTTGCCATCGACCCACGCGATCGCGACCCCGCTCGCGCTGGCCGCGATCGCCGGCGTGTGCTCCTGGACGCCCTCGGCGACGGTGACCGCGGGGCCGCGAGGCGCGCCATCGGCGTCGAACCAGCGCGCCTGGATCGCGGGCGCGCCCACGGCGTCCGCGAACCAGGCCACGGCGAACCCGCCGTCGGGCAGCGCGGTCACCTGGGGCAGCGACAAGCGCGCCGGCCCGGCGTCCGGCGCCGCGATCGCGAGCTGACCGGTGCGCGCGACGGTCCCGTCGAAGACCCGCGCCACGATCCGCGCGCGATCGAACGCATCGGTGACCGACCACGCGACGACCGCGCCGCCGTCGACGAGGCCGGCGACCGCGGGTGCGTCCGTGCCGATCCGATCGGCGACGCCGACCGACACCGGAGTCGCCGGAGGACTGGGGTCGACCGGGTCGATCACGCGCAGCTGGACCTCGCCGGTGCTCGTGTACGGATCGGCCGCGGCGATCCAGGTCACGGCGAACGCGCCGACGGCGAGCCCCGCGATCGCCGGCAGGCGTACGCCGGGACCCTGGACGATCACGCCGCGATCGCGCGCGGCGCCGGTGTCGTCGCGATAGGGCTGGATCGACAGCTGCATGAACCCGTTCGGATGGACCAGCTCCTGCCACACCAGCCCGTAGCTGCCCGCGGTGTGCGCCGCGGCGACCACGCCGGTCTCGTTGATCGGATCGGTGGGCAACTCGAACTCGCGATCGGTGCCGGTCTCGGCGTTCTGCTGGGGCCGAGCGCGCTCGTCGAACGTCCTCGCCCACGCCGAGTGATCGCCCTGCCACGTCACCAGGAAGCGTCCATCGGGCCCGGCGGCCAGCTGCCGCGAGCCGTAGGTGGACTCACCGGTCAGCAGCTGATCACCGACCACGCGTTCGCGGTTGACGACGAAGTCGGCGGGTTCGAGCGTGATGTCGGCGGCAGCGGCGTCGGCGGCGGCGTTCGTCGCGCCCCGACCGGTGAGGCGCGTGCCATCCAGGCCGTCGACCGCGATCGCGATGTCGCCTTCGAGGCCGGTCGTGTCGACGACGAACGTCAACGGGAGCTCCGCGCTGACCGGGATCCTCAGCGTACCTTCGGCGTGCGCGGAGCTGGCGTCGGCGGCGACCGTCAGCGTGCGCGGCATCGAGAGCGCCGGTCGACCATGGACGGTCACGACGATGCCGCGGTCGCAGCCGACGAGCGCGGCGCAGGTCGCCAGCACGACGCGCTTCATCGGGGAAACGTGACCGTGCCGAGATCGCTGTCGGGCAGGCCGCTGGAGGTCGTCACGATCACGGCGGTGGTCGCGGCGGCCACCACGACCGCCGCGCCCGTGATGAACCACCAGCGCCGGTAGATCGGCCGCGGGCGCGGCGCGGGCCGCG
>JAIOQA010000189.1 GCA_021413675.1 Deltaproteobacteria bacterium | reverse complement strand
GGGGCCGCCGCCGCCGCCGCCGCGCTCGTACTGGCCGGTCTACGCCGCTGGCGGCGCCGCCGTGATCGGCCTCGGCGTCGGCGCGATCCTCCACGGCCGCGCGCTCGCGACCAAGGACCGCGCCAACGCGCTGGTCCGCGGCACCGATGCGTTCGCGAGCGAGCGCAGCCGCTTCGGCACCCAGCGCGCGATCGCGATCACCGGCTACGCGCTCGGCGCCGCCGCGATCGGCGTCGCGGTCTGGCAGTGGACGAGGATCCACCGCGACCGCGCGCCCGCGGACCTCGGCGTGATGATCGACGGTGATCGCGCGATGTTCGTCGTCGAGGGCAGCTGGCGATGAGCGTCGAGCCGGTCTCCGATGTCCACTGGCTGTGTCCGAGTTGCGACGCCGAGCCGGCGCACGTCACCGACGCGCGCACCTGTCCGACCTGCGGCGCGCGGCTGATCGAGGTCCGCACCAAGGCCCGCGATCTCAGCGGCACCGTGATCGACGGGCGGTTCGAGATCCGCGACCTGCTCGGCGAGGGCGGCATGGGCTCGGTCTATCGCGCGTGGCAGCGCTCGATCGGCCGCGAGATCGCGATCAAGCTGATCGACGAGCGCCACGGCCGCGATCCGATGGCGGTGCGGCGGTTCCTGCGCGAGGCCCGGCTCGCGAGCCAGCTGTCGCAGCCGAACACGATCAGCGTGATCGACTTCGGCCAGGCCGCCGACGGGCGGCTGTTCATCGCGATGGAGCTGGTGCGCGGCCGCACCCTCGCCGACGTGCAGGAAGCGGACGGCGTGTTCTCGATCGCGCGCGCGGCGTGGATCGGCGTGCAGCTGTGCGACGCGCTCGACGCCGCGCACCGCCTGCAGATCGTCCACCGCGATCTCAAGCCGTCGAACATCGTCGTGCTCGACGATCCGCCGGGGCGCGATCTGATCAAGGTGCTCGACTTCGGCCTCGCCAAGTCGCTCACCGAGACCGAGACCACGGCGACCGACACCGGGCTCGTCGTCGGCACGCCGCGCTACATGGCGCCCGAGGTCGTGATGGGCGCGGGCCCGACGCCGCAGAGCGATCTCTACGCGGTCGGCGTGATCCTCGCCGAGCTGACCACCGGCAAGGCGCTGTGGGACGCGACCACGTTCCCGCAGCTCGCCGGCCAGAAGCTGGTCGAGTCCGAGGTCCTGCGGCTGGTGCCGTCGGGGCTGCGCGGCGTGGTCGCGCGCCTGGTCGCGCCCGAGGTCGGCCGTCGCCCGGCGAGCGCCGGCGAGCTGCGCGGGCTCTTGCGCAGCCTGCTCGCGCCCGGCGACGCGCTGCCCGCGACCGGCGCGCAGCGCGCGATCCGCGACGCCGACGCGAAGGACACCGCCGCCGCGTCGATGTCGGCGCCGACGATCGAGCTGTCGGCGTCGGGCGATCCGCTGCCGCGCGCCGACGACCTGCGCGTGCGCTCGCCATCGATCTCGCTCGAGGGCGCGGGCGCGACCCTCGATCTGGCCACGCCGGGGCCGCGACCGTCGACCGCGGCGGCGAGCGGCGCGCGCAATCCCTTCAACGACTCGCGTCACCACGAGGCGCTGCCGCCGCCGCGGCGCTGGCCGCTGATCGCGGTCGCGGTGGTCGGCGCGGCGGTGATCGGCGCGATCGTCGTCGTGTCGAGCCGCGATGGCAGCGAGCCCGCGCCGCCGCCCGCGTCGACGGCGACGACCTCGCCCCAGGCCGCGCCGCCGGTCGCGCCCGCCGCCGAACCGACGCCGCCCACGCCGCCGCCGCCCGCGCCGCCGCCCGCGTCGCTGGTCGAGCTCGCGATCCGCTCGCGCCCGCCGGGCGCCGCGATCACGATCGATGGCCAGCCGGTCGGCGCGGCGCCGATCGCGGTCGAGCGACCGACCTCCGACAAGCCGGTCGTCATCGAGGCCACGCTCGACGGTCGCACCGCGAAGCAGCGGGTCGTGCCCGATCACAGCCGCACCATCGAGCTCGTGCTGCGCGCGCCGCGCCAGCCGGGCAACGGGATGCCGTTCTGATGCGCGGCCGCGATCATCACGCGCTCGCCGCGCTCGGGCTCGCCGGCTGCCTGAGCGCGCCGACCGGCCAGGCCCCGGTCGACGCCGCGTCGGGCCTCGCGTGGCCGCCGCCCGGCGCGAACATCGTCGCGCACGTGAGCGCCGACCTCGACGGTGACGGCCTCGACGACGTCCTCGCGCTCGACGCGACCAGCGGCCGGATCTACGTGCTGCGCGGCGGCGCCGGCCACGACGTCGATCCGTCGCGCGCGACGGTCACCACCGTGACGCGCAGCGCCGCGCTCGCCGGCCTCGCGGGCCCCGCCGCCGTCGCTGTCATCGCGTACCAGAGCGTGCGGCGCGTCGTCATCCTCGACACCCCGACCGCCGGCGCGCGGCTCACGGTGCTCGGCGCCGACCTCGCGCCGATCAGCACGACGATGCTCGCCGTCGCGCGGCCCGCCGCGAACGCCACCGTCTCGCTCACGCCGTCGGCGTTCGGGATGAGCGGCGCGGCGCTGTTCGGTACGGTCCCCGACGGCGCGTTCTTCATCGAGGCCAGCGAGGCCGCCAAGGGCACGCCCATGATCCCGGGCGTGCCGTCGACCGGCGGCACCGCCTTCAACGACGTGATGGCCGCGGGCGGCTACATCACCAGGACCGGCACGCCCACGCCGCGCATCTTCGTCAGCGAGCGCACGCTCGCGCAGCGCTCGGACGCGCAGGGCGGCAACTTCGCGTTCACCTCGCTGCGCCCGGCCGGCCCGGGCTGGTCACCCCAGGTGGTCGACGACATCACCGGCGACCAGCTGCCCGACGTGATCGGCTTCGACGGCAATGGCAACGGCAACGCGCTGCTGTGCGCGATCGACGTCGAGAGCGCGACGCTGCCGACCTGCTTCCAGACCCCGTTCGGCATGGACGCCGCCACGATGGTCGTCGGGCCCGCGCTCGCCACCGGGCAGCGCGACGTCGTCCTGGTCAGCAAGTCTCCGACCAGCGGCGACGTCAGCGTGTTCGTCGTCCCCGACCTGCACGTCAGCGGCGCCGCCCTCGCCGCCGACAACCCGGGCCCGCCCGGCAGCTTTCCGGTCGACTCGCCGACGATGTCCTTGGCCCAGCTCGACACCGGCCCGCTCGAAGTGCTCCTCGTCGGCAAGGACGGCGCGATCGTGTGCGTGCACGCGCGGACCGGCCCCTCGGTCACCTGCGATCAGCCCTGATCGGCGCGGCGCGATCCCCGCGCCGATCTCGCGATCTTCGTCACGCCGCGCGCCGGCAGCGCATGAGACTCTCCGACGAGCACATGCACCTGCGCACGCTGGCCGCGACCCTCGCGGCGATGACCTTGATCGCCGGCCCGGCGCGCGCCTTCGCGCCCGCGCCGTACCTCGCCGAGCGCCCGCTCGAGGCCGCCACCGCACCGGCCCGCGCGTATCGCCCCGTCACCGATCGCGTCCCCGCCGCCGCCGCGAAGCGCTGGGAACACCTCGCCGCGCAGCTCGGCGCGGTCGGCGCGCAGTGGGACGAGGACACCGGCGTGCCGCTGCGCGCGTGGGGCAAAGGCATCGCCGCGCCCGGCGCGATCGCCGACGCCGGGCTGGCCGCCGACGCCGCGCGCCGCCTGCTCGACGAGAACCTCGCGCTGCTCGCGCCCGGCACGTCGCCCGCCGACCTCAGCCTGCTCGCCAACGTCGCGCGCAACGGCGTGCGCACCGTCGTCTTCCAGCAGCGCTGGCGCGGCTACGAGGTGCGCGGCGCGCGCGTGCAGTTCACGTTCAAGCGCGATCGGCTGATCGTCGTCGGGTCGACCGCCCTGCCCCAGGTCCGCGCCGGCGATGGCGCACGACCGATCGCGCCTGCGCAGGCCCGCGAGCGCGCTGGCGCGTGGATCACCGGCGCGTATCACGCCGCGCCCACCGTCGGTGCGGTCGGCGCACCGCTGGTGCTGCCGCTGGTCCGCGGCCCCGGCCACGTCGAGTACCGCCTGGTCGTGCCGGTCGACGTCGCGCTCGCCGCGCCGACCGCGCGCTGGGACGTCTTCGTCGACGCGGCGACCGGCGCGCCGGTCGCGCGCTTCCAGAAGCTGATGTTCGCGACCGGTACCGTCGCGTATCACGTGCCGGTCCGCTGGCCGGGCGCCGAGCACGCCGACATGCCCGCGGTGTTCGCGACCCACACGATCGCCACCGCCGCGACCGCGCTCGCCGCCGATCAGGCCGGTGCGATCACCTGGTCGGGTACGTCACCGCTGATGATCACGCCGGGCCTCGCCGGCAAGTACGTCGCCGTCACCCCGCGCGCCGGTGCGATCGTCGCGCCCTCGCTGATCGTGAACCCCGACGTGACCACGGTCTGGGATCAGTCGTCGATCGACACCTCCGACGCCCAGCTCGACGCGTACATCCACGCCAACGTCGTCAAGCAGTACGTCCGCGATCACATCGATCCGGGCCTCGCGTATCTCGACGAGCAGCTGCCGGTGTTCGTGAACGAGAACGACACCTGCAACGCCAACTCGTCGGGCGATGACCTCCACTTCTTCCACGCCGGCGACGGCTGCGAGAACACCGCCCGGATCTCGGACGTCGTCTATCACGAGTTCGGCCACTCGGTGCACTACCACGTGCTGATCGGCGGCGGCGCGCCCGAGGGCAGCCTCGGCGAGGGCCAGGCCGACTACCTGGCGATGACGATCACCAACGACTCGGGCCTGGGCCGCGGCTTCTTCTTCGACAACGATCCGATCCGCGAGGCCAACCCGGTCGGCACCGAGCTGCGCTGGCCCGACGATCTCAAGGGCGAGGTCCACGCCGACGGCATGATCTTCAGCAGCACGATGTGGGATCTGCGCACCGCGCTGATCGCCGCGTACGGCGAGGACGCCGGCATCGCGCGCGCCGACGCGCTCTACTACGGCATCATCCAGCGCGCGGCCGACATCCCGTCGACTTACGTCGAGGCGCTGGTCGAGGACGACGACGACGGCGACCTCGCCAACGGCACGCCCAACGAGTGCCTGATCCAGGGCGAGTTCCTGCGCCACGGGCTGGTGCCGAGCGATCACACGCCGATCCGCGCCGGCGACACGATCACGATCCCGTCGACGCCGACGGCCTCGACCTGCCCGCTGCCCGCGGTCACCGGCGGCACGATCACCTGGCAGCTGCGCGGCCACCCCGGCAGCGGCGGCACCGTGCCGCTCGCCGCGTCGGGCGGCAGCTTCGCCGGCGCGATCCCGCCGCAGCCCGATGGCCTGGTCGTGCAGTACAAGGTCGACGTCACCACCGCCGATGGCGCGACCACGACCTTTCCGTTCAACCCCGCCGATCCGCTCTACGAGTACTTCACCGGACCGGTCACGCCGATCAAGTGCTGGGACTTCGAGACCGAGCCGACCGACTGGACCCACACCGCGACCTCCGGCAACGACGAGTGGCAGTGGGGCGCGCCGCACGGCACTACGACCAACACCGATCCGCTCACCGCGTTCCGCGGCCAGAACGTGTACGGCACCGATCTCGGGCAGGGCGCCGCCAACAACGAGGGCACGTACGAGTCGCGCTCGAACCAGATCGCGACCACGCCGGTCGTCGACACCACCGGGTTCGTCGGCGTGCGCCTGCAGTACCGGCGCTGGCTCGGCGTCGAGGACGGCCACTTCGACCACGCGACCGTCACCGTCGACGGCGACCGGCTGTGGAGCAACGCCGACAGCAACCAGGGCGACGCGTCCAACGTGCACCACCGCGATCGCGAGTGGCGCTTCCAGGACGTGGACCTCACCACCGAGGCCGCCGATGGCAGCGTGCAGGTCGCGTTCGGGCTGACCAGCGACCCCGCCTTCCAGCTCGGCGGCTGGACGATCGACGACGTGTGCATCGTCGGGATCGTGCCGACCGCGCCGGTGTGCGGCGATCACGTCGTGACCGGCGGCGAGGCCTGCGACGACGGCAACGCCGCGCCCGGCGATGGCTGCAGCGCGACCTGCACGATCGAGGTGCCGGCCGATCCAGACCCACCGCCCGACACCGGCTGCTGCTCGACGAGCGGGTCGCCGGGCTCGGCGGCGGTCGGGCTAGCGCTCGCCGCGATGCTGCGCCGGCGCCGGCGGGTCCTGTAAGATCGCGCGGTCGACCCGCGTTGACTCTCCGATGCCCACGCCCCTGCACGAGTGTCCGACCTGCGGCGGGCTGCGGCCCGCGCAGCAGGTGTGCCCGCACTGCGACGCGCCGGTCGCGCGCTGGCCGCGGCTCGCCCGCAACCTGGCCGCGCTGGTCGGCGCCGGTGCCGCGAGCCTCACGCTGATGGCCTGCTACGGCGCGCCTCCGGGCTACTACCACCCCGATCCGAACGACGGCTGCGCCGACGCCGATCACGATCAGGTCTGCGCGCCGACCGACTGCAACGACAACGACCGGATGATCTACCCGGGCGCTGCCGACGAGGACGGCGACGGCATCGATCAGAACTGCGACGGCGTCGACGGCTGGGCGGATCCTGGCACCGTCGCCGCACCGGCGACGCCCGCGCCCGACGCGGCGACCGCGACGCCCACGCCGCCGCCCGCGCCATGACCCGCCGCCGCCTCGACGTCGTCGCCGAGGCGCCGCACCCGGCGTACGTGGTCTGGGAGCTGACCCTGCGCTGCGATCACGCGTGCACCCACTGCGGCTCGCGGGCTGGCGTCGCGCGGCCCGACGAGCTCGACACCGCCGCGGCGCTCGCGGTGGTCGATCAGCTGGCCGCGATGCGCACGCGCGAGGTCGTGCTGATCGGCGGCGAGGCCTACCTGCACGACGGCTTCCTCGCGATCGCGCGCGCGCTCGACGCGCACGGGATCACCGTCGCGATCACCACCGGCGGCCGCGGCATCACCGCGGCGCTGGCGCGCGACATGGCCGCCGCCGGCGTGCGCCGCGCCTCGGTCTCGATCGATGGGCTCGAGGCCGCGCACGATCGCATGCGCCACCTGCGCGGCTCGTGGCAGGCCGCGCGCGCCGCGCTCGATCACCTGCGCGCCGCCGGCATCGAGATCGCGTCCAACATCAACCTCAACCGCTCGAACCACGCCGACCTCGAGGCGCTCTATCCGATCCTCCGGGCGCACGGCATCACCGGCTGGCAGATCCAGCTGACCGCGCCGCTCGGCCGCGCCGCCGATCGCACGCTCATGCCGCTCCAGCCGTGGGACCTGCTCGAGGTCGTGCCGCGGGTCGCGCGCCTCAAGGCCGCCGCGCGCGCCGATCGCATCACGATCATGCCCGGCAACAACCTGGGCTACTTCGGCCCCGAGGAGGTCGCGCTGCGCTCGCTCGGCCCCGCGGATCGCGATCACTGGCGCGGCTGCCAGGCCGGGCGGTTCGTCCTCGGCATCGAGTCCGACGGCGCGGTGAAGGGCTGCCCGTCCTTGCAGACCGCGCACTACGTCGGCGGCCACCTGCGCGATCGCCCGCTGCGCGAGCTCTGGGACACGCCCGAGGTCGCGTTCACCCGCGCCCGCACCGTCGACGATCTCTGGGGCTTCTGCCGCACCTGCGCGTTCGCCGAACACTGCCTCGGCGGCTGCTCGTTCACCGCGCACGCCGTGCTCGGGCGGCCCGGCAACAACCCGTACTGCCACCACCGCGCGCGCACCCTCGCGCGCCAGGGCCTGCGCGAGCGCCTCGTCCCCGAGCGCGCCGCCAGCGGCCGGCCCTTCGACTCCGGCACGTTCGCGATCGTCGTCGAGCCGCTCGACGCGATCGATCCCGATCGCGTCGACGACGACGCGCGCCTCCTGCAGATCACCCGCCGCCCGGAGGCCTGATCGAGCGCTCGCGCGCGCGTGCTACGCTTGCTGCGTCATGGTCACACCGGCAGGTCGACCGGCGACGATCGCGGACTGGCTCGCCCAGCCCGACGATGCACGCACCGAGCTGATCGATGGCGAGCTGATCCCGAAGGCGGCGCCGACCTTCGCGCACGGTCGCGCGCAGGGCCACACCGTCGGCGCGGTCGGGGGCGCGTTCGATCGCCGTCCCGGTGGCCCGGATGGCCCTGGTGGTTGGTGGATCGCGACCGAGGTCGATGTCCTCCTCGACGGACGCGGCTACCGACCCGACATCGCCGGCTGGCGCCGCGCGGCGATGCCGGCCCCACCGCGCGAGCGCCCGGTGACGGTGCGGCCCGACTGGCTGTGCGAGATCGTCAGCGAGTCGAATCGCGCCGTCGACACGGTCACCAAGCTGCGGCGCTATCACCAGGCCGGCGTGCCCCACTACTGGATCCTCGATCAGGTCGATCGCACGCTGACCGTGCATCGGCACACGGCCGACGGCTACGTCATCGCGCTCCGCGCGCTCGCGGGCGAGCGCGTCCGTGCCGAGCCGTTCGAGGCGATCGAGCTCGCGATCGCGACCTTGCTCGGCGACGACGACCCCTGATGCCTACGCCGTCGGGCGGCGGCGCCCGGACGGTGTGCCACCGCCGGGCCCGGTGCCGCGCGGTGACGCCAGCCGGCGCGCGTCGAAGATCGCGGTCGGCGGCTTGGACCCCGGGCCCGCGACGTGGCGCGCGCGCTGCGCCTTGATCGCCGGCGCCCGGTCCTTCCACCACACCTCGGCCTCCGCGCGGGTCCAGGTCGGCGCGACGATGCTGTCGAGCTCGTCGACGAGCGCCTGCGCCGAGACCACGCGCGCCTGGGGGTCCGGGTTCATGCAGCGCATGATCAGCGCGACCAGCCCGTCGGGCAGATCGCCGCGCAGCCGATCGAGCGGCGCCGGGCGGTGGCGGATCTGCGCCTGCAGCGTGTCCTCCATCGTGCCGCCGAGGAACGGCGCGCGGCCCGCGAGCAGCGCGTACCAGATCGCGCCGAGCGCGTAGATGTCGGCGCGGTGATCGACGTCGCGCGAGCGCAGCATCTCCGGAGCGATGTAGCCCGGCGTGCCCGTGATGATGCCGATCTCCGTCGGCGCCTGGCCCGAGCCCCGCGCCCGCACGACCGGCGCGCCACCGCCGTCCATCGCGACGTGCCCGACGCGCTTCACCAGGCCGAAGTCGAGGACCTTGACCCAGTCGACCATGCCGCCGCGCATCGACAGCATCAGGTTGCCGGGCTTGAGGTCGCGATGGACCATGCCGGCGGCGTGGGCCTCGCGCAGCGCGAACGCGACCTGGCGCACCATGTGGATCGTGCGCGACACCGGCTGCTCGCTGTCGTGCTCGATCAGCTCGTCGAACGTGAGCCCGTCGATGTACTCCATCGCGTAATAGAAGCGACCGTCGGGCGTGCGGCCGTAGTCGTAGATCGCGATCGTGTTGGGATGGCTGAGCTCGGCGGTGAGCTGGACCTCGCGCTCGAACCGCGCCAGCGCCTGATCGTCGTCGGGCGGCGCGGCCAGCAACTTGAGCGCGGTGTCGCGCCGCAGCATCACGTGACGCGCGCGGTAGACCACGCCCATGCCGCCGCGCCCGATCTCCTCCTCGAGGTGGTACTGGCCGAGGCGCAGCACCTGCGAGTACCGCTGCCGCAGCCGGCGCCACGCCATGCCACCGCCAAACAGCGCCGCGCCGAACAGCGAGCCGAGCGCGCCCGCGACCAGGAACCAGGTCGGGCCCGACGGTGCGGTCCGCGGGGCCAGCGCCACCTCCCAGGTGCGATCGACGAAGCTGAGCAGCTGGGTCGCCGCCATCGGGCCGGTGATCCGCGCGCTCGCGCCGGGCGAGCTCTCGACCATGACGACCGCCGCCGACGCGCCGCCGGTCGCTCCGGTCACGTCGCGGACCGCCAGCTCGAGGTCATCGAGCTCGACCCGCCGCTGGAGATCGGCCATCAGCGGATTGATCCGGAACAGCAGCGGCACGTAGCCCAGCACCGTGTCGCAGCGGCTGGCGGCGTCGTCGCGCCCGACGCCGTGCGCCCAGACCGGCTCGACCGCGTAGACGGCGTAGACGTCGGGCGGATCCTCGACGAGGTGGTAGCGCGTCGACGCGACCGCATGGCCGACCTGGCACGCGCGATCGGCGACCGCGGTGCCGGCCTTGCGATCGACGATGTCGAGGCCCCAGGCGTCGTTCATCGGCACCAGGTAGCGCAGCGGGTAGTAGAGATCGCGCTCGCCGGCGCGGGTGAGGCCGGTCGGGCTGGGATCGCGGATCTCGTAGCCCGGGATCTGCGCGCGCGCGGCCGCCTCGAACCCGGCCCGCTCGTCGCGCGTGACCCGCGGCGCCCACTCGAGCGCGTAGATGTGAGGCTCGCGCCGGATCGCGTCCCGCGAGAACTCCTCGAACGCGCGCGGATCGGCGGCGCCGGTGGCGCTGATGAGCGCGGCGATCGCGCGCATCGACTCGACCGGTCCGCCGAAGCGCTGATCGATCTCGTTGGCGATCCCCGACACGCGGTGCGAGACCTCGACCGCCACGCGCTCGCGCTCCCGCGAGCGCAACCAGCCGTAGCCGAGCGCGGTGATGGTCAGGCCGAGCGCCAGCACGCTGCCCGCGCCGAGCCACGGCACGCTGCGCCGGACCAGGGTCGCCCGCGAGGACATGCGCTCAGTTATCGGCGGTGTCGGCGAGCAGGGCGTCGAGGTCGCCGGTCTCCGCGCTCATGCCGTAGTAGACGCGCGGACCGCGAGGGCTGCGCTCGAGCGTCAGCTTGAGATCGAACGGCTCGGGCCCATCGACGTGCTCGATCGCGAAGTCGGTGGCGTAGCGCTCGTGGCGATCGGGGAACACGAAGGCGATGCCGTCGCCGGTGAGCCGGAACTTGAACAGCTCGAACTCGCCGCGAAAGACCGTGCGGTCCTGGAACACACCGCCACCCATCTTGGGCGTGAACCGGAACACGTGGAGCCGGTCGTCGGACGACTTCGGCATCACGTCGATCCAGTTGCGATCGATCAGCAGGCGAGCGGCTTCGTCGCGATCGACCCGCTTCGATCCCGACGAGCAGGCGGTAGCGGCGACCGCGAGAGCAACGAGCCAGGCGCGCATAGACGCGGAATGTACCGCGCTTTCGACGCCGCTCCCGTCGAGAACCGACGGGTCGAGCCATCGCCGTCGCCGGCATGGTCCGAACCCTTCGGAGCGCACTGTTCTGGTGACGGCACGAACCGTTCCACCGACGGCCGTAATCGTCCGCGGCGTCAGGCCGCGCGCAGGATCCGGGTCGCCCCGGCCAGCGAGCGCGTGATCTGGCGCTGCCGGTCCTGGGCGGTCCCGCCCACAGCGCAGACCACGATCTCACCGGCGTCGCCGAGATCGAGCTTGTGCATCTGCACGTCCCAGCGCTGCCCGCCATCGAGCACGGTGCCGTGGAACTCGCGGATGCGCGGGCCGGCCTTGACCAGGCGGCCGGCGACCCGCTCGCACGCGTCGTCGTCGCCGGCGGAGGCCAGCGGCACGCCGTCGCCATCGGCGACGACCATCGCGTCGATGCCCTCGGCGCAGCACGCCGCGAGCTGATAGGTGAGCGCGAGCGTCGGGTCGACGCTGCGCCGAGATCGGCGTTCGGAGTCCATCCCTCGATGCTCCGCGCGGCCCGCCGCGTGGGCAAGAAACTGGCATTCGCGTACCCTGCCGCGGTGCGACTCCTCCCCGCCGCCGTCGTCCTCGCCGGCTGCACTCACGCTGCTCACGTCTCGCCCCCTGGTGCGCCCATGACCTGGCCCGCGCTCGACGCCGACTTCCTCGCCGCCAACACCGCGACCTACGGCTTCCGCCTCGGGATCCCCAAGGTCGTCGGCTTCGCCCCCGATGGCGACGTGCTGTTCCTGCGGACCCCGCCGCGCTCGTTCGTCGGCGACCTCTACCAGCTCGACGCCGCGACCGGCCAGGTCACGCAGCTCGCGACCGCCGACACGCTCCTGGCCGGCGCCGACGAGCACCTGTCCGACGCCGACAAGGCCCGCCGCGAGCGGACCCGGACCGCGACCAAGGGCATCGTCGATGTCCGGGTCTCGGACAACGGCGCGACGATCATGATCCCGCTCGGCGATCGGCTGTTCCTGATCGATCGCGCCAGCGGCGCGCTCTCGACCGTCGGCGTCGACGGCTATCCCTACGATCCGCACCTGTCGCCGTCGGGCGAGCGGTTCGCGTACGTCGTCGATGGCGATCTGTTCGTGCAGACCCTCGGCGCGCACCAGACGCCGCTGCGGATCGCGCGCCACGAGCAGCCGACCGTCGAGTACGGCGTCGCCGAGTTCGTCGCGCAGGAGGAGCTCGGGCGGACCCGCGGCTTCTGGTGGTCGCCCGACAGCCAGCAGCTCGTGTACCAGCGCACCGACAACGCGCCGGTCGATCAGCTCTACGTCGCCAACCCGCTCCACCCCGAGCAGGCACCGGTCGCGTTCCGCTACCCGCGCGCCGGCCGCCCCAACGCGGAGGTCACGCTCCACGTCCACGCCATCGGTCACGGCTCGACCGAGCTGCGCTGGGATCGCGCGCGCTATCCGTATGTCGCGGATGTGCAGTGGCCGCAGCACGGCCCGCTCACGCTGGTCGTGATGGATCGCGATCAGCACGAGGTCGCGCTCCTCGCCGCCAATCCCAGCGATGGCTCCACGACCGTGCTCCACAGCGAGCGCGACGACGCCTGGTTCGACATCCTCCACGGCGCGCCGCAGTGGCTCGCCGACGGCTCCGGCTTCCTGTGGGCCAGCGAGCGCAGCGGCGCGTGGCAGCTCGAACTCCACGACGCCAAGGGCGCGCTGGTCCGCACGCTCACCGACGCCCACTTCGGGCTGCGCGGCCTCGCCGGCATCGACAGCGCGCGCGGCGTCGCGTGGGTCATGGCGAGCGCCGATCCGACCGAGACCGCGGTGTGGACCGTGCCGCTCGCCGGCGGCGCGCCGACGCGCATCACCCAGGCGCCGGGCGTGTGGACCGCGCAGACCAGTGACGACGGCACGACCGCGGTGCTCACCGGCATGCTCGCCGACGGCTCCGTGCAGGTCGACGCGGTCCGCAGCGACGGCAGCGCGATCGCCGCGATCCCCACGACCAACGAGGCGCCGCCGTACCTGCCCGCGCCGATCTACGAGACGATCAGCCTCGGCGATCATCATCACGCGACCGCGATCATCCGGCCGCGGTCGTTCGATCCGACGCGCCGCTATCCGGTGCTGCTGCACGTCTACGGCGGACCGACCGCGCGCATGGTCTGGCACAACGCGCGCGCGTATCTGATGGACCAGTGGTACGCCGACGGCGGCTTCGTGGTCGTGCGCATCGACGGTCGCGGCACGCCCAACCAGGGTCGCGCCTGGTCGCGCGCGGTGCTGAAGGATCTGATCACCGTGCCGCTCGCCGATCAGGTCGATGTGCTGCACGCGCTCGCGGTGAAGCACCCCGAGCTCGATCTCGGTCGCGTCGGCATCTACGGGTGGTCATTCGGCGGCTACCTCTCGGCGATGGCCACGATCCTCCGCCCCGATGTCTTCCAGTGCGGCATCGCCGGCGCGCCGGTCACCGACTGGAACCTCTACGACTCGGCGTACACCGAGCGCTACATGAAGCAGCCCGCCGACAACGCGGACGGCTACCGCACGACGAGCGCGATCGAGAACGCCGGCAAGCTGGTGCGGCCGCTGCTCATCATCCACGGCATCGCCGACGACAACGTCCACCTCGCCAACAGCCTCGGCCTCGTCCAGGCGCTCTTCGTCGCCGGCAAGCGCGCCGAGTTCGTGCCGCTCGCGACCACGCACATGGTGCCCGATCCCGCGATCGCGCTCGCCCAGGAGCGCCTGCAGGTCGAGTTCTTCCAGCAGCACCTCGCCGCAAAGTGACCGCCGCGATCGCGATCCTCCATCGCGACGCGCGCGTCGTCGTCGTCGACAAGCCCGCGGGCATGATCGTGCACCGCGGCTGGGCCGACGATGAAGAGCCGCTCCTCCAGGCGGTGCGCGATCTGGTCGCGACCTACGTCTATCCGATCCACCGCCTCGATCGCGGCGCGTCCGGCGTGGTGCTGTTCGCGCTCGACCGCGAGGCCGCCAGCGCCCTCGGCAAGGCGTTCATGGATGGCGAGGATGTGGACAAGCGCTACCTCGCGATCACCCGCGGCCATCCGCCCGAGCACGTGATCCTCGATCACCCGATCCCGCGCGCCCCCGGCGAGGAGCGCGTGCCCGCAACGACGGAGTTCTGGCGTCGCGAGACCTTCGGCCGCTACGCCCTCGTCGAGGCCGCGCCGCGCACCGGCCGGCTCCATCAGATCCGCCGGCATCTCAAACACCTGTCGTGCCCGCTCATCGGCGACGTCCGCTACGGCAAGGGTGAGCACAACCGCATCTTCCGCGACCAGCACGGCCTCCACCGCCTCGCCTTGCACGCGCACCGCCTGACCTTCCCGCACCCCGACGGCGGCACGATCAGCGTCGACGCCCCGCTCGCCGACGATCTCGTGCACGCGATCGCGTCGGCGAAGGCCGCGGTCGCGCCGGTGCCCGACTGAGCTACAACTGCGGCATGACGAAGGGCTGGGTGGCGGCGGTGCTGGGGCTCGTGGCCTGCGCCGACGACGCGCCAGCCCCCGAGATGGACCAGCCGTGCTGGATCGACACCGTGATCGCCACCGAGCTCGCCGGCGTGACGCCGTTGGACTGTGGCCACCTCGACATCGGCTCCGACGATGCGCGGTTCATCGCGGCCCACGACTGCGCCGTCGCTGCGCACGCGGCCCACGCGCCGTTCCTCGTGCGCTGGGAGATCCAGGGCATCGATAGCCACGTCGTCGGTGCCTACCTCGGTCGCCCGAAAGGCGGCACCTGGACAATCACCAGCTTCGGGTACGACAGCTACGCGCCCGGCGGCGCGATTCGCGCCCGGACCGGATCGGACACCTGCGCGGATCTCGTCGATCGCGGCGCGTGCGGCATCGACCTGCACCAGACCCTGTGTCTCGAATGCGCCGCGCCGATCGCATCGACCTACTGTCCGCCGCGGTAGCGGCGCGGCTCGCCCGCCGACACACCGTGTCTCGCGACCCACGACCGGCGACGACCGCCGCGATCCCGCGCACGTAGCACGCGCGATCCAGCGGCACGCGCCTTGCTCTACCGAGGGCATGCGCCTCGCCCTCCTCGCCACCTTCGCGCTGATCCCGACGGTCGCCCACGCCGACGACGACCCGCGCCAGCCGCGCTCGCTCGCGATGACCGCGCCCACCGCGGGCGAGACACCGTGCGCGCGGTTGATCGATCCGGATCCGAACAACAAGCCGCCGGTCTGTCGCGCGATCGCGACCCGCAAGGTCCGCGGCCTCGGCACCGCCACGCTCTGGCGCACCGATGACGGCTACGAGCAGCACTTCGCCATCGCGGTGACCAGCGGCGCCACGACGACGATCACCGAGCGGATCACGATCACGTCGAACGGCTGCGGCATGGGCAAGTGCGAGAACCTCGACAAGGTGAAGCCGACGCTGGTCGCGACCTCGGTCGATGGTCACCCGGCGATCGGCCTCGATCTCGCCGCGAATTACTCGATGAGCTACAACGACCCGCCGCACACCGGCGACCGCTGGACCGTGCACACGTTCGCGCTGTGCGGCACCGCTGGCAGCGGCGCAGCCGCCTGCGCGACCGCCTCGTTCGGCGCGCGCGGCGGCTCGTGCAAGGCGTCTCTCGACGGGAATGGGGTCATCCACGCGAGCTGCGACGAGACGGTGCCGATGTCGCTCGTGCGGTGACCGACGCGCGCGCGGTCCAGGGCCCGCTCACTCAAAGCAGCGCCGCGTTCGGACTGCCGATCACGCGCGACACCGCAGTGGAGTAGCCCGACTCCGACGTGAGCCAGCGCAGCGTCATCGTCTCGGGATCGAGGACGAGCAGTTCGTTCGCGCCATCACCGGTCATGTCGGGCACGGCCCACATCCGCATGCGCACGCGACCGGCCCAGCTCCACTGCTTGCCGGTCGCCGCGCCGGCGCACGCGGCATCGGTCGGCTGGCTCCAGAAGATGCCGGGGTGGCCGTAGGTCGCGGCGGGCTGGTACCACGCGAGGTCCGACTGCGCATTTCCGTCAGCGTCGAGGCCCGGGATGGGCTGATCGCGACCGCCACTGCCCGCAGCACAACTCTGGATGGCGGTGGCGGCCGTCGGGTTCCAGATCACGTTCCACGACGAGTCCTCGGGGAAGTACACGGCGGCGGCGCGCCGCGGCTTGTACACCGGGAACAGCGAGCCGCAGCGGCGCATCGTGGTCATGCCCGCGAGCGCGAGAGACCCCGAGCGATCGGCGTCGGAGCCATCGGGGTGCGGCACGAAGCTCGCGTCGAACTGGTGCAGGGTCATCGTGTTCCACGACTGCTCCGAGCGCAGAAGGCGGAACCGCGCCGTCGCCGGCTCGTACACCGCCATGTCCGCCTTCTCGTCGCAGTCGTAGAGCCCAGGCAGTGGCATCGAACCACCACGCGCCATGCCGATCGACCGCGTGGTCACCGTCGAGCTACCCAGCGCGCGGAACGACCAGGTGCCATTGGACTCGCGGTAGATCGCGAGCTCGTCACCCGCGACGCCATCGAAGTCGTAACCGGCGATCGGCGCGTCGCTGCGCGTGCCGAACGCGATCGGCGCGGGCGGCGTGACGCACGTTGTGGTGACAGCACTGGCCGCGGTCGGACAGTAGCGCCACAGCCCGGTCGTGGTGGTGGGCTCGTCGCGGTTCACGCCGCCACCCGGCTGGAACACCGCGACATCGGCGCGCCCATCACCGTTGTAGTCCGCGATCACCGGAACATCGCCGAGGCCGCCGAACGCGACCATCATGCGCTCGCCGCCGAGCAGGCTGAACCCCTTGCTGCTGAGCAGCACGTTGAAGGTACCCGTGGCCCCCGCTGCAGTCGGCGGGACGTAGTACACAATGTCCCGCCGGCCATCACCGTCGAAGTCAGCGTGCTGCGCAGGCTCGGCCGGACCCACGTTGCCAAGACGCGGACGGCGACTGCCGAGGGACGGTGTGCCGTAGACCGCGGTGTTGAAGCCGTCGAGATACTCGGTTGCCGACGAGGCGCTGAGCGGGAAGTCCCAGCGCAGCACCTGTCGAATGTGCGCGATCTGTGAATCGGCGAGGCTGTACGGGAACGCGTCGTCGGCGCTGTCGTAGCTCGAGATGTTGGCGCCGCGCTCGCCGTCTCCGTACTGGAACGCGAGCCCCTTCATCGCCGGATCTCCGGTCTCGTGGTACTCGACGTAGCCTGCAGGGTCTCCGATCTGACACGTCAGGGTCCCGGCGACCTTGTTGGGGTCATCGTCGACGCAGTTGTAGTGGCGATGCATCAACCGCAGGGAAGCCTCGTCGGCGGCGGCCTCCGCGCGGCTGTTGTAGAACGTGTGCGGATGCCGCGAATCGGTCCCGGGCTTGTAGACCAGGTCCCACGAGTCGCTGGCCGTGCGCACCGCGCCGGTCTCGGGGTTGATGGTGTCGTCGACGTCCCAGGGGTGGACGAGGCCGAGGAAGTGACCGACCTCGTGCGCGAACGTCGAGTGGTTGTGCTGCATGTTCGCGTTGCTCATGCGGATGCCGCGACCGTGCTCGGGCATTCCGGCGCTGCTCCTCGAGGTGACGGCGAGCCATACGTGCACGTGACGAACGTCCTCGTAGACCTCGTTCGCCGCGTGGATCCACAGCCGCACGCCCTTCTGCGTCCCGTCCGCCCAGGCGTCGAGCGGCATGTTCGGGACGAGCTTCTGGAGATCGGCCTTCACCGCCGAGAACGGATAGGTCTGCCAGTCCCCCGCCGCGTCCTTCGCGTCGATGCCCGCCGCAAGCGTCGGCACGTTGAGGAGGTCGTTGGCCTCCAGATAGAACTGGATGCCCGCCGTCCGGTAGACCTGGTTCGCCTTGTCGATGGCGAGCTGCAGATCTTCGTCGGTGTTGAGCGCAGGGCACCCCGGCCCGGGCATGCAGGAGAGCAGCTGCGAGAACCGGACCGGGATCATGCGCTCCACGCCCGCCGCGCCCAGCGCGTTGGTGCCCGTCTCGGTCGCCGGCTCTGTCGCTGCGTCGTACACGGCGCACCCGGCGAGCGACACGCCCGTGGCCAACGCGATCCCCAACCACTTCGTCGTTCTCATGTCTGTGCTCCTCATTGCTGCAGACCAAGACGACCGCGCGACGACATGTGACGCCCGACGCGACACGTGCGCCCGGGATGTCGCGACTCGATGACGATCGCCGCACAACGCTTCACGACGAAATACGCGCGATGGCAACGGCGGCCCGAGCGGCGTACGCGCCGGCGAGTGGGACGACAACGCCAACTACCGCGACTACCTCGCGTGGCTCGCGCAGGGCCAGGGCATCGCGCGCCTCGACGTGCGCGACCGGCAGTTCGTGGTCGTGACCGACAAGAACGGCAAGGCGATGCCCAACTGCGCGGTCAAGATCATCGGCGATCGCGGCGCGACCTCGCTGGTCACGACCGCGTCGGGCCGCGCGCTGGTGTTCCCGCACGCGCTGCACCTCGACGGCAACCTGACCGCGACCACCTCGTGCGGCGGCACCGAGGCCAGCGCCCACCTCGACGCCAGCGCGTCCGACGGCCTCATCGCCCTGCGCCTCGATCGCGCCCGCGATCTGTCCGCGGCGCGCGCGGTCGATCTCGCGTTCGTGCTCGACACCACCGGCTCGATGAGCGAGGAGATCGATGCCGTCAAGGCAACCATCCGCACCGTCGCCACCCAGCTCGCCGGCTCGCAGACGCCGGTGCGCATCGGCCTGGTCGAGTACAAGGACCGCACCGACGGCCAGGTCACGCGCGTGTTCCCGTTCTCCTCGCAGCTCGACGCGTTCGCGACCGACGTCGCGGGCCTCACCGCCGACGGCGGTGGCGACACCCCCGAGGACATGCAGGCCGGGCTCACCGCCGCGATCGATCAGCTGAACTGGCGCGACGACGCCGTCGCCCGCATCGTCGTCGTGATCGCCGACGCGCCGCCGCACCTCGACTACCAGGACGAGAAGGACTACGCCGACGCCGCGCGCCGCGCCGCCGGCCGCGGCATCAAGCTGTTCACGGTCTCGGCCTCGGGCATGGACTACACCGGCCAGATCGTCATGCGCCAGCTCGCGCAGTTCACCGGCGCCAGCAACATGTTCGTGATGCGCGGCGGCGCGGGCCCGCAGTCGACCGGCGGCGGCGACCCGAAGTCGAGCTGCGGCGGCACCCACC
>JAIOQA010000194.1 GCA_021413675.1 Deltaproteobacteria bacterium | reverse complement strand
GCCCGCGATGCCGGCGCGCAGCGCGGCCGCCAGCGGCTGCGCCCAGGCCGCGCCCTCGCGCTCGAGCCTGGCGGCGATGCCCGCGACCCGCGCCAGGCGCGCGCGATCCGCGCCCCGCGTCGCCGCGAGCACGATCCGCCCCTCGAGATCGAGCGTGACGATGCGGATGAACTGCACGCGCCGCAGCATCGAGGCGCGCAGGCCGCGCCACACGTCGACGAGCCGGGCCTCCGCCTCGGCGAGGTCGCCGCGGTACAGGCGCGCGCTGATCTCGCCGATCGCGGCGTAGTAGTGCTGGACGTGATAGCCGGTCGCGGTCCACGCCCGCCGCGCCGCCAGCGCCTCGGTCTCCGCGCCCTCGGGATCGTCGTCCGCGAGCCGGACGAACGGCGCGACGCTGGCGCGCAGCGTGGTGCCGCCGTAGAGATCGCCGCGCTCGTCGCAGTCGTGCAGCATCATCGGCAGGCGCCGGCCCAGCTCGGCGAACCGGCCCTCGTACATGAGCGCGCGCGACAGCCAGAGCCGCGCGGTCGCCAGCTCCCAGGTCACGCCGGTGCACTCGTCGCGCAGCTGGGTCTCGGCCAGCGCCGACCAGTCGATCGCCGCGCGGAACTCGCCGGCGAGGAACGCGCTGTGGCCGCGCGCGGTGGTCAGGAACGCGCGCGCGTGCGGGTGGTCCGCGATCTTGCTGAGGCCCTCGGCGCGATCGAGCAGATCGCGGACCCGCGCGGCCACCGCGCTGCCGCCGATCGACACGAACGCGGCCTCGATGGTGAGCGCGCGCGACAGTCGGTAAGGCTCGCCCGCGCGCAGCGCCAGCAGCATGCCGCGGGTGTGGAACAGCTGGCCGCGCAGCGAGTCGACCATCCCGAGCGCGAGGGTGACGTTCCAGCACAGATCGACGCGGGCCAGCGCGCGCGGCGTGATCTCGCCGATGTCGCGCAGCCGCAGCCGCGGCAGCGCGAACGCCAGGCGCATGCGGTTCCACACGATCCCGCGCAGCGCCGCGCCCGCGGTCAGCGGGTAGCTCATCTGCTCCCGTGTCAACACGTCGGTCACCGTCGCGAGCCCGGCGGCGATGTGGCCGCTGACCAGCTGCTGCTCGGCGGCGCGCCGGCGCAGGTCGAGGGCGAGCGCGACGTCGGTGCCGGGCCGCGCCGCGAGGTAGACCTCGGCGGCCTCGAAGCCGCGGCCCGCGGCGGCGAGCGTGTCGCCGAGCTCGACGCGCAGCGGCTCGCCCAGCGGATCGTCACCGTAGAGCTCCATCGCGACGCGGTACCAGCGCGCCGCGCGATCGAACGCCAGCGCGCGCCGCGCGCCAAGGGCGGCGCGGACCGCGAACCCCGCGGCGTCGCGCGGGCGGCCGGCGGCCTCGAGGTGGATCGCGAGCCGCTCGGGATCGCTGTCGGCGCGCCCGGCGAGCGCATCGGCGAGCGCCTGGTGGTGCGCGCGACGCGTGGACTCGTCGAGCTCGCGCAGCACCGCGCGCCGGATGCGATCGTGGTACGGCTCGACCGTGTCGCTGGCCCGCGCACCGGCGGTGCGCGCGAACGCGCCGATCCGCAGCACCGCGAGCTCGCGCTGCAGCTCGCGCCCGTCGAGCTCGCTCGCCGCCGCGACCAGATCGCGCGGCAGCGGATAGCCCGCGACCGCGATCAACTCGAGCACGCGGCGCGCGCCCGGCTCGAGCGCGTGCACCCGCGCGGCGAGGACGTCGTCGAGGTGGACCTGGCGCCCCGCGCCGGCGCCGGCGAACCGGATCAGCTCGTCGAGGTACTGCGGGTGGCCGTTGGCCTCGGCCGCGAGCGCCGCGGCGCGGGTCGCGCTCGCGTCCGCCGAGCCGGCGAGCATCTCGCGCGCGAGCGCGGTCGCGTCGTCGGCGGGCAGCGGCTCGAGCACCATCGTCGCCGCGCGCACCGCGAGCGACGCCAGCCGGTTGGCGCCGGTGCGCGCGTCGAGGCGGCCGACCAGCACCAGCAAGAGCGGCGGCGGATCGGGCGAGCGGACCAGCGCCGCGAGCAACAGCGCCGAGTCGTCATCGGCCCACTGCACGTCGTCGATCGTCAGGACCAGCGGCCGGCGCTCGCCGAGCGCGTGGATCAGCTCGCGCAGCACCGCGAACATGCGCGTGCGCAGCACCTGCGGATCCACCACATCGACCACCGGCGCCGCGGCCAGCACCGGCACGCGGCGCAGCACCGGGAACACGCGGGTCAGGAGCTCGACCCGCGCCGGCACCAGCGTCGCGGCCTCGACCTCGGGCACCCGCCGCAGGTAGCGCGCGAGCGCGTCGATCAGCCCGTCGCACGCGTTGAACGGCACCGACTCGCCCTCGTGACAGCGCGACTGCAGCACCAGCGTGCGCGGCTCGATCGCGGTGATCTCGTCGAGCGCGCGCCGCAAGAGCGCGGTCTTGCCGATGCCCGATTCGCCCACGATGCGCACGATCTCGACGCCGCCGAGCCGGCTGCGCTCGGCCGCGGCGCGCAGGCTCGCGAGCTCGGCGCGGCGGCCCACGAACACCGGCTGCCGGGTCAGCGACTCGGTCGGCCGCGGCGCGCGCGACGGCGACGCGTGCCGCCCGCGATAGGCCTCGATCGCCGCGGTGCGCCGCTCGGGATCGCCGTCGAGCAGCGCGAGGCACAGGCGCTCGAGCACCGCCGGGACGCCGGCCGCGATCGCGCTCGGCGCGACGATCGCATCGCCGCGCCGCTTGGCGAGGATGATCTCGAACGCGTTGCCGCCGTGCGGCCCGCGCCCGGTGAGCGCCTCGTACAGCAGCACGCCGACCGCGTACCAGTCGGCGCCCGGGGTCGCGCGCTGGTGCTCGGTCTGCTCGGGCGCGACGTAGACCGCGGTCCCGACGACGCCATCGCCGGTCCAGCTGCCGGTGCCGCTGCGATCCGCGACCATGCCGAAGTCGAGGAGCACGACCCGCCCGGCGTCGGTCACCAGCACGTTCGACGGCTTGAGATCGCGATGGACCTTGCCCGCGGTGTGGACCGCGGCGACCGCCTCGATCAGCTGATCGAGCGCGGCGGTGAGGCGCGCGATGTCGAGCACGCCGTCGGGCCGCGCGTGATCGAGCAGCGGCTGGCCGTGGACCAGCTCCATCGTGAAGAACCAGTCGCCGCCGTGCTCGAACAGCTCGCCGAAGCTGACGACGCCGCCGTGCGCGAGCGTCTGCAGCGACCGGAACTCGGCCTTGAAGCGGCCGATCGCCTCCGGATCGAGCCGGTGAAGCACCTTGAGCGCGACCCGGCTGTCGGCCTCCCGGTCCTCCGCCTCGTAGACCACGCCCATCGCGCCGGCGCCGAGCTCGCGGACGATCCGGAACCGCTCGGTCCCAGGGAAGCCGCCAGCGAAGGACATCCCTCCCACTATCGCATGACGAGCATCACGTCCGGTGGCAAGCCGGTGACGGCGCGCGCAACGCCATTCACGGGATCAAGCAGAACGACGGAACACAGGTGCCACCCGGCCCCTTGCACGCCAGCGCGCCGGTGCACGCGCTGTCGCAGGGCTGGTCCCGCCCCGGGATCTTGGCGCAGTGGTAGCCGGTCGCCGAGCGCGCGCACTCCGATCCGGTCATGCACTCGTTGCCGTCGTTGCAGCTCGCGCCGTCCGCGAGGCGCGGCGTGCACTTCAGCGTCGAGAACTCGCAGTACGTGCCGGTGCCGCAGGTGCGATCGCTGTTGCAGTCCGCGCCGGCGCCGCCGATCGGCACGCAGATGCTGCCGTTCGCACCAAAGTCGCAGCCGAGCCCCGCGCCGCACACGTAGTCGGGCGGGTTGAGCAGGCACGGCTCGTTCGCGCCCGGGCCCGGCCGGCAGGTGTTGTCGGTCTGATCGCAGCCGAGGCCGTCGGCGCAGAAGCGGTTGCCGACCGCGCAGGTCTCGCCGTTGCCCGGCAGCGGCACGCAGGTGTTCAGGCCGTCGGCGCAGGTCAGGCCCGCGGCGCACGCGAAGCCGTCGAGGCATTCGTCGCCGTTCCCGGGGAGCATCGCGCAGGTCATCGTCGTCGACGAGCACCCGAGGCCGGTCGCGCACGTGCCATCCATGCACATCGCGCCCTGCGGATCGGGATCGGCACAGGTGCGGGTCTCGGGCGCGCGGCCGCAGCCGCGGGTCGGGCCGCACACGTCCTGCGTGTTACAGCCGTCGCCGAGCGCGACCGCGGCGGCGCAGATGCCATCGGCGCAGGTCAGGCCGACCGCGCACTGGTGGTAGTCGTTGCAGATCGCGCCGCTCGCCAGCGGCGCCGCGCACTGTCCGGACGGCGGACAGACCAGGCCGGGCGCGCAGTCGCTGCCGATGAGGCAGACCGCGCCGACCGCGCCGGCCGCCCCGCAGGTACCGGCGGTGGTGCAGGTCAGGCCGGCGGTGCACAGGTTGTACGGACAGCTGTCGCCGTCGCCGGGCAGCGCGGTGCAGGTCGCGCCGCTCTCGCCGGGCACGCACACGCCCGCGCCGTCGGCGCAGTAGGCGAGGCCACCGCCGGTGACCGTGCACGCGCTGGCCACCGGGGCGACGTCGAGGACGATCGTGTCGCACGCGGGCGGCAGCTGGAAGTTCGCGGGCAGGTCGCAGTTGCCGCCGATCGCCGCGATGCAGCGATCGATCGACGGCCCGTCGAAGCGCGCGCGACCCGCGGTTAGATCCGGGCCGACCTTGGCGCCGAAGCCGCTGACGCAGCTCGCGGTGCGCGCGGCGACGCAGGTGCTCGCGTCGTACGGCCGGATATCGAAGCGGCAGTCGCAGCTCTCGAGCTGCGCGCACACCCGCTCGCTGATCGCGCCGCACACGGTCTCGACGGTCCACGCCGCTTGCCCGTCGGGGGCGGCCGGCGCGTCCGGCATGGCATCGGGGTTCGCGGCCGGGTGGTTGTCACCACATGCGGCGAGGGAGGCGAGGATCAAGGCGAGGACGAGGCGGCGAGTCAGCACGAGGCCGACCCTATCCAAGTCGTCCGCCGAACGCGACCGCGACCTTCGGGCGACGCGCCCTCACGGGCGCACCGAGGTTCACTTCGACGCCGGATCGCGCTCGAGCGTGACCGTCGCGTCGGTCCAGTGCAGGACCATGCGCACCGCCGCGAGCTCCTGCACCACCGCGATCGCGCCGCCGCCGGCGAAGTTCGGGTTGCAGTCGTTGTCGGTGAACGTGACCGAGACCCGCGCCAGCTTCGAGAGCGGTGAATCGAAGCTCTCGCCCTCGGGCTCGACGATCGCCATCGTGCCGGTCTGGTGACAGCGATCGCCGGGCGCGCGCGTGATCCACTGATCGAACGCGCCTTCGCTCGCGATCGTCAGCGCATAGGACCAGCCGGTGCCATCGGCGCCGTGCCACGCGCCGACGATGGGCGCCAGCGTCGGCAGCTCGACCTTCGCCGGCGGCGGTGGCGTCGACGGCGCCGGTGGCGCGAGCGGACCACATCCAGCCCCGAGCGCGATCACGATGAATGCGGTGCGCATGCGCGAACACGATACACCCGGTCCGCGATAGCGGAGGCGCTGGGGACTCGTCCGGCCGATTCGCGCAGCATGCGCGATCGTGCACGCGCGTCGCCTGGCCGCCGCCTTGACGCCGGCGATCGAGGCTCCTACCGTCGCAGCACACGAGGGGAGCCATCATGGCGGATCAGCAACGCAGCATCGGCGAGAAGGCCGCACGGCAGCTATCGAACACCACCAAGACCCCGCCGCAGTGGCGCGGGGCGAGCCCGCGCTGGCTCGCGCAGATGATCCCGTGGACGCCGACCGAGGCCGGCGTGTACCGGCTCAACCAGGCGCTCGACGACGACTTCGCGGTGAAGTGCAGCCCGAACCCGGGCGAGGCGCTGCCGGTCGCGCTCTCCGACTACGAGACCCAGCCGCGCGAGTACGTGCTCACCTCGATCACCACGACGATCGAGGTCGACACCCGCGTCTCCGATCTGTTCCGCAGCCCGATGGATCAGGTCAAGGAGCAGCTCACCCTCGCGGTCGAGAAGCTCAAGGAGAAGCAGGAGAGCGAGCTCATCAACAACCGCGCGTACGGCCTGCTCAAGAACGTCGATCCGGACATGCGGATCAAGCCGCGCAAGGGCCCGCCCACGCCGGACGATCTCGACGAGCTGATCGCCCTGGTGTGGAAGGAGCCGGCGTTCTTCGTCGCGCACCCGAAGACGATCGCGGCGTTCGGCCGCGAATGCACCCGCCGCGGCGTGCCGCCCCCGACGGTCAACCTGTTCGGCTCGCCGTTCCTGACCTGGCGCGGGCTGCCGCTGGTGCCGTGCGACAAGCTGCCGATCAAGGACAACAAGTCGGACGTGCTGCTGATGCGCGTCGGCGAGCGCAAGCGCGGCGTGATCGGCCTGTTCCAGCCCGGCCTGCCCGGCGAGGTCAGCCCGAGCCTGTCGGTGCGCCTGATGGGCATCAACCAGACCGGCGGCGCGGCCTACCTGCTCTCGCTGTACTGCTCGGTGGCGGTCATGACCCACGACGCGCTCGGCTTGCTCGAGGGCGTGACGATCGACCACTACCATGAGTACGCCTGAATCAGGCCCCGGGGAGCTGCGGCTCGGCGCCAGCCAGGTCCCGACGACGACCGAGATCCCGCGCGGCACCGCGCCCACCCCGGGCGTGGCGCTCGCGGCGGCGCGCGTGCCCGGTGGGCCGAGCGTGCCCGACGCCGAGCCGATCGCGCTGACGGCGCTGATCCAGCGCTACGCCAACGAGCTGTTCACCGCACCACCCGCGTCGGTCGCGCCGGGGTCGGCGACGACCTCGACCGCGGCGCCGGCGGTGCCGGTCGGCGCGCCGGTCGCGAGCGCGCCGCTCGGCGGCGAGGCCTCGCCGCCGACCTCGGCGTTCGGGTTCAGCGATGCGATCGCGCTGCCGACAGCGCCATCGGCGCCACCGGCCGCCGCGCCGCCCGCGGCCGCGCCACCCACGAGCGCGCCCACGACGCCAGCCGCGCCGTCCGCGGACGCCTCGCCGTTCACCTCGCCGCTGCGCTTCGACGCGCTCGGCGATCTCGGCGCGCTGCCGCTGATCTCGTTCCCGCTGCTCGACGACACGTCCGCGCCGGCGCTCGCGCCGCCCGCCGCCACACCCGCGCCTGATCACGCGCTGGCCTACGAGCTGGTGCCCACCGACCGCCCGTCGCTCGGGCCGGTCACGGGCACCGGCTTCGATCCGCACGTGCTGCGCCGCGAGTTCCCGATCCTGAACGAGCGCGTCAACGGCAAGCGCCTGGTCTGGCTCGACAACGCCGCGACCACGCAGAAGCCGCAGGCGGTGATCGATCGCCTGAAATACTTCTACGAGCACGAGAACTCGAACATCCACCGCGCCGCCCACACGCTCGCCGCGCGCGCGACCGATGCCTACGAGTCGGCGCGCGATAGCGTGCGCCGCTTCATCAACGCGCCGTCGGTGAAGGACATCGTCTTCGTCCGCGGCACGACCGAGGGCATCAACCTGATCGCGCAGGCGTGGGGCCGCGCAAACGTGAAGGCGGGCGACGAGATCGTCATCACCCACCTCGAGCACCACGCCAACATCGTGCCGTGGCAGCAGCTGTGCCTGGCGACCGGCGCGGTGCTGAAGGTCGCGCCCGTCGACGACGACGGCCAGATCATCCTCGCCGCGTACGAGCAGCTGCTCGGCCCGAAGACGGTGCTGGTGTCCTTGACCCAGGTCTCGAACGCGCTCGGCACGATCACGCCGGCGCGCGAGATGATCGAGGCCGCGCATCGCCACGGCGCGGTCGTCGTCCTCGACGGCGCGCAGGCGGTCTCGCACATGCCGGTCGACGTGCAGGCGCTCGACTGCGACTTCTTCGTGTTCTCCGGCCACAAGGTGTTCGCGCCGACCGGCATCGGCGCGGTCTACGGCAAGCGCGCGCTGCTCGAGGCGATGCCGCCGTGGCAGGGCGGCGGCAACATGATCTCGGACGTCACGTTCGAGCGCACCACCTTCCACGGCCCGCCGATGCGGTTCGAGGCGGGCACCGGCAACATCGCCGACGCGGTCGGCCTGGGCGCCGCGCTCGACTGGCTGATGCGCATCGGCGTGGCCAACGTCGGCCACTACGAGCACGAGCTCCTCGGCTACGGCACGGCGCGGCTCGCGACCGTGCCCGGCCTGCGGATGATCGGCACCGCGCGCGACAAGGCCGGCGTGCTGTCGTTCACCCTCGCCGGCCAGAAGACCGAGCAGGTCGGCGGCATGCTCGATCAGGAGGGCATCGCGGTGCGCTCCGGCCATCACTGCGCGCAGCCGATCCTGCGGCGGTTCGGCGTCGAGGCGACCGTGCGCGCGTCGCTGGCGCCGTACAACACCTGCGACGACCTCGACGCCCTGGTCGCGGCGCTGCACCGGATCCAGGTCGGCCGCTAGGATCGCGGAGGATCGCGGGGCCTGCTGCCGCGCCGCGCCGGGGTGGTAGGCTGCGACCATGATCCAGACCCTGGCGCCGCGTGAAGCGGCGGCGCTGATCGCCGCGGGCGGCCTCGACGTCATCGACGTCCGCGACTCGCGTGACTGGGCCTCGGGCCATCTCCCCGGCGCGCGCAGCGTGCCGCTCGAAGATCTCCGCGCCGAGCCGCGCGCCGCCCTGCCCCGCGACAAGATCCTGGGGCCGCCGATGGCCTGCCGGTCGAGACCCCGCCCGAGGCCGCGCCGGCCGCCGTCGCCGCCGCGCGCGAGAACGCCGAGGCCAGCGCGGCGAGCTGCGGGCTGCCCGAGCCCGGCCTCGACGCGGTCGTCGGCAACAAGCTCAAGCAGCTGCGCGGCGAGCGCGGCCTGTCCCTCGATGTCCTCGCGCGCCTGACCGGCCTGTCGCGCACGCTGCTCGGCCAGATCGAGCTGGGCAAGACCACGCCGAGCGTCGGCATGGTGTGGAAGCTCGCGCGCGCGTTCGACGTCCAGTTCTCGGCGCTGCTCGCGACCCCGGGCCCGACCGAGGCCAACGTCATGCGCGGCAAGCTGGCCAAGCGGCTGGTCAGCCCCGACGGGCGGTTCTCGTCGCGCGCGCTGTTCCCCCTCGGCGAGCAGCCCGATGTGGAGTTCTACGAGCTCTACCTCGCGCCCCACAGCCGCGAGGACGCGCAGCCGCACCAGCACGGCACGCGCGAGCACCTCGTCGTCACCACCGGTCGCCTGCAGCTGATCGTCGACGGCCGCGAGTTCGAGCTCGGCAAGGGCGACGCGATCGTCTTCGGCGCCGACGTGCCCCACGCGTACGTCAACGCCGACAAGGACGAGTGCTGGATGTACCTCGTCATGACCTACGGGCGCGCGACGCCGCCCGCGTAGCATCGTCGAGGACGCGCCCCCGGCACTTCCGCTGGTCTGCCGGGCCCTGCCTGTTACAGTTCAGCGGTCGTCGATGGCCAGCCGCTCTGACATCTCCGACACCGAGCCGATCGACCGCAACGCGCCGACCGAGCGCAGCGTCAGCTCGGGCACCGAGCCCGACCCGCGCCGCCGCACGCCGGGCGCGCGGACCGAGCGCCAGCTCGGGAGGTTCGTGCTGCTCGAGAGCCTCGGCGTCGGCGGCATGGGCGTGGTGCTGGCGGCCTACGACCCCGAGCTCGATCGCAACGTCGCGCTCAAGCTCCTCCACCCCGGCCCGGTCGACGATCTCGAGGGCCCCGCGAAGCTGATGCGCGAGGCCCAGGCGATGGCCAGGCTCGCGCACCCCAACGTCGTCACGGTCTACGAGGTCGGGTTCGCGCGCGAGCAGCCGTTCGTCGCGATGGAGCTGATCGACGGCACGACCCTGTCGGTGTGGCTCGCCCAGCCGCGGACCTGGCGCGCGATCATCGCGATGTTCACCGACGCCGGCCGCGGGCTCGCCGCGGCGCACGCCGCGGGCCTGGTCCACCGCGACGTCAAGCCGAGCAACGTGTTCGTCGGGAAGGATGGCCGCGCGCGGATCGGCGATTTCGGCCTGGTCACCGCGCGCGACGAGCGCGGCGCGATCGCCGGGACGCCCGCGTACATGGCGCCGGAGCAGCTCGACGGCGACGCCGACGCGCGCGCCGATCAGTTCGGGTTCTGCGTCGCGCTGTGGGAGGCGCTGTTCGGCGCGCGTCCGTTCGGCGGCACGACCTTCGACGAGCAGCGCCGGGCGCACCGCGCGGGTCCGCCGCCGGTGCCGCGCGGCGCCGAGGTGCCCGCCCGGATCGCCGCCGCGGTCCGGCGCGGCCTCGCGATCGCGCCCGCCGATCGCTGGCCCGACATGCCGGCCCTGCTCGCCGCGCTCGCCTACGATCCCGCGATCGCGCGGCGGCGGCTCGCGCTCGGCGGCGCGTTCGCCGGGCTCGCGGCGCTCGCCACCTGGGGCGCGCTGCGGACCAGCGCCACGGATCCGTGCGCGGACAGCGCGGCGCAGCTCGCGAGCGCGTGGGATGCCGGCCGGCAGGAGGCGGTCCGCGCCGCGTTC
>JAIOQA010000193.1 GCA_021413675.1 Deltaproteobacteria bacterium | reverse complement strand
GTGACGTTGGCTGGCGCCGATCGCGGCGTGATACTGGCGATCGTCAACCGATGTTGCGGAGGCGGGCATGAGGAAGCGTGAGATATGGCTCGTCGCGCTGTGCGCGGCGGGCGCGGTCGCCGCGTGCGTGGATGTGCAGGGTGGCGAGGTGGGCACGTACGGGTCGCCATGCGGCAGCGGGTTCCAGGCGCTGCTCCTGTGCGGGCGTGAAGCCGGCGGCGCCGATCCGCAGGGTTCAACGAGCCCGGACAACGATCGCCCGGCGACCTGCGCGGACGCGTGTGCGGTCCTCGTCTCCTGCAACAGCAGCGGTGGCTCGGTGAGCGACTGCACCGGCGAGTGCATCGCCGAGGCGCCGCTGCAGTCACTGCTCGACTGCATCGTGGCGGCTGGCTGCGAGTACCAGACGTGTGTCCCGTGATGCGCCGCGCCTCTGGCCTGATCCTCGCCGCGCTCACGCTCGCGATGGGCGGGGCTGCGCTCGCGCAACCCGCGGACGAGGTGCCGGCGCCCGCCGCGCCGGATCCGGAACCGGCGCCCGCCGCGCCCGCACCCGATCCGGAACCCGCGCCCGCGCCCGATCCGGAACCCGCGCCCGCGCCGGTGAGCGGCAACGCGGCGATCTACGCCGCGTTGCCAGCGCTGGAGCTCCCGACCGTCGATGCCGACACCCTCGCGTTCGGCAGGACGCTCGAGATCGTCAACATCAGCGTCGACTCGACGGCCACCGGACGCGGCGACGACGCGACCGACAACGAACACGCGTCGTTCTCGGCCGCGGTCGCGAGTCGTTACTTCCAGAGCCTCGAGACGCGCCGCCTCGGCTGGAGCGTGGTCGCCACCGGCGCCGATGCCTTCGGCCGCGGTCCCGCGGCGGGTGGCAGCCTGTTCACCAACGACCTCGCGCTGGCCGGCTCGCCCGAGCTCCGCGTGTACCCGGTGGCCGGCAGCCAGCTCTTCGTCTTCGGCGCGGCGGATCTCGGCGTGACGATCTCGTCCACGAAGCGCACGGGCGACGTGTCGAACTCGGACTCCAATGCGCCGGGCGCGCTCGGCGTGGCGATCGGCGCGGGGTTCGGTCGCGTGCTCGCGATCGATCCGGTCGTCCGGCTGCGGCGCTTCGAGCAGGCGCTGCAGGCGCACGGGCTCCTGTCGGGGCCGATCCCCGAGGCGACCGGATCGGCGATCGTCCGCACGTGGTACGCGCTGCGCAACGACGTCGGCACCTACCGGACGCTGGCGTACACGATGAAGCACCTGTCCGAGGCGTCGCTTTTGACCGGCGATCCGGATCTGCGCGCGACCTACGAAGCGCTCGAGGTGCTGAAGGATCCGTTCATCGTCAACCGGCGGAACGGCTGGGAGGCGCGGGGCGGCCTGGGCGTGGTGCAGCCATTCGTGGGCTACGACCAGCGGGACGAGCCGGACGTGGCGCTCGCGCTCCTGGCCAGCGCCCAGTACGAGCGCCCCCTCGACACGACCCGTCAGCTCTCGCTGCGCGGCAAGGCCGTGATCGAGCTCGGCGACCCGACGGTCACCAACAACATCATCGAGACCCGGCCCTACAGCCTGCGGGCATTCGCGGCGTACACGCAGGTCTTCTACGACGACACGTACGATCCGCTCGGCTCGCTGGCGATCGCGGCGGAGGCCGGCGCCAGCGGCGAGCGCGAACCGGACAACCTGAACCTGCAGCGCGTGCTCGGCCTCGATATCGGCGGCAGCGTGGCCTACTCCAAGGTGCTCGACCGCGGATCGCTGGCGACCGCCGCGGTCCACGGTTCGCTCCTCAACGACGGCACCTACTCGCTGACGCTGTCGCTCGGGATCACGTGGGGCGTCGCGGCCGGGTACGTGACCGCGTACACGCCCGCCGCCGCCGGGCTGTGATCGTCCGCGCTACTTCCCGCGCGGCAGCTCGATGACCGGCTCGTCCGGGTGGGCCCGGTAGAGCAGGATCGTGTGGCCGAGGACCTGGGCGACCTCGCTCGAGGTCCGCGCAGCGACCACCTCGGCGGCGTCGTGGCGATCGATCGGCGCGGTCTCGAGCAGCTTGATCTTGATGAGCTCGTGGATCACGAGCGCGTCGTCGACCGCGTTGACGAACGCGTCGGTCACGCCGTCCTTGCCGAGCTGCGCGACCGGGCGCAGGGCGTGGCCGAGGCCGCGCAGGTGTCGTCGTTGCTTGCCGGTGAGGCTCATGGGTCTTCTAGAACGCTCCTGCGGCGTGGAATAGCAGCACCATGAGCGCGCCGATGCTCGCCGCGGCAGGAATCGTGAAGATCCAGGCGTAGACGATGCGGGTGGCCAGGCCCCACCGGACCCCGCGCACCTTGTTTGCCGACCCGACACCGACGATGGCGCCGGTGATCGTGTGGGTGGTCGAGACCGGGATCTGCGCCGAGGTGGCGTAGAACAGGGTCGCCGCGCCGGCGACCTCGGCGCAGAAGCCGCCGACCGGCTTCAGGTGGGTGAGCCCCATGCCCATCGTCTTGACGATGCGCCAGCCGCCGAACGCCGTGCCGACCGCCATCGCGCCGTAGGACGCGAAGATGACCCACATCGGGACGTCCTTGAAGTCCTTGGGCAGGAGGCCCGCCGCGACCATGATCGCCGCGATGATGCCCATCGTCTTCTGGGCGTCGTTGCCGCCGTGGCCGATCGAGTACGCGGCCGCCGAGATCAGCTGGCCGATGCGGAAGGTGCGATCGACCGCCGCCGGTCGCCATCGCCGGAAGATCCACGATACCGACACCATCATGAAGACGCCGAGCACGAAGCCCATGAGCGGCGCGATCAGGATGAACTCGATCGTCTTGTAGAACTTCTCCTTCACGATCAGGTTCCAGCCGCCGTAGGTCACGGCCGCGCCGACGATGCCGCCGATGAGCGCGTGCGACGACGACGACGGCAGGCCCCACCACCACGTGAGCAGGTTCCAGGTGATCGCGCCGATCAGGCCCGCGAGCACGACCCAGACGAACGCCGGATCGGTGGCGCTGATGTCCACGATCTTGGCGATCGTGTTGGCCACGCCGGTGTGGAACACGAACAGCGCGACGAAGTTGAAGAACGCCGCCCAGAGGACGGCGATGCGCGGCGACAGGACGCGCGTCGAGACGATCGTCGCGATCGAGTTGGCCGCGTCGTGGAAGCCGTTGACGATGTCGAACGCGATGGCGATGCCGATCGCGATGACGACGACGGTGGTGACGCCCATGGGTCAGCCGTGCTCGAGGACGACGCCCTCGATCGTGTTCGCGACGTCTTCACAGCGGTCGGTCGCGTTCTCGAGGTTCTCGTAGATCTCTTTCCACTTGATGACGTTGATGACGTCCTTCGCGTCCTTCACGTCCTTGAACAGCCGCGCCACCGCGGAGCGCAGGATGTCGTCGGCCTCGTTTTCCAGCCGGTTGATGTCGATGCACTTCTGGAGGATCAGCTTCGAGTCCTTCAGGTTGCGCAGGCCGCGCAGCGCGACCTGGACGTCCTTCGCGGCGCGCACCAGGACGTCGGCCAGGGCGCGGGCGTCGGGCGTCATCTCGGTGATGCCGTAGAGCGTGATGCGCTCGGCGGCGGCCTCGATGTAGTCCATGACGTCGTCCAGGCGCGTGATCAGCCGGTGGATGTCGTCGCGATCGATCGGCGTGATGAAGGTCTTGTGCAGAGCCTCCACGCACTTGTGCGTGATCTGGTCGGCCTCGTGCTCGAGGGCGCGCACCTGCTTGGTGATCTCGCCGATGTCGGCGCCAGGCTCGAACAACCCGGCGAATGTCTGGGTGCCGCGCACCAGGACATCGGCGTGCTGCTCGAAGAAGTCGAAGAAGCTGGTCTCTCGGGGCAGGAGCCGGCTGAACATACGAGCCTCCTCGGCGTTCGCGAAACGTGGACCGTGGCGAGTTCGCCAGCTGCAGGTGACAGGATCGTGACGGACCCGTTTCGGCGTGTGTCATACCCAAGCCGCTCCCGCGGCGGCAAGGAGGGCCGGACCGATTCGGCACTCCCGTAACCGATCGGCGGATCTCGACGCATCGGCGCTCGATGTCGGTGAGCGGATGCTAGCGTGGCCGGATGGTCGACCTCGACCACCTCTATAAGGAGGGCGCGGCCGCCTGGCCGGCGATCGCGATCCCGATCGAGGCGTTCGCGGCTGCGGCCGCCGATCGGGTCGGCGGTGACGAGCCGGTGCTGGCTGGCGATCTGTACCTGGCGGTCGGGCTCGGGCTCGGGCTCGCCGCGGCGGTCGCGGCGTTCGAGGCCGAGCTCGTGCCGCGGCTGCGCGCGGCGCTGGGCCGCGCCGGCGCGGCCGACGAGCAGATCACCGAGCTCGTGCAAGAACTGCGCGTGCGGATCCTGGTCGGGGATGGCGCGCGACCGGCGCGGATCGCCGACTACGCCGGGCGCGGCAGCCTGATCGCGTGGCTCAAGGTGGCGGCGCTCAGGATGCTGGCCAACCAGCGGCGGGGCGCGGCGCGCACGCCGTGGCGCGATGGCCGCGCGGATCTCGAGGCCGCAGCGCCGGGGATCACGCCCGACCGGCTGCTCCTCGATCAGCGCTACGGGCCGGCGCTGCGCGAGGCGCTCGCGACCGGGCTGCGCGCGCTGGCGCCCCGCGATCAGACGCTGCTCCGGCTGCACTACGTGGAGGGCGTGGCGCTCGACCGGATCGGCGCGCTCTACGGCGCGCACAAGTCGACGGTGTCGCGCTGGCTGGCCGCGGCGCGCGAGGGCCTGCTCGCGCACGCGATCGCCGCGGTGCGCGCGATCGCCGGCGGCGGCGACACCGCGGAGCTCGAGAGCCTGTGCGCGAGCCTGTGCAGCCAGCTCGAGCTGAGCCTGTCGAAGCTGGCGCCATGACCCCCGAGGATGGCACGTGCCCCGACGACGCCGCCCTCGCGCGGTTGATCGATGGCGACCTCGCGCCGGCCGCGCGCGCGGCGCTGCTCGCGCACCTCGACGACTGCGCGGCGTGCCTCGCGGTGGTCGCGGGCGCCGCCGGTGACGAGCCGGAGGCGCTCGGCCCCGGCGATCGCCTCGGGCGCTACACGATCGTCGGGCTGCTCGGCGCGGGCGCGATGGGCGCGGTCTACGACGCCGACGACCGCGAGCTCGAGCGGCGGGTCGCGCTCAAGCTGGTGCGCCGCGACCGCGCGCACGACGACGCCGCGGTCGCCGAGCGTCTGCGCGCCGAGGCGCGGGCGCTGGCGCGGGTGTCGAGCCCGTACGTCGTCGCGGTCCACGACGTCGGCGTCGAGGCCGGACGGCTGGTCATCGCGATGGAGCGGGTCGTCGGCTCGACGCTCGGCGCCTGGCTCGTGGAGCGGCCGCGATCGCGCGCGGCGATCGTCGATCGCTTCGTCGAGGCGGCGCGCGGGCTCGCCGACGCGCACGACGCGGGCGTGGTGCACCGCGACTTCAAGCCCGACAACGCGCTGGTCGGCGCCGACGGCCGGGTCCGGGTCAGCGACTTCGGGCTGGCGCGCTGCGACCTCGGGCTCGACGACGAGCCTGGCGAGGTGTCCGGAACGCGGACGATCGTCACGCGCACGATCGCGGGCACGCCGGCGTACATGGCGCCCGAGCAGCGCGCCGGTGGCGCGGTCGGCGCGGCCGCCGATCAGTTCGCGTTCTGCATCGCGCTGGCCGAGGCGCTGACCGGCGCGCGGCCGGACGCCACCGCACCGCGCGTGGTGGGCGCGGTGCCCGAGCGGCTGCGGCGCGCGCTGGTCCGCGGCCTCGCGGCCGATCCGGCGGCGCGCTGGCCGTCGATGCGCGCGCTGATCGCGGCGCTCGCGGGCTGGAGCTCGGCGGGCCAGCGGCGGCGACGGCGCATGATCGCCGCGGTCGCGGCGGTGATGATCGGCGCCGTCGCGGTGGTCGCGGTGGTGCAGGCCGCGCCGCGCGCGCCGACCTGCGACGGCGGCGCCGACGAGATCGCCGCGACCTGGGCGGGCGATGATCGGTTGCTCGCGGCGCTGCGGGCGCTCGACGCGCGGCGCGGGCCGGCGGTCGCGACCGAGGTCGCGCGGGCGCTCGACGGGTTCGCGAGCTCGTGGGCGCGCGAGCGCGATCTCGCGTGCCGGCTCGGCCCGCGCGACGAGGTGGTGGCGCGCCAGATGCGCGACGCCTGCCTCGATCGCGCGCAGCTCGCGGCGGCCGCGCTGATCGCGTCGCTGCGCGCGGCAACGCCCGCCGATCTCGACGCGGCGGGCGGCGCCGCGCAGGGGCTGCCGCCGCCGGCCCTGTGCGCGCGGGCGACGGTCGATCCCGCCGCGTTCCAGCCGGCGGCCGCGCTGGCGCTCGAGCGGCGCATCGCCACGGCGCGCGCGGAGGTCGATCTCGGGCACATCGCCGGCGCGCGCGCGACCGCGCTGGGGCTGGTCGCCGACGCCGATCGCGCGGGCCTCGCGGGCCCGCGGCTGCACGCCCGCCTCGTGCTCGCCTCCGCGCTGGCCTTCGAGGACCAGCCCCAGGCGATCGCGATCGGGCGCGAGGCCGCGGCCCTGGCGATCGCCGCCGGCGACGAGCTCGGCCAGGCCGACGCGCTGCTCGGGCTCACCGACGCGTACGCGCGCGCGGTGCGCCACGCCGAGGCCGAGCTCAGCCTGTCGCTGGCGCAGGCGATCCTCGATCACCTGGGCGGCGATCCGCGGCGGGCCGCCAGCGGCGCGCTCTCGCTGTGCCTCTATGGCTGGCGGCGCGGCCCCGATTTCACGGCGGCGCGGGCCGCGTGTGCCGCGGCCAAGGCGCGCATCGCCGCCGACGGCGCGGCCGCCGACGATCGCCGCTTCGCCTGGGTCGACACCGAGCTCGCGAACATCGCGCTGGTCGCGGGCCAGGTCGACGACGCGATCGCGATCTACCGCCGCCTGATCGCCGCGCACCGCGATCGCGGCGAGCCCGAGGACCATCTCGCCAACCTCGCGATCGCGCTGACCGTCGCGCGCCGCTGGGCCGAGGCCGCGGCGCTGCTCGACGAGATCGTCGCGATCGCGCCCGACCGCGTGGCCGCGTGGGATCACCTCGCGATGGCGCGGCGCGAGCTCGGCGATCGCGGCGGCGCGCTCGCGGCCCACGCGCAGGCCGCGACGCGGTCGCCGCTGGCGACGGACCCGATCGGGACCTGCGATCGCTGGCTCGACTACCGCGACGCGCTGGTCGGGCGACGCCCCGATGCGGCGCTCGCGCTCGCCGGTGCCGCGATGCGCTGCCTCCACGGCTCCGAGCCCGCGCAGGAGCGACTGCGCACCGCGCTCGGCGATCGCCACACGGCGGCACGGATCGCGCCTACCGCGCCGTGATCCGGTAGTGCCGCTCGGCGCAGTTCACCTCGTCAGCGACCAGCGCGAACGTCCAGGTCCCGGCGAGCGGTGCCATGTCGCCCGCATCCGCGACCCGCGCGGCCAGCGGCAGCTCGTCGTGCGAGGTCGGCGCATCCGCGGCGAACGGATTGCTGGTGACGACGTCGCCGCTCGGCTGATGCCACTCGAAGCCCCAGTTGCGACAGCCCGCGGCGCCGGCCTCGCCATCGACGACGAACGTGAGCTCGTCGCCGCCGCCGAGGTCGATCAGGAAGCGATGGGTCTCGCCCAGGTGCAGCACGCCCTCGAGGGTCTCGCCGCGATGGATCGGGCGCGGGCCGGTCGGCGCGGTCGGCGTGGTGGTGGCGGCGCCGTGGGTGCAGGCGGCGAGGGCGGCGAGGCAGGCGGTGGCGAGGACGCGAGGCATGAGCGGTCTCCTTGGTGGCCCGAGATGGGCTTGACCCTGGCGGGCCGCTCCCTGGACACCGACCTCGCGCGACGTTGCACGAGAAAATGCAGCGCCGAAAACGCGCACCGCCCGCGGGGGCGGGCGGTGCGGAGCAAGGGTTGGGCGCCCGGTGGGCGCAGGGCTCAGGCCCGGCGACGCCGGCGGACCAGGCCGAGGGCCGCGAGGCCGAGCAGGAGCATCGGGGAGCCGCCGCCGCCGGCCGCGCAGCCGCCGGTGATGTAGCCGTCGTCGGTGCCACCGGTGCCGTCGCCGCTGCCGGAGCCGCCGCCACCGCCAGAGCCGTTGCCACCGCCGGTGCCGTTGCCGCCGCCGCCGGCCGCGAGCTGCACGGTCACGGTCGAGTTGGTCATGTTGGCGGTGTCGTAGCCGCGGGTCTCGATCGAGTGGCTACCGAGCGCGAGCGTGGTCGGCGCGGTGAAGGCGTAGGGCGCGGCGGTCTTGGTGTCGACCAGCGCGCCGTCGATGTAGAGCTCGACCTTGGTCACCGCCACGTTGTCCGAGGCGCTGACCGCGACCGCGAAGCCGCTGTGGACCGTGGCGCCGTTCGACGGGGACGAGATCGCGACCTGGGGCGCGACCGCGTCCGCCGGGCCGGCCGCGCCGATGCGCTCGGTCAGGAGCGCGACCGAGTTCTGGTTGGCGCGACACGACGCGTAGCCCTGATCGACGAGGCCGCACAGGCGCGCCTGGTACTCGCCGCACTGCGACGAGGTGTTCTGGAACGTCTTGTGGCCGTTGTAGTCGAGGTACGTCATCGGGTCCGACGCGAGGTACTCGTGGTCGAGCCCGAACGAGTGCGCGATCTCCTGGGCCGCGACCTCGCACACGGTCTGGTAGTTGGTGCCGTAGATGTTCGCGAACGTGTAGACGATCGAGTTGGGGATCGTCTGGCAGTCGATCGTGAACGGCGACACGCCGCCCACGTTGTTCGGCATCTGCACGTCGCCCGGGCTGCCGGCGATCACCGACTCGATGTGCGGCACGTTGCCGGGATCGACGTCGGTGACCTGGATGTTGAACGGCGCGAACTCGGCCTTCACGCAGTCGACGACCTGCTGCCAGCCCGCGGCCGACACGTTCCACGGCGCGATCACCGAGGCCTGCTGCGGGATCGTCGACGCGTTGGTGCGCGAGTCGTTCTCGTTGGCCGGCGAGTACGTGCCGCCGTTCTTGTTGAGGTAGAGCACCAGGATCGTGTTGCCACGGGCGTCGGCGTGCGCCTGACCCGTGGCGGCGAACAGCGAACCTGCGATGAGAAGGAGCGGGAGACGGCGCATGGCAATCCTCGTGAAAAGAGCCCCGGTGAGAGGGACCTACATCACGACTCGTGCCAGCGGGGACAACCGACCCGAGGGATCACGCCCCAGGCGATTCTCGACAGATAGCCCGGTTATCACCCCTGCTAGTGGGGGCAAGGACGGGCTGGGTGAGGGGTTCCCCCCCAGGCGATTCCCCGACGACAACCGCGCGTTGAACGATCGTCGCGGGAGCCGCGAACGATCGCGGCGCTACGGCGTGCAGTCCTTGTAGAGCCGATCGAGGCCGCCGCCGATGACCTTCGCGAGCTGCTTGTTGCCGTCGGTGCCGGCGTGGATGAGATCGCCCGGCTTCATGTACGGCACCGCGTTCGGGATGTAGTGCGGGCAGCTCGCCTGCTCGTAGCTGCGGCCGTGACCGAGCCACTCCGGGTACTGGTCGACGATGATCGTGTTGTCGGGGTGGGCCGCCGCGATCGCCTTCAGCATGTCGTTGTACTGGTGGAGGATGTCGCTCTTCACCTGCGACACGTTGTCGGGCGGCGCGGTGCAGTCGTCGAACGGGTTGTACTGGGTGTTCATCAGCACGGTGACGCCGTCGGGAAACTTGGTCGTGTCGCCGAGCTTCTGGAAGATCTTGTTCCACTGCGCCATGACCGACGCCTTGATCGAGCCGGTCCACGCGTTCATCGCCGCGGTGTCGCTCTGGAAAATGTACGGCGCGAGGTCGTTGCCGCCGATGTAGATCAGCGCGAGCACGTGGCCGGGGCCGCCCTGGACGCCGTCGATCTGCGTCGGCACCTGGCTGGTGACCGCGCCGCCGAACGCCGGGTTCGAGTAGGTCGGCGCGGTCGCGAACCGCGTGTTCAGATCCGCGGCCACGATCTTCGACACGCAGCCGGGATCCTGATCACCGCCGACCACCGAGCAATCGGTGATCGAATCGCCGAAGACGATCAGCTTCGTCGGCGTCGGCGCGCACTTGATCGTCGGCGCGTCGGTGGTCTCGACCGGCGGCGCATCGACCTGTGGCGCCGCGTCGATCTGCGGCGGCGCGTCGGTGCCCGCGAATGGATCCTTGTTGCTGGCGCACGCCGCGCCGACGGTTCCCACCAGAAGCCACTGCACCACGGTCGTCATTCGCATCGGAGCCCTCACAGTTGGTAGGTCGCGCCCAGGTAGGCGATGTTGAAGGCCGCGCGCGTCACCCCGGCATAGAAGCTCGGCGCGGGCTTGTTGAGGATCGTGCCGTCGCTCGCGGTCACGTCGCGCTCGGCGAGGAACAGGTGCATGAACGCCAGGTCGAGCGTCAGCGCCCGATCGCGCCCGAGATCGATCCGGTAGGCCGCGCCCGCCGAGACCCCGAGCTTGTTCGAGTCGGGCGTGGTCAGCGCGAAGTGGCGATCGTCGACGGGGCTCTGGTCGTAGAGCACGCCGACCCGCGCGGTGAGCGGCGCGGCCCAGGGCGCGAGCTCGGCGCCGAGGCGGCCGGTGAACGTGTCCTTCCAGGCGTTGGCGACGCTGACGTCGTAGAGATCCGCGCCGGGCGTGGGCAACAGCTCGTACTGGTGCGCGAAGTCGATCGTCAGGGTCTTGAAGGTCGACCAGCGCTGCCAGTTCACGTCGGCGAGCACGGTGTAGCCGCGCGCCGGGCGCAGGCGCACGCCGGCGCGCACGACCAGCGGCAGCGGCAGGTCGACGCTGAGTTGATCGGTGCGCTGGCCGCCGGGCTGCATCACGCTGCCGTCGACGAGCGGCGCGATGCCGGCGTTCACGATCACGCCGTCGCCCTTCAGGTGGAGGTTCACCGGCAGGGTCGCGCTCGCGCCGATCGCGAGCCGGCCCGAGGGCGAGACCCACTGCGCGCCGAGGGTCGCGCCGACGCTGAACGGATCCTTGCCCTTGATCGTGGTCGTGCCCTCGACCGCGGGATCGGGGTTCGGGATCACCTCGGGATCACCGGTGACAAACGGGATCGCGTTGATCTGCTCGAGCCGCAGGTCCGAGTAGACGTACGCGAGCGAGGCGCCGAGGCGCAGGCCGCCCGGGCCCTTCCACGCCAGCGACGGGCCGATCCAGATGCTGCGCAGCGCGATCGCGGTGACCACGTGGCGCTGGGCGCCATCGACGGGGAACTCGATCGTCGCGCCGAACGGCGCGTAGACCCCGACCGCGAGCGCGAGGTCCTTGCGGTGCAGATCGATGGCCGCGCCCAGCCAGGGCACGACGATCGCCTTGTTGGTGTTCGAGACGCCGTCGAAGCGCAGCGTGCTGCCGCCGGGGCCCGCGCCATCGATCGGCCGGCGGAAGAACGTGACGTCGGGCAGGACCAGGCCGGCGGCGGCCTGCACCGCGGTCTGGCCAGCGAGGCCGATCAGCCCCGCAGGGTTGTGGAACAAGAGCGACGGATCGCTGTCGTCAGCGACCATCGCACCGGCGCGCCCGACCGCGCGCGGGCCGATCTCGGGCACGTAGAACCCGCCGGCGTGCGCCGCGGCCGGCGCGAGCGCCGCGACCGCGAGCGTGATGATGTAGCAAGTCCCGCGCATGCCGCCTCCGATGGGCGGCACCCTAGGGCCAAGTGGGTGCGAGCTACCAGGTCTGCATCCGCGGACGTCCGGAGCCTGTCAGCGTCGGTCAGGACGCGTGGCGCTCACGCGCGGCAGAGCGCCTCGATCGCGTCGGGCTCCTTCGGGCACGCCGCGGTCAGGTTCTCGTATCCGCTGGCGGTGACCAGGATGTCGTCCTCGATGCGCACGCCGATGCCGCGCAGCTCCACGGGCACGTCGGGCGCGTCGGCCGCGATGTAGAGGCCGGGCTCGATGGTCACGACCATGCCGGGCTCGAGCGGCCGCGGCGTGCCGCGATCGGTGTACGCGCCGGCGTCGTGCACGTCGAGGCCGAGCCAGTGCGAGGTGCCGTGCATGTAGAACTTCTTGAAGCTCTGATCGCGGACCAGATCATCGACCGCGCCGGTGAGCAGGCCGAGCTCGACCATGCCCTCGGTCAGGCGGCGCACGCAGGCCTGGTGGATCGCGTCGAGGGTGGTGCCGGGCGCGACCATCTCGATCGCCGCCTGCTGGACCGCGAGCACGAGGTCGTAGACCCGGCGCTGGGCCGGCGTGAACGCGCCGCTCGCCGGCCACGTGCGCGTGATGTCGGCGGTGTAGTAGCCGTACTCGCAGCCGGCATCGACGAGCACGAGGTCGCCGGGCGCGATCGCGCAGGTGTTCTCGATGTAGTGCAGGATCGTCGCGTTCTCGCCGGCGCCGACGATCGTCGCGTAGCCCGGGCCGTTGCCGCCGCGCGCCCGGAACGTGTAGTCGATGAGCGCCTCGACCTCGTACTCGAAGGTGCCGGGCCGGCCGAGCTTCATCGCCGCGACGTGGGCGTCGGCGGTGATCGCACAGGCCTTGCGCATCGCGGTCAGCTCCTCGGGCGACTTGCGCAGCCGCAGCTCGTGCAGCGTGAACCGCGGATCGATCACCGCGCGCGGCGGGCGCTTGCCGCGGCGCTCGGTGCGGCGCAGCCGGGCGATCGCGCTGGTGACCAGGTGATCGAGCTCGTCGTCGAGGCCGAGAGCGTGGTGCAGCTCGTCGCGGTTGGTGATGAGCCCCGCGAGCTTGTCGCCGAGCTCGCTCGCCGGGTACGCGACGTCGGCGCCGTAGCGCGCGGTCGCGCCCTCGAGCCCGGCGCGGCGACCGTCCCAGGTCTCCATCTCCGGATCGCGCGGCCGCACGAACATCACGACCTGCTCGGTCTCGGCGCCGGGCCGGAGCACGAGCGTCGCGTCGGGCTCGGCGAAGCCGGTCAGGTAGTACAGATCGGAGATCTGCCGGAACCGGTGGTAGGCATCGCCGTTGCGCAGCCGCTCGGGCAGCGACCGGACGATGGCGACGGCGTCGGGGCCCAGGCGGCGCATGTACTCGGCGCGGCGGGCGGCGAAGACCTCGGGGGCGAACATCGATCGGGTGATACCACGCAGGCGCGGGGCGACGGCAGCGGGACCTTTCGAGTAGCGTCGGCGCGTGTCGTCCTCGACCCGCCTCCTGGTCCTCGGCTGCGTGCGGATCTTCCAGCCGGTGCATGGCTACGACGTGCGCCGCGAGCTCCTGTCGTGGCGCGCCGGCGAGTGGGCCAACGTCGCGCCGGGCTCGATCTACAACGCGCTCAAGTCGATGACCCGCGACGGGCTGCTCGAGGTGGTGGGCACCGATCAGGTCGGCGGGCGGCCGGAGCGCACCAGCTACCGGCTCACGACCGAAGGCGAGAAGGAGTTCCAGAGCCTCCTGCGCGACACGTGGTGGCGGGTCGAGGCGCCGCTCGATCCGCTGATGCCGGGCATCGTGCTCCTGTGGGCGATGCCGCGCACCGAGGCGATCGCCGCGCTCAAGCACCGGATCGCGCACAGCGAGGGCGTGCGCACCAGCCGGCAGTTCGTCATCGATCAGTACAAGGATCCGATGTCGGAGATGCAGGTGAAGGAGATGCTGCGCCTGATGATCGCGCGGCTCGACGGCGAGATCGCGTGGGCCCGCACGCTGCTCGCCCGGCTCGAGGCCGGCGAGTACGAGCTCGCGGGCGAGGCCGGCGCGCTCGCGACGGGCGGCCCGCGCGCGGGCGCCGCCGAGCCGGTGCCGAAGGTTGCCAGCGGGGCCCGTGCGGTGGCGCGATCCTCGTCGAAGGCAGGGCGTTCAGCTCCGCCCGCGAAGCCACGCGCGGGCGGCGGTCGGGCAGGGGGCCCGAAGCGCCGCGCTTGACACGTTAGTCAAATTTGATTAGTCAGTCTGGACCATGTCGATGATCGAAGCGCGCGGGCTCGCGCGCACGTTCCAGACCCGCACCGGTCCTGTCGAGGCTGTACGCGGCGTGGACTTCCACGTCGCGGCCGGCGAGATCGTCGGCTTCCTCGGCCCCAACGGCGCCGGCAAGACCACCACCCAGCGCATGCTGTCGACCTTGCTGTCGCCGACCGCGGGCACCGCGATCGTCGCTGGCTGCGATCTGCGCAAGGATCCGGTCGGCGTGCGCCGGCAGATCGGCTACGTCGCGCAGGGCGGCGCCACCAACCCGATGGCCACCGTCGACGAGGAGCTCGTCACCCAGGCGCGGCTCTACGGCATGACCCGCCACGCTGCGGAGGCGCGCGCGAAGGTGCTGCGCACCGAGCTCGATCTGCCCGACCTCGGCCAGCGCCAGGCCGGCAAGCTGTCGGGCGGTCAGCGCCGTCGCCTCGACATCGCGCTCGGGCTGATGCACACGCCGACGCTGGTGTTCCTCGACGAGCCGTCGACCGGCCTCGACCCGCACAGCCGCGCCAACCTGTGGACCCACATCCGCGGGCTGCGCGATCGCGAGCGCGCGACCGTGTTCTTGACCACGCACTACCTCGACGAGGCCGACGCGCTCTGCGACCGGATCTTGATCATCGATCACGGCACGATCGTCGCGCACGGCACGCCCGCCGAGCTCAAGCGCCGGATCTCCGGCGAGGTCGTCACGCTGACGATCGAGGGCGATGGCGAGAAGGCGCGCGACCTGGTCGCGGCGCAGGCCGGCGTGCGCGACGCGCAGCTCGCCGGCAACGTGGTGCGCGCGACCGTCGATCACGGCGACGCCGCGGCGCTCGCGCTCATGCGCCTGCTCGACGGCGCCGACATCCTGGTCGCCGCGCTCAGCGTGGCTCACCCCACGCTCGACGACGTGTTTCTCACGATGACCGGCCGGTCGCTGCGCGACGCCGATGCCCCGGGAGGGAATTGAACATGCGCACGCTGCGCGAGGCGATGATCGTGTTCCGCTACCAGTCCACGCTGCTCCTGCGCGAGCCGGTGTGGATCATCATGGGCCTGGTCCAGCCGCTCCTGTACCTGGCGCTGTTCGGGCCGCTGCTCGAGCCGCTGTCGAAATCGAGCGGCTTTCCGCCCGGCGATGCCTGGCAGGTGTTCGTGCCGGGGTTGCTGATCCAGCTCGCGATCTTCGGCAGCATGTTCGTCGGCTTCGGCCTGATCGCCGAGATCCGCTACGGCGTCGTCGAGCGCATGCGCGTGTCGCCGGCGTCGCGCTTCGCGCTCCTGCTCGGCCGCGTGATGCGCGACACGCTCATGCTGATCGCGCAGGCGACCTTGCTCGTGCTGGTCGCGGTCGCGTTCGGCCTGCGCGTGCCGCTCGCCGGCGCGCTCGTGATCCTCGCGATCGTCGCGATGCTCGGCGTGGCGCTGTCGTCGTTCTCGTACGCCGCCGGCATGGTGCTCAAGTCCGAGGACGCGCTCGCGCCGCTGCTCAACATGATCTCGGTGCCGGTGCTGCTCCTGTCCGGGATCCTGCTGCCGATGACGCTCGCGCCGCGCTGGCTCTACGACCTCTCGCGCGCCAACCCGTTCAGCCACGTGGTCGACGCCGCGCGCGCTGCGTTCCTCGACGACCTCACGCTGGCGTCCTTGCTCGCCGGCCTGCTGTCGGCGGCGGGGCTCGCGGCGGTCGGGTTGTTCATCGCGACGCGGACGTTCCAGCGCGAGACGGCATGAGCGTCTTGTGACACGGACTCGTTCCGGTCTGCGCATGCGCGGTCCCTCGCTGAAGCGTTGCGTCGCGATCACCGGCGAGTGATTCTGCGGCGATGGTTTCTCCATCGCCGGTGCCTGCGCACCGGAAGCTGCCCGTGTACTATGGCGCGCTGGGCCTCGGGCTCGCGTTGTCGACGACGTCGACGATCGCTGGCGGTGGCCCGGCGTGCACGTTCGAGCTCCTGTGGCTGGTGATCGCGGCTTGCGTCGTGATCCCGTCGCCGCGCGGCGCGATGGCCTGGAGCTGGTGGGCCGCGATGCCGCTCGTCGCGGTGAGCGGCCTCATGTGGTCGCTGGTCAGTGCCAACTCGCCACACGAGGAGCTTCGCGACCCGTGGGTGGTGGTCCCGTACTTCGCGGCGATCGCCGTGGTCTGGCTGGGCGTGACGATCGTCTGGGGCGCGAACCGTCTCGCGCGCCGCGACCCGATCCCGACGGGGCGGGTCGTCTGAGCCGCGTCGCGCCTACGGCGTGAACTGCTTGAACATCGACGACGGCATGCGCACGCGGAAGTGGGCCGCGCGGTCGACGACGCCGAAGGTCATGAGCACCTGCCCGGTCATCTTGGCCGGCGTCCCGGTGAGCGCGGCGAGCGCCGCGAAGTCGAACATCATGGCGCCGCTGTCCTTGCGGGCCTGGGAGCTGGCGAGCATCGCGGCCAGCGGTTTGGGCATCGCCGCGCGCACGCCCTTGCCGTGGGCGATGTCGATGGCGCGGCCGATCTGCGCGTCGGCGTCGCTGCCCATCGCGACGAGGTAGAGCTTGTCGACGACCGCCAGTTCGGACCGCGCCGTGCCGCTCGGGTTGATGAGCTGCGACGACGCGCGCATCGCCGGCGGCGCCTTGCTCAGATCCATGGTCGTGTCATAGCCGCGCACCGTCACGCCGTCGTGAACCGTCGGGCCGGCGACCGCGGTCAAGGTCTGGGTCATGCCCATCGTCGTCATGGTCAGGCCCTTGGCCAGCAGCCCCATGATGCGCGCGATCGCGGCGTCTGCGGCCTTCGGGTTGGTCATCGCGAACACGCCGGTCATCGACATCCCCTTGCCCTTCGCGAACCCCATCACCAGCGCGGCGTCGCCGCTCGAGGCCTGGAGGACGGTCTTGTAGAGGTCGATCACTTCCTTCGGCATCGAGCCGGCCACGCCGACCATCTGCAGCAGGTCCTGGCGATACGGCCCGGCTTCGAGGTGCCCCGCGATGAGCATCGGCGCTGCGAGATCCGGTAGCTGGTTGACGAGCGCGTAGTCGCTGGGCTTCTGGGCCGCGACGAACTTCGCGAGCGTGCTGCCCGCCTTCGGCCGCAGCGCGATATCGAACTCGCTGCCGTCCTTGCTCGCGTCGAACGCGAACGTCAGCTGGTCGGTCTGGCCCAGCGTGCTCAGGATGCCGTCCACGTACTTGGTCTTGAACTCCGTCGCGACTCCGTCGCTGGTGAGGCCGGCGAGCGCCTGTGTGCGCATCACGGCGATCTGGGCCTTGTAGCGCGCGAGCACGTTGGGGACGTACGCCGTGGCCACCGGCGCGGTCACGTTGGGCTGCGCGACCAGCGTGGACAGCGCGTACGCCGACACCTTGTCGACGACCGGCTTGGCCCCGAACACCGCCCAGCCGTTCTTCTTGACCACGAACGCCTGGCCCACGGCGTTGGTGAACGCGGTGTCGTCGGCGACCTTGCCGACGTAGGCGAGCCCCTTGACGCCGTTGCCATCGACGTAGAGCAGGTAGCTCGCGCTCGCGCGATCGAGACCGGCGAGCGAGGTCGCGCCGATCATCGGCGCGATGCTCGAATCGATCATCGTGTCGCTGATCATCATGCCGGCGCCCGGCTTGATCTCGTTGGCGAACGCGCGCAGGCCATCGAGGCCAGTCGCGGGCCCGCGCGAGACGCTGACCAGCAGCTCCGCCGGCGGCTTCGCCGTGTTGCCTTTGGCTGCGGCATCGCCGCTCCCGATCGCCGCGACCGCCGCGGCGAGCCCCAGTACCAATCCGATGTGACGCATGGCTCGGAACCTACAACAGCGACTGCACGAGCGGCTGGCAAGATCGATCCGCGCGGCGCGAGGGCGTGGATTGGCGCGATCTCGATACTCAAGCAACCGCTTGACTGTCGCCGGCGCCGTGACTATTACTAAAGCAGATGCTTGACCAATCCGGCGCCCTCGACCGCGTGTTCCACGCGCTGGCGGACCCGTCGCGTCGCGCGATGGTCGATCAGCTCACCCGCGGCCCGGCCGCGGTCAGCGAACTCGCGAAGCCGCTCGACATGTCGCTCGCCGCCGTCGTGCAGCACCTGCAGGTGCTCGAGCAGAGCGGGCTCATCCGGACCGAGAAGACCGGCCGGGTGCGGACCTGCCGCCTCGACGCGGCGGCGCTGGGATCGGCCGAGCACTGGATCAACCACCGGCGCGCGCTCTGGGAGCGCCGCCTCGATCGGCTGGCCGACGTCCTCGGCGAGCCGGTGCGCCCCACGACTCCTGAAAGGAAGAAGCGATGAGCGATCCCCTCGTGCATGACACCCTGATCGTCGACCGCGTCTACGCCGCGGCACCCGCGCGCGTCTACGCCGCGTGGACAGACCCCGCGCTGAAGGCCCGCTGGTTCCACGGCCCCACCGACCAGTGGACGCTGGTCGAGGCCCACATGGACGTCCGCGTCGGCGGCCGCGAGCGCGCGGTCGGCCGCTTCGCGTCCGGCACGACCACCGCGTTCAACGCGCTCTACCTCGACGTGGTGAAGGATCAGCGCCTCATCTACACGTACGAGATGGACGTCGACAGCAAGCGGATCTCGTACTCGCTGGCGACGATCGACATCCGCCCGAACGGCACCGGCACGCGCCTGATCGTCACCGAGCAGGGCGTGTTCTTCGACGGCAAGGACGGCGCGGTCAGCCGGAAGCAGGGCACCGAGTGGTTGATGGACAACCTCGGCGCCTCGCTCGGAGGGTGAGCGACACGGCCGGATTCTAGGCCGTGAGCACGTCGCGCAGGATCGCGACCGCGCGATCGCTCTTGGCATCGTAGGCGTAGCGATCGGTGAGGCCGAGCGCGGCCGACAGCACGCGGTTGAACTGCGTGCCGTCGGTGAGCGCCTGCTTCTTGCGGAACGCGTGGGCCTGCTGCATCAGGCCGCTCGCGACGGTCAGGCCGCGCAGCACCAGCTTCTCGGTGGTGCCGTCGAAGCTGTCCTCCGGCGGGATCTGGAACGCGGTGTTCATGACCCGCGGATCCCAGAACAGATGGTGGATCTCGACGCCGTGGGCCCAGGCGTAGAACGGCGCGAACTCGCCGCTCCACATCGTGCGCTCGATCAGCGACTGCAGATCGTCGACGCCGGTGACCTGCATGTAGAGCTTGTGGCGCAGCATCGAGCCGAACAAGAGATCGGCGCCGTAGCCGGTGACGATGCGCGGCACGTCGCGCGCGGCGACCTCGGCGAGCACGCTGAGCTGGGCCAGGGTCTCGGCGCTGAGGCCATCGATCGTCTCGTTGCAGAACACCGCGCGCTCGAAGTGCGCGAGCGCCTGCTCGGTGGTCGCGAACACCTGGGCGTGGCGCGTGCCGAGGTGGGTCGCGAGCGCGGCGGCGTCGGCGTACTCGTCGCCGTGCGCGGTGCCCAGGGTGTACGTGCGGATGCCGGGATCGTGGCGGTGCAAGAGCGCGGTCGCGGTCGACGAGTCGATGCCGCCCGAGAGGAACGCGCCCCAGGGCTGCACGTCGCCGCCGATGTCCTTCGCCGAGGCGCGCAGCGCGGCCTCGAGCGCCTCGGCCTGGGCCTCGGCGGCGAGCATCGCCGTCGGGCGATAGTCGAGCGGCGCGGCGCCGGTCTCCGTGCGTCGGCCATCGCGGTGGATCGTGAGCGTCGCGCCCGGGCGCACGCGCAGGACGTTGGCGTAGGGCGAGTAGTCGGGCGGGCGCTTGCGATCCGAGGGCCAGCGCTCGGGCTCGAACGCGATCGCGACGCCGAGGGCGCGCAGCGCCTTGACCTCGCCGGTGACCGCGACGAACCCGTCGGTCTCGATCCACCACAGCGGAAACGTGCCGAGCGGATCGGTCTCGAACCGCACGCCGTCGGCATCGGCGTGGATCGCGAGCCACGCCGTCTGCGGGTTCTTGCGCGTGCCGCGCGGGATCGCGGCGCCCGTCGGCGTGGCCTCGGCGATCGCGGAGAGATAGAGCTGACCGGTGCTCAGCGAATGGCGCTCGATCGCGCCGCGATACGGGCACAGCAGCTCGGCGAGCCGAGCCGTGTTCGGTGCGACGTCACCCTGCTTCGGGAGCACGTAGAGGAACGGCATGCGACGTACAATACGTCAGCATGCGTGAGTTCACCCTGGTGCAAGACATGGTCGGCACCGTCGACGAGTACTGGCGCGCGTTCTTCGACCCCGCGTTCGAGAAGGCGATCGTGGTCGCGCTGAAGTTCCGCGAGTACGAGATCCTGGTTCACGAGGACACGGCGACGACGATCGTCCGCAAGACGCGCGCGGTGCCGCACCTCGATGCCGCGGCCGCGGTCGGCAAGGTGTTCGGCGCGAAGTTCGGCTACGTCGAGGACGGCACCTTCGACAAGGCGACGCGGATCTGGCGCGCGCGCACGATCCCCGACACGTTCTCGCAGCGCCTGAGCTGCGACATGGTGATGCGCGTCGAGCCCGCGGGCGACGCGTGCCGTCGGACCCTCGAGTTCCGGCTCGAGGCCAAGGTCCGCGGCATCGGCGGGCTCGCGGAGTCGGGCTTCGAGAAGAACCTCCGTGCGGGCTGGCGCGACTCCGCGGCGTTCCTCAACCGCTGGCTCACGGAGCACCGCGCCGGCGCGTGAGAGGTGCGAATCGTCGCCCGCCCAGGCGCGATTTCGCGGAACATGGAGCGTCATGGGCTCCAGCGAGCGCTCTGCCGAGATCGACACGGCGACCGGCGGGACCGTCCCGCAGGTGGTCGCGCCGCTGCACCGCGCGGAGACCGACACCGACGCCGACGCCGAGCGCGGCCGGCCGATCGGGCGCTACGTCGTCGTCGAGCGCATCGGCTCGGGTGGCATGGGCATCGTCTACAAGGCCCTCGATCCCGAGCTCGGCCGCATGGTCGCGATCAAGGTCGTCAAGCGGGCGCGATCGGAGCACGGGCGCGAGCGCCTGCTGCGCGAGGCCCAGGCGCTGGCGCGGCTCAGCCATCCCCACGTGATCGCGGTCCACGACGTCGGCACCGTCGACGACGAGGTCTTCATCGCGATGGAGCTGGTCGAGGGGCCGAGCCTCAAGGAGTGGCTCACGGCGGCGCCGCGCACGCGCGCGCAGATCCTCGCGGTGTACACGGCGGCAGGCGAGGGCATCGCCGCGGCGCACGCGGTCGGGCTCGTCCATCGCGACGTGAAGCCCGCGAACATCATGATCGGCGCCGACGGGCGCGTGCGCGTGCTCGACTTCGGCGTCGCGCGCGCCACCGGCGCGGACGGCGACGGGGCGATCTCGGGCCTGGTGAGCGGCACCGAGACCGGCCGCACCCCGCGCTTCGACGATCCGCTGACGCAGGCCGGCGCGCTGGTCGGGACGCCGCGGTACATGGCGCCCGAGCAGTACCTGCGCAAGGAGGTCGACGCGCGCACCGATCAGTTCGCGTTCGCGGTCGCGCTGTGGGAGGCGCTCGCGGGCGAGCACCCGTTCGGGCCTCGCGAGGGGCGTCGCCAGCGCGTGCTGGTCGGCGAGCTGGCGCCCGCGCGCGGGCTCGTGACGCGGCGCCTGCGCCGGTTGCTCGCGCGTGCGACGGCGACCTCGCCCGCCGAGCGCTGGGCATCGATGAGCGCGCTGATCGCCGCGCTGCGCCGCGATCCGGCGCGCGAGCTGCGCCGCGCTGGCGCGGGCGTCGCGGTGGTCGGCGTGCTCGGGATCGCGCTCGCCAGCCGCTCTGCCGACGAGCCGCCGTGCCAGGGCGCGCCCGCGCGGGTCGCGACGATCTGGGGCGCGCCGCAGCGGACCGCGTTGACGCTCGCGTTCGAGCGGACCGGCGTGCCGTTCGCGGGCGACGCCTCGCACCAGGTCAGCCTCGGCCTCGATCGCTGGACCGATCGCTGGGCTGCGATGCACCTCGACGCGTGCCAGGCGACGATGGTGCGCGGCGAACAGAGCGAGGCGCTCCTCGATCTGCGCATGGCGTGCCTCGAGCGGCGACGCGAGCGCGCGGGCGCGGCGATCGCGCTCTTGACCTCGGCCGACCCCGAGGTCGTCGCGCACGCCGGCGATGTCGTGGACGATCTCCCGACGCTGGCCGAGTGCGCCGACGTCGAGGCGCTGCGCCGGGCTGCGCCACCACCGGCCACGCCATCGCTGCGCGCGCAGCTCGCGCAGGCCCAGGCCGCGCTGGCCCGCGCGCAGGCGCTCGACACCGCCGGCAAGTACGCGGCCGCCAGCGAGGCGGCGAGCCAGGCGATCGCGGCGGGTCGCGCGGCGGGCGATTCACCGACGGTCGCCGAGGCGCTGATCGTGTTCGCGCGGGCCAAGGGCGCGACCGGCGGCGAGGTCGAGGTCGCGCCCGCGCTGCGCGAGGCGATGCGGACCGCCGCGCTCGGCCGCGCCGACGCGATCGAGGCGCGGGCGTGGACGACGTTCGTGCACCAGGTCGGCGATCTGCAGTCGCACTACGATCAGGTCGAGCCGTGGCTGCCCCAGGTCGCGGCGCTGGTCGAGCGCACCGGCGATCCGGCGCTGACCGCCGAGCTCGACTTCGACCTCGCGGCGATGGCGTGGCGCCGCGGGCGCTACGACGAGGCGCTCGATCACGCGCGGCGCTCGATGGCCTCGTACGAGGCGCTGTACGGTCGCGACGACCGCCGCGCGATGCGCCCGCTGTGGGTGATCGGCAACGTCACCGACGAGCGCGGTGATCACGCCGCCGCCGTGCCGATCTACCAGCGCATCCTCGACGTCGATCGCGCGGTGCTCGGTGATCGCCACCCGATCGTCGCGCGCGACTACATCAACGTCGGCACGGCCCTCGGCGGCACCAACGACGACGCCGCGGCGCTCTACCACTACCAGCGCGGCCTCGCGATCCTCGAGGTCGCGGCGCCCGACAGCGCCGAGCTGTACAGCGCGGTCATCAACATCGGCACCGTCCAGGCCCGGCAGGGCCTCCTGGCGCTCGCCGCCAGCTCGTACGCGCGGGCGCTCGCGATCATCGAGCGCACGCTCGGGCCCGAGCATCCGGACGTGGCGCACGCGCTGATGAACGCCGCGGAGACCATGCGCGCCCAGGGCGCGCTGGACGAGTCCGAGCGCGCGCTCGCGCGCACCCTCGCGATCTGGACGAAGAGCTACGGCCCCGATCACCCGTACCTCGCCTACGCCGAGCTCGCGATGGCCACGACCCTCGGGGCGGCGCACCGGCCGAAGGAATCGCTCGCGAGCGCGCGCCGCGGGCTGGCGATCGCGACCGCGCAGCTCGGGGCCGAGCACGAGATCGTGGCCGACCTCCGCGCGACCATCGGCGCCGCCGAGGTCGCGCTCGGTCACGCGCCGGTCGGGATCGCGGACGAGCGCGCCGCGGTCGCGCTGGCGGAGAAGGTCAACGGCAGCCACGCCGCGCACACCGGCGCGATGCTGGTCACGCTCGGCCGCGATCTCGCGCGCACCGGCGATCGCCCGGGTGCGGCGGTCGTGCTCGAGCGCGCGCGGGAGATCGGCGACGCGACCCACACGCCGCCGCTCGCCGCGGAGGCGCGCATCGCCCTCGCGGAGACGATCGCTGACCCGGCGCGGGCGCTCGTGCTCGCCACCGAGGCGCGCGCCGCGCTCGGCGTGCCGGGCGCCGGCCCATCGGCGCTGCTCGCGGAGACCGAGGCGTGGCTGGCGGCGCACGGCGGGCGGTGAGGGCGCGGTGCAAGGATGCCCTGGCGCGGGAAGTCATCGCGCCGCCGCTGGCGCGACGTGCGCCTTGGCCGGGTCGGTGCTGCTCCAGGGCATGCGTCGATGGACGCGCGCAGCGGCGATCCGGTTGTCCGGGAAGCGGACGCCGCTAATCCTCACCGTGGACAACATCACATCGGTGTCAGGAGTCTCGCTGCAACGAGCTGTCAGGGATCAACCCGATCTGTACGCGGTCAGGCGCGCCGGACCGGACGAGGCGAAGGGTGGCCCACCGTCGGAGCGAATCGCGCGCGGTAGCCCGAACTCGAGGAACGCCGAGTCGAGGATGCGCCGGACCTGCGCGCCGTCGGGCTCGACGAGCGCCTCGCAGCGGAGCAGGAAGCGACCGAACGCGTCGAGGAGCGTGAGCGGGTAGCAGCGCACGCCATCGCGCGTCTCGAACCAGCCCTTGAAGTCGATGCACCAGACCGCGTTGGCGGCGTCGCAACCGCTGAATGGTGCAACGACCCCGAGCGCTGGCGCGCGTCGCCGTCGTCGACGCGGCGTCGTCATGCCTCGGCGCTGGAGCACCTTGCTCATCACGCTGGCGCTCGGCATGACCTGGCCGGGGTTGGCCTCGACGAGGCGCGTGCGGAGCTTGCGCGGGCCCCACGTCGGCCAGGCCTTGCGCGCTTCGACGATGAGGTCCTCGACCTCCGGGCTGATGGCGGTCGGCGACGTCTTCGGCCGACGGGACCGCTCGGTGAGTGCGCGCACGTCGAGCTGCGCGGCGCGGTAGCGGCGGACCCATGTGTAGCCGGTCTGGCGGCTCACCCCGAACAGTCGGCAGAGCTGCGCCATGTTCACGGCGCCACCCTCGGCCTCATGCCAGCGCCGCTCCCACTCGAGCACGAGCTTCGTCCGTTCCTTCATCGGGTCGGTCGC
>JAIOQA010000220.1 GCA_021413675.1 Deltaproteobacteria bacterium | reverse complement strand
GGGTGTGGCGCTCGCGGCCGCTCAGGCCGACGTCGGCGAGCGCCTGCCGCGCGCGAGCCCGTCGCTCGCCGGCGCGCATGCCGCGATAGACCAGCGGCTGTTCGACGTTCTCGAGCGCCGAGGTCCGCGCGAGCAGGTTGTAGCCCTGGAACACGAAGCCCAGGTAGTGGCGGCGGAGGAGCGCGAGTTGATCGCCGGTGAGCGTGGTCGTGTCGACACCGCGGAACAGGTACGCGCCGGAGGTCGGGCGATCGAGGCAACCGAGGACGTTCAGGCAGGTCGACTTGCCCGAGCCACTCGGCCCCATCACCGCGACGAACTCACCGGCGGTGATCGCCAGGTCGGCGCCGGCGAGGGCGCGCACCTCCGCGTCACCCGTGCCGTAGATCCTGGTGACGCCGCGCAGCTCGATCACGGCGCGTCCTCCACATCGACGATGACCGCGGTGCCGGCGGCCGGTGCGTCGCTGGTCACCTCGGTCGAGGTGCCGTCGGTGACGCCGGTGGTGAGGCTGGTCGCGATCACCGCGCCGCCCTCGAGGCGCCAGACCCGCTTCGCGGCCGCACCCGCGCGCGTTGCAGCGGGCCCGGGTGCGGCCGCGGTCGCCCCGGTGGGTTCGAAGCGCAGCGCCGCGTTCGGCACCATCCGCACGTCCGTGCGGATCTCGGTGACGATCAGCGCGGTCGCGGTCATGCCCGGGCGCAACAGGTGCTCGCGGTTGTCGACCGCGAGCACGGCCTCGTAGGTGACGACGTGCTGGGTGACGGTGGCGTGGTTGCGGAGCTGCACGACCGTCGACGCGAACGTGCGCCCGGGGTACGCGTCGACGGTGAACGTCACCGCGTTGCCCTCGCGGACGCGTCCGATGTCGGCCTCGTCGATGTCGACGTTCAGGGTCAGGTGGCCGAGATCCTCGGCGAGCTCGAACAAGACCGGCGTCGTGAAGCCGGCGGTGACGGTCTGGCCGAGGGCGACCTCGCGCGCGAGCACGATGCCGTCGATCGGCGAGGTGATCGTCGCCTTGGCGAGCTTGGACCGGGCCTGGGTCGCCTGCGCGACCGCGAGCGTGCGGTTGGCCCGGGCGCTGCCGACCGCGGCGTCGGCGCGCGCCCGGGCGGCCTCGGCGCTCTCGACCTCCTGGGTCGCGATCAGCTGCTGCGCGCCGAGCCGCGCGGTGCGCTCGGCGATCTGGCGCTGCTCGGTCGCGGTCACGACCGCCTGCCGGACCGCCGCGTCGGCGACGGCGACCTGCGCCTCGGCCTGGGCGACCGCCGCGCGGAGCTGCTCGGGATCGATGACCGCGAGCACCTGGCCCTTCGTGACCCGATCGTTGTAGTCGACGTTGACCTTGATCAGCCGGCCCGAGACCTCGGCGCCGACGTCGACCGCGGTCGGGGCGTGCAAGGTGCCGGTCGCGGTCACGGTGACGCGCAGGTCGCCGCGGGTGATCGGCGCGGTCACGTAGCGCGGTGGCGCGGCGGGGCCGCCACCGCGCACGATCGCGCGCGCCACCCCGAGGACCAGGACGAGCGCGAGCGCCCAGATGCCGTAGCGCTTCACCGACCGCCAGGTGCGGGCGCCGCGACCGAGGCCGAGCACGCGGGCCACGTCGGGCACCGGAGAGGTCGTCATGATCGTCATCCCGATCCACGATGGGAGCGGCACCTGTCGCCAGCGCTTCCGCAGTGCGAAGAAGTGTTTCGGCGCGTGCGTCCGGCACGGCGCGTGGCACGAGCGCGTTTCGAAGTGTTTCGACCGGGCCCCGTCCGCGGCGGCGGCGATAGGATGGTCGCGCCGCGATGGAAGCCCCGATCAAGGTCCTGTTCGCCGAGGACGACGTCAAGCTCGCGCGGCTGACCGCGCAGTACCTCGAGGGCTCGGGCTGTGAGGTCGAGGTGGTCGGCAACGGCCCCGACGCGATCGCGCTCGCCTCGCGCCGCGCGTTCGACGTGGTCCTGCTCGATCTCATGCTGCCCGGCAAGGACGGCGTCGCGGTGTGTCGCGAGCTCCGGACCCGCCTCGACGTGCCGATCATCATGGTGACCGCGCGCCGCGAGGAGGCCGATCGGGTGATCGGCCTCGAGGCCGGCGCGGATGACTACGTCACCAAGCCGTTCTCGTCGCGCGAGCTGGTCGCGCGCATCCAGGCCAACGTCCGGCGCGCGCGCGGCCTGGCCGGGCCGCCACTCAAGCCGGTCATCGCGGGCGCGATCACGCTCGACCCCGGGCGCATGCGCGTCACCGTCGCCGGCCGCGAGATCGCGCTGACCAGTTACGAGTTCGCGATCCTCAAGGTGCTGGCCGAGCGCCCGGGTCGGGTGCTGCGCCGCGAGCAGCTGCTCGAGCTCGCGACCGGCAGCGCCGACGATGCGTTCGAGCGCTCGATCGACATCCACATCTCGCGGCTGCGCCAGAAGCTGGGCGACGACGCCAAGCAGCCGCGCTACCTGCGGACCGTGCGCGGCGTCGGCTACGTGCTCGCGGTCGGCGACGAGCCGTGATGTCGCGCGAGGTCGCATGCGGCTGAACCGGATCGCGCTCAAGACCTTCGGCTACGGCCTCGCGATGCTGGTGATCGCGGCGATCGTCGTCATGTTCACCGTGTCGCGCGCGATCAGCCGCCGCGATCCGCAGTTCCTGCAGGTGTCGCGCTTCGTCGTCGCCGACCTGGCCCGCGACCGCGACGACGACGACGCGCTCGCGCGCAGCGTGACGAGCCTCGCCCAGACCGGGGTCGATCTGACGCTCTACGACGCCAACGGCGGCCTCCTGATCTCGACCGTGTCGCCGCCGTTGCCGATGATGACCGCGGCCGAGCTCGCGCAAGGTGATCAGGTCCACCGCGGCGCGTTCGATGTCGCGCACGCGATCCGCGAGCGCGGCGCGGTGGTGGCGATCGGGATCGTCTCGATCGAGGAGCCCTCGATGGCCGAGTTCGCGTTCGATCCGCTGCTGATGCTGCTCGGCCTCTTGCTCCTGCTGTCGGTGGCCTTCACCGTGCACCTCGTGCGCCCGCTGGAGCGGGTCGCGGCGGCCGCCGAGCGCTTCGGTCGCGGTGACCTGGCCGCGCGCACCGGCGTGGTCCGCACCGACGAGATCGGCGAGGTGGCGCGCACGTTCGACGCGATGGCCGATCGCGTGACCCGCCTGATGCAGGCGCAGCATGATCTGATGGCGAACGTCTCGCACGAGCTGCAGACCCCGCTCGCGCGCATCCAGGTCGCGATCGATCTGGTCCAGGATGGCGTCGCGACCCGCGCGCAGGAGCTCCTGCCGGGCATCGCGTCAGACGTCGCCGAGCTCGAGCGGCTGATCGAGGACGTCATGACGATCGCGCGGTTCGAGCGCGCCGATGGCACGACCGCGCCGCTGCCGCGCGAGCCGCTGTCGGTCGGCGACCTGGTCGAGCGCGCTCGGATTCGCTTCGACGGGTTGCACGATAGCCATCCGCTCGCGGTCGAGGTCGCGCCCGGGTTGCCGACGCTCGTCGCGAGCCCGGTGCTGTTGCGGCGGGTGCTCGACAACCTGCTCGACAACGCGCGCAAGTACTCCGAGCCGGGCAGCGAGATCCGCCTGACCGCCGCGCCCAGCGCGACCGGCGCGTCGGTCTCCGTCGTCGACCGCGGCATCGGCATGGACGACGCCGACCTCGCGCAGCTGTTCACGCCGTTCTTTCGCAGCGACCGCAGCCGCACCCGCGCGACCGGCGGCGTCGGGCTCGGGCTGGTGCTGGCGAAGCGCGTGGTCGAGGCCCACGGCGGGACGATCCGCGTGTCCAGCGCGCTCGGGCGCGGCACGACGGTCACGGTCGAGCTGCCGGCCCGCTGAACCCGTGCCGGCATCTGCCGGCGGACCTGGGGCACAATCGGCGGATGTCGCGTCGCTCGATCGTCCTGGGGCTCGTCCTGATCGCCATCGTGTCGTCCGCCACGCGGGCCCGCGCCGGCGGCGACGCCTTTGCCGCGTACGTCGCGTCGCTGTCCGGTGGGAAGCCGACCGCGCACCTCGGCAGGTGCACGGTGCTGGTCACGCCCGACGGGCGGATCCACCGGCCGTGCGCGATGACGGTCGCCGATCTGGTCGGTGCCGCCAGCGGCGTGACCCTGACCGTGACGCGCAGTACCTCGGCGCAGATGCCCAACAGCCAGTTCTCCGAGCGCGAGGCCGTGGTCGTCGCGCGCGCCGGCAAGAAGGTGATCGCGACCTTCGACGTCGTCGAGATCGTCGGCGACTTCGGGCCCGACGACGTCGGCGATGCCCCGGTCGCGGTGATGTGGGCCCGGCAGATCACCGACAAGGCCGCGCTGGCGGCGGCGAAGACCGGCACGCTGCCGACGCCGCCGGCGATCGCGGACTACCGCCCCGCCGCGCCCGCCGACGACAAGTGGACGCAGGACCTGGGCGACGCGCAGAACGGCTACGACTGGGTCCACACGTCGGCCGCCGGGATGTCGCCCGCGGATCTCGCGGACGAGATCAAGGACGGCGCCGTCGTGCTGGGCAGCGCGCCCGGGCAGCGCTACGTCGGCAAGCGCGGCGCGAAGACCGTCGGCGGATGGAAGATGACGTTCGAGCAGCAGGGCGGGCGGGATCTCAGCGGTGAGGCGTGGGTGTCGATCGCCGTCACGCACATGATCGGCACCGTGCCGGGCAAGTCGCCGGTGACCATCCCGTACGTGACGATGATCGTGAACACGCAGTTCTTGAGCGGCGGCGGCGCGCCGGCGCCGCGCACCTCGCTCGTGAAGTTCGCGATCGCGCAGTAGCGCGGCGTCGGGCGCATACTGCGGCCATGCGCTTCGACCCCGAGACTCTCACGCGCCTGCGCCGCGGCATCATGAAGCGCGGCCAGACGCTCGCCACGATCCTGAGCGAGATCCTCGCGGGCAAGGACAAGGACGGCAGCCTCGACGCGCTGGGCGTGGGCAAGCCCGGGCTGCGGCCGGAGGAGCGGGTGCGGCTCGCGCTCGACGCGGTCGAGGCCCGGCGGAAGCTGATCGATGGCGACGACGATCGCTACGGTCGCTGCGACGTGTGCGGCGAGGATCTGGGCCTGGCCGCCCTAGGAGAAATGCCGTGGGCCGACCGCTGTCAGCGGCACATGAACGACTAGCGACGACGCCTTGACAGGACACCACCGGGCAGCGGAAGCAGTGGTCCATGAACCACCGGATCGCCCTCCTGCTCGTCCTGGCCGCGTGCGGCTCGAAGTCCACCCCCGCCGCGGCGCCCGCGGCGCCGACCGCGCCGCTCGCGTGGAAGGACATGAACCACGAGCAGCGCCACGCGTACATGAAGGACGTCGTGATGCCGCGCTCGAAGGAGATCTTCGTCGCGTTCGACGCCACCCGCTACGCGAACATGGACTGCAAGACCTGCCACGGCGCGGGCGCCGACGACGGCTCGTTCGAGATGCCGACCGCCGACATCAAGCCGCTGCCGAACACCGAGGAGCTGTTCATGGCGTGGGTCGCGAAGGATCCGGACGCCGGCAAGGTCGCGGGCTTCATGTCCGAGAAGGTCGAGCCGCTGATGGGCGAGCTGCTGGGCGAGACCGTGTTCGATCCCAAGACCAACACCGGCGAGTTCTCGTGCATGAACTGCCACCAGCTGGTCGACGCCGACGGCAAGGTCGTGAAGATGGAGCCGCACGAGGGCGCCGAGGCCCACGATCACGACGCGCACTGATCGCTGCGCGGAAGCGCGCATGTATCTGACTGATGAACAACGTGTGAACGCTGGATGACCGCCTGACGTCGGTTCCAGCGAGAGGCCCGCGGTTTCACCCCGCCTGTACCTTGTGTCGACGGTCGCGGCCGTCGATCCTGATGCGCAGGGGGACACGTTGCGCATCCTGGTTCAGCACTCGAGCCACTATCACTATCCCGCTCCCGCGGCTCTCGGTCCCCACGTCATCCGGCTGCGGCCCACGGATCACACGCGGACCCGGGTCGAGAGCTACCGGCTCGCCATCGAGCAGGAGCACCGGCTGCACTGGCAGCGCGATCCGCACGGCAACCACGTCGCGCGGGTGTCGTTCCGCGCCGGCCAGAAGGTCACGTCGCTCGATCTGATGGTCGAGCTCGCGCTCGACGTCCAGCCGATCAACCCGTTCGACTTCTTCGTCGACGATCGCGCGAAGGTCATGCCGTTCGCGTATCCCGATCGGCAGAGCGACGAGCTCGCGCCGTTCCTCGATCGCACCGATCCGGCGTACCAGGTCGGGGCCGCGGCCAAGGCGTTCTTCGCCGGGCTGCCGAGCGAGGGCAACACGATCGACACGATCGTCGCGATCAACGCGGCGATCGCGAAGCACGTGCGCTACGTCATCCGCGACGAGGCCGGCGTGTGGACGCCGGAGGAGACGCTCGGCCACGGCCGCGGCAGCTGCCGCGACTCGGCGGTGCTGCTGGTCGCCGCGGCGCGCTCGCGCGGCATCGCGGCGCGCTTCGTGTCGGGTTACCTGCTGCAGCTCACCGACGAGGGCATGCTGCCCGACGAGCCGCGCGGCGTCGATCGCGACGTCGTCGATCTGCACGCGTGGGCCGAGGTCTACGTGCCGGGCGCGGGCTGGATCGGGCTCGACGCGACCAGCGGCCTCATGTGCGGCGAGGGCCACATCCCGCTGGCGTGCACCGCGACGCCGTCGTCAGCGGCGCCGCTCGATGGCACCAGCGACATCGGCGCGACCAGCGTGTCGTTCACGACCCGGGTCGCGCGCCTCGGTCACGAGCCGCGGCCGACCGCGCCGTACCCCGAGCCGGTGTGGCAGGAGTTGCTCACCGCCGCGGATCGCGCGGACGCGGCGCTGATCGCCGCAGGCGTGCGCCTCACGCTCGGCGGCGAGCCGACCTTCACGTCGCGCTTCGAGCCGGCGCTGCCCGAGTGGAACGGCGCGGCGCTGGGCGCCAGCAAGTGGACGCGCGGCCAGGTGCTCGCCGACGAGCTGCGCGCGCGGCTCGCGCCGGGCGCGGCGCTCATCTATCGCATGGGCAAGCACTACCCCGGCGAGAGCCTGCCGCGCTGGGCGATCGACCTGGTCTCGCGGCGCGACGGCGTGCCGCTCTGGGCGCCGGATCGCGGCGACGGCGACGCGCAGGCCGAGGCGATCACGCTCGCGCACGCCGAGGCGCTGATCCACACGATCGCCGCGCGCCTGGGCGTGCCGGCGACGGCGCAGGCCGCCTACGAGGATCCGTGGCGCCTCATCCAGGACGAGGCCCAGCTGCCGCTCGGCATCGATCCGAAGACCGCGACGCTCGATGATCCCGAGGAGCGCCGCCGGCTGGCCCGCGTGCTCGATCGCGGCGCGACCGCGCCCGCGGGCTGGGTGCTGCCGCTCGCGCGCAACCTCCATGACGACGCATGGCTGACCGAGCGCTGGTCGACGCGGCGCGAGGCGATGTTCCTGATCCCGGGTGACAGCCCGATGGGCCTGCGCCTGCCGCTCGGCGCGCTCGGCCCGGGCCTGCCGCCGCCGTGGCCCGTCGAGGAGCCGAGCGAGCGCGACCCGCGCCGGGTCTACGACGAGGACGACGGCAAGAGCGCCGGCGATACTGTCCGGGACGCGGACGTCCGGCGGATCCGCCTGGCCGCGGCCCAGGGCCTGGTCCAGCCCGGTGGCTGGACGCCGCCCCTGGCGATCGGCATCCGCACCGCGCTGTGCGTCGAGCTGCGCGCCGACGAGCTCTGGGTGTTCCTGCCACCGGTCGCGAGCCAGCCGCAGTTCATCGCGCTGATCGATGCGATCGCCGCCGCGGCGCGCGATCTCGGCGTCGCGGTCCGGCTCGAGGGCTACGCCCCGCCGCCGGGCGCGCTGCTCGCGAAGTTCGCGATCACGCCCGACCCCGGCGTCATCGAGGTCAACCTCGCGCCGACCGCGACCGGCCGCGACTACGCCGAGCTGGTCGGCACCGTGTTCGACGCGGCGCTCGCCGCCGGGCTCATCGCCGAGAAGCACCTCCTCGACGGGCGCCTCGCCGGCTCGGGCGGCGGCAACCACCTCACGCTGGGCGGGCCCACGCCGCTCGCGTCGCCGTTCCTGCAGCGACCGGATCTGCTCGCGTCGCTCATCACGTTCGTCCAGCACCACCCATCGCTGTCGTACCTGTTCACCGGCCTGTTCGTCGGGCCGACCTCGCAGGCGCCGCGCGTCGACGAGGCCCGCCACGACGCGCTGTACGAGCTCGAGATCGCGCTCGACCGCGCGCGCGCGCAGCCGACGCCGGCGCCGTGGCTGGTCGACGCCTTGTTCCGCAACCTGCTGGTCGACGTCGCGGGCTCGACGCACCGCGCGGAGCTGTCGCTCGACAAGCTCTACGATCCGCAGACGCCGTACGGTCGCCAGGGCCTGGTCGAGATGCGCGCGTACGAGATGCCGCCGCATCCGCGCATGACCGCCGCGCAGGGCATCCTCGCGCGCGCGCTGGTCGCGGCGTTCGTCGCCGAGCCGTACGCGGCGCCGCTGGTCCGCTGGGGCCAGGAGCTGCACGACCGGTTCCTCTTGCCGTACTGGATGTGGCGCGACTTCGAGGATGTCCTCGCGCTGCTCGCCGATCGCGGCGTCGCGCTGCCGGCCGAGGCGTATCGCCCGTTCGTCGAGCTGCGCTGCCCGCTGATCGGCCGGCTGGCGATCGGCGACGTCGTCGTCGAGCTGCGCAACGCGATCGAGCCGTGGCACGTGCTCGGCGAGGAGGTCACCGCCGCCGGCACCGCGCGCTATGTCGACTCGTCGATGGAGCGCATCGAGGTGCGCGTGAGCGGGCACGTGCCCGAGCGCCACGTCATCGCGGTCGGCGGGGCGGTGCTGCCGCTGCGCCAGGTCGGCGAGCGCGGCCTCGCGGTCGGCGGCGTGCGGTTCCGCGCGTGGGCGCCGCCGCACGCGCTGCACCCGCACCTCGGCATCCATCACCCGGTGCGCATCGATCTGATCGACATCTGGGCGCGGCGCTCGCTGGGCGCGTGCGCGTACCACGTGTGGCACCCCGAGGGCCGCGGCTACGAGACGCCGCCCTTGACCCGCGCCGAGGCGTCGGCGCGCCGCGCGCAGCGCTTCACCTTCGAGGGCCCGATGCCGATGCCGGTCGCGCTGCGCCGGGTCGCGCCGCACCCCGATCAGCCGCACACGCTCGATCTGCGGCGGCTGTCGATGGACCGGCCGATGCCGCGTCCGGAGGACTGGCTCGAGCCCGAGGCGGACCGTTGATCGCCGGGGCGGTGCGCGAGGCCGGGCGATGACCGACGAGGATCGCATGCTCCACGCGACCCTGCGCGCGGAGGCCGAGGTCCACGACGCGCAGCTCGCGCGCCGCGGCCTCGACATCTGGATCGGCGCGGAGCCGACCTTCACGCGGCGCGAGTCGACCGAGGCGCCGTGGCTCTCGACGGCCGAGGGCGACGACAAGCTCGAGCGGGCGCGCGCGCTGGTCAACGGCCTGGGCGCGCGGTTGCCGCGCGGCACCGCGCTGTCGCGGGTGATCGGCCGGCACTTCCCCGACGAGGACGCGCCGCGGTTCGCGTGGGGCGTGCGCTGGCCGCGCCAGCCCGGGCCGCCGGGGCCAGACGATCGCGTGCCGGTCGCGCCGCCGCTCGACGCACCGCCCGTCGCGGCGCCGCCGTTCGATCCGGATCACGCGTGGCTCACGGTCACGCCGGATCCCGGCGTGGTCGAGGTCAACCTCGCGCCGTCGGCGTCGCTCGTCGACTTCTGCGATCAGGCCCGGCTGGTGTGGGCCGCCGCGCACGACGCCGGGCTCGCGCCGTACCGCTACCGCTACAACGGCGACGTCACCGACTCCGGCGGCGGCGGCCAGCTCACCTTCGGCGGCGCGATCGCCGATGCGAGCCCGTTCTTCCGCTATCCCGATCTGCTGCCCGGCGTGCTGCGCTACGTCCACAACCACCCGGCGCTGTCGTACTGGTTCACCGGCGAGTGTGTGGGCTCCGCGAGCCAGGGCCCGCGACCCGACGAGGGCGCGCGCGAGCGCTTCGACGAGTACGAGCTGACGCTCGAGTGGCTCGAGCACAACGCCGATCGCGGCCGGCTCGACCGCCAGGCGCTGGCGCTCGCGCTCGCGCCGCTCCTGGTCGATGCCTCGGGCAACTCGCACCGGGCCGAGATCAACGTCGAGAAGCTGTGGAACCCGGGGCTGGGCGCGCGCGGTCAGCTCGGCGTGATCGAGTTCCGCGCGCTGCGCATGCCGCCCACGCCGGGCGCGCTGGTCGCGGCCGCGGCCTTGTTCCGCGCGGTGATCGCGCGCTGCGCGCTCGATAGCTACCGCGCGCCGCTCGTCGACTGGCAGGCGGATCTCCACGATCGCTGGGCGCTGCCGCACTTCCTCGCGCTCGATCTGCGCCAGGTGCTCGCCGATCTCGACGACCACGGCCTCGGCCTCTTGCCGCAGATGCGGCGCCTGCTGCAGGACGATCACCGCCTGGTCGCGGTCGGTCAGCTGCCGGGCGCGAGCCTCGCGGTCGCGCGCGCGCTCGAGTTCTGGCCCCTGGTCGGCGACACCGCCAGCCAGGAGCGGCGCGGCGCGCGCGTGGTCGACGCGTCGACCGAGCGCTGGCAGCTTGCGGTGACGGGCACCGCGGCGCTCGACTGGCTCGTCGTCGACGGGCGGCGCGTCGATCTGCCGCCCGCCGATCGCTGGGCCGGTGATGACACGCGCGTGATCGGCGTGCGCCGTCGCGCGTGGGTGCCGTCGCCCGGGTTCCATCCGGGCCTGCCGGTCCAGGATCCGATGGTGGTGGAGTGGGGCGCCGGTGGGCAGCACCAGCGCCTCACGATCGCCGGCTGGCGTCCGGGCGGCGGACCGTATGACGGGTTGCCCGCCGACGCGGCCGAGGCGACCGCGCGGCGGATCGAGCGCATCGCGGTCGAGACCCTTGCCGCGCCGCTGCCGCGCCCGCACGCGGCCCATCGCCGCACGGCGACCTACACGATCGATCTTCGCCGGCCGCGCGCGGTCGACGGCAAGGCGGTCGCGCTCGCGCCGGCCACGTCTTCGCAGGTGCAGTCGCAGTCCTCGTCGCCCGTGGAGTCCGCATGACCCAGGCTCTGTTCAACGCCTACCAGCCGATCGCCGGCGCCTACGACAAGCTGTTCGTCGATGGCCAGCCCCGGCCGCCGTTCCGCCGCGCGCTCGAGCAGCTCGGCGCGCAGACGCCCAGCGACTTCGCGCGCTCGCAGGCGCTGGCCGAGCGCGCGCTCCTGCACCAGGGCGTGACGTTCTCGGTCTACAGCGACTCGCGCGGCACCGAGAAGATCTTCCCGTTCTGCCTGATCCCGCGGCTCATCGCCGCCGCCGACTTCGCGCGGCTCGAGCGCGGCCTGGTCCAGCGGCTGACCGCGCTGGGGCTGTTCCTCGACGACGTCTACGGCGAGCAGCGCATCCTCGATGCCAACGTCGTGCCGCGCGAGCTGGTGCTCGGCGCCGCCGGCTACCGCGCGATGCTGCGCGGCGTGAAGCCGGCAGGCGGCGTGCGCATCCACATCGCCGGCGTCGATCTCATCCGTGATCCCGAGGGCACCTGGCGCGTCCTCGAGGACAACCTGCGCACGCCGTCGGGCGTGAGCTACGTGATCGAGAACCGCGTCATCTCGAAGCGCGTGTTCCCGCGCGCCCTCGACGCCGCGCGCGTCCACCGCGTCGATCACTATCCGACGCGGCTCGCCGAGATGCTGCGCTCGGTCGCGCCGGTCGACAGCGATCCGACCGCGGTCGTGCTCACCCCGGGGCCGTACAACTCGGCGTACTTCGAGCACACCTTCCTCGCTCGCACGATGGGCCTCGAGCTGGTCCAGGCGCCGGACCTGTTTGTCGACAAGGATCAGGTGTTCGTGCGCACCACGCGCGGTCCGCGCCGGGTCCACGTGATCTACCGCCGCACCGACGAGGCCTTCCTCGATCCCGAGGTGTTCCGGCCCGACAGCGTGCTCGGCGTGCCCGGCCTCATGCGGGCCTACGCCGCCGGCAACGTCGCGATCGCCAACGCGCCCGGCAACGGCATCGCCGACGACAAGGCGATCTATCCGTTCGTGCCCGACATGATCCGCTACTACCTGGCCGAGGAGCCGATCCTCGAGCAGGTCCCGACCTACGTCTGTCTCCGCGACGAGGACCGCGCGTACGTCGTCGATCACCTCGACCAGCTCGTGGTCAAGGCGGTCGACGAGGCCGGCGGCTACGGCATGCTCATGGGCCCGCAGGCGACCAGCGCCGAGCGCGCCGAGTTTCGCACCCGCATCCTCGCCGACCCGCGCCGCTACATCGCGCAGCCGCGTGTCGAGCTCTCGGCGTGCCCCACCTGGATCGCCGACCGCGGCCACGTCGCGCCGCGCCGCGTGGACCTGCGGCCGTACATCCTCACCAGCCGCGAGGGCCCGTGGGTCCTGCCCGGCGGCCTCACGCGCGTCGCGCTTGTCGACGGCAGCTACGTCGTCAACTCGAGCCAGGGCGGTGGCTCGAAGGACACCTGGGTGCTGAAAGGAGATGCGCCATGAGCGAGCTTGCGAGCGGTTCCGATCCGGAGGAGTTCGCGCCCGGCGTCATCGCGGGGGGCGAACGATCATGATCATCTCGCGCGTCGCCGATCACTGCTTCTGGTTCGGGCGCTACGTCGAGCGCGCCGAGTCGACCGCGCGCATGCTGGCGGCCACCCAGTCGCTCGCGCTCGACGCCGACCTCGAGCCGCACGCGTGCTGGCGCCCGATCGTCGTCGTCTCCGGCGAGGAGGATCAGTTCCGCGAGCGCCTCGCCGGCGGCAAGGACGACGATCCGGTGTGGGGCGATGGCGAGCGGGTCCAGGACTTCATGACCTGGGACACCGAGTCCGGCGTGTCGATCGTGCGCTCGGTGACCGGCGCGCGCTGGAACGCCCGCGCGATCCGCGACGTCGTGTCGCTCGAGGCCTGGGAGTCGATCAACGAGCTCCACCTCTGGCTCGACGATGGCGGCAAGGGCGAGTACCGCGAGCACCGCGACGCGTTCTACCGGCGCGTGCGGTCGCTGACCCAGCTCACGCTCGGCCTGTTGCGCTCGACGATGCTGCACGACGACTCGCTCGACTTCATGTGGCTCGGCGTCCTGCTCGAGCGCGTCAACCAGACCGCGCGCATGCTCGATGTCCACCACCACGCGTTCACCGCGATCAGCCAGCGCCACGAGGTCGTCGACACCGCGCTGTGGCTGTCGCTCATGCGCGCGCTATCCGGCTTCGAGCCGTTCATGAAGCAGAACCAGGGCAAGGTCACGAGCGACGCGGTCGCGCGGTTCCTCATCGGCGAGGGCCGGTTCCCGCGCTCGGTCGCGTACTGCGTCGAGTCGGCGCACGATCGCCTGCGCGCGATCCGCCCGCCCGCCGAGCGCGAGCTGCCCGGCGGCCAGACCCTCGAGCGCCTGCGGCTGCTCGACGAGTGGGTGCAGGCGCGCCGGCGCGGGCCGGAGCCGGGTGAGTCGATCCACGAGCTCTTGACGCACGTGGTCGACGAGACCGGCGCGATCTGCGTGTCGCTCGGCAAGGAGCTGCTGGGCTACGGCTGAGCCGCGCCCGCGGACGCGATCAGCACGCGAGCGCGTGATCGCTGCCGTACGGCAGCTTCTTACGACGCGGTGACCTTGGCGCCCGCGGCGAGCTTGACGATCGCGAGCTTGAACCACTCCTTGCTGACCGCGCCCTCATCGCGCGTGAAGTTCCACACGACCAGCGAGTCGCCTTCCTGCGTGACGATGAAGTCATCGGACGCGCCGGTGATGTGGAACTGCGTGCGGTACAGCATCGGCGACTTGCTCGGTAGCTTGGGCAGGCCGCCGTCGTCGTCGAGGTTCGCCGCGGGATCGTCGTTGGCCTCGAGCAGGCTCAGCGTGCCCTCCGGATCGGCGGACGAGATGGCGTCGTTCTGCTGGCCGAGGTCGATCGCAACCGTCGACGTGCCCGAGAGAACCAGCAGCAGCTCGAAGGCGCGGAACTGCGAGTCCGGATCCGCGACCGGCGGTCCCAGTCGCTGCACCAGCTTGACGGCGACCGTCGCGCCGGCGGCGGTCGCGTCGACCGTGCGCTTCTTGGCATCGGGCTTGAGCGGCTTCACGCCGTCGAGCACCTTGGGGTCGAGGTTGGTGGCGGCCTCGGGCTCGGTCGGCGTCGGCGTCGGGGCCGCGGCGGCATCGATCGCGGCGGTGGGCGTCGGCGTGGGCGCGGGCGCAGCGGCATCGACGGCCGCGGCCGGCGGCGGCGCCGGGGTGGGTGCGGGATCGCTCTTGCCCTTGCATGCCGCGCTCATCAGGATCGCGCAGATCGTGGTGGCGATCAGACTTCGGCGGTCGTTGTAGCTCTTCGTCACGGTGAGTCTCCTGTAGCGGTTGTTGCGTCGCGCGGGCTCGTCTGATCGAACGCCTGCGCGCGGCGCCTTCTTCACGGCGAATCGTGGTCGCGCGTTGCCGAGCGTAGTCGACCTGATCCGATTCCGGGTCGCGGGCGGTCGATCATCAGCGGCCTTGAACATTGCAAACCGCGGCCCGTCGGACCGCCCAGCGCTCGGTCGTGGTTTCGTGGACTTCGGATCTCGCCGTCGAGCGCGATCGCCCCCGCCGCAGAGGCGCCGCTGCGGCATGCACCTGGCAAAGTCGGTCAACCGAGCGCAGCGCGCGTTCGCCTGCCGTCGCAGGGCGCGAAAGCCGCGGTCCTGGGCGCACGCAAGTCCGTCGTGACCGCGCGAATCGAGCGCTCGGGCCAGCGCTGTTGTGAGCGCGGCCTGTCGGGTTGCTTGACGATGCGGGCGCCGCTCTTGACCGAGCGCTTGCGATCGAGCGGAGGCTCGATGGAGGGCGCGTACATGCGCGCGATTTGCGCCGCGCAGGGGAACCGAGCGCGTCCCAGCCCCCCCAACGCCGATTCTTGCCAGGTCCGGGTAGGCCATTCTGGTTGCTCGATGCATCATCGTATCGTAGAACGGCGAAATCAGATGTTGACGCCGATCCAGACCGAGCTGCCGTGGCGCACCCGCGGTGGGAAGCGACCGGGGGCGGGGCGGCCGCCGCGGGGGCCGCGGTCGAGCGAGAAGCACAAGGCGCGGCCCGCGATCGATCCGCGTCACCCGCTGCACGTCACCATCCGCGCGAGGCCCGGGCTCAAGCTCCGGCGGCGCGCGGGCTGGCTGGCGGTCCGGCACGGGCTCGCGATCACGTGCAGGCGCAGCGACTTCCGCATCTGTCACATCTCGGTGCAGGGCAACCACGTCCACCTGATCGTCGAAGCGGACAACCACATGGCGCTCGCGCGTGGCATGCAGGGCTTCCAGATCGCGTGTGCGCGGCGGTTCAACGTCACGACCCGTCGCACCGGCGGGGTGTTCGCGGATCGCTATCACCCGCGGCCGTTGCGCACCCTGCGCGAGACGCGCAACGCGCTGGCCTACGTGCTGAACAACTGGCGACGGCACCGCGAGGACATCGCCGCTCGCAACCTCGCGTTCGATCCGTTCGCGTCAGCGCGCGCGTTCGACGGCTGGGCGAATGATCCCCGACGCAGCCATCTGGAGTTCGTGCCGGTCGTGATGCCGACGACGTGGTCCCTCACGACCGGCTGGCGGCGCCACGGCCCGCTGTCGCCGCACGCGCGCCCCGGTCCTATCGAACCCGGGTGACCGCCCCGTCGATCGGCCAGGCCCGATGGCCGAGGACGAACAGCAGGTGGTCGCCGAGCCGTTTCGCGAGACGCGCACGCGCTGACCAACCATCGTCGGGCGTGAGCCTTGGTTCGCGGGCCGCGATCGCCAGGGCCGGCCGTGGCCCGCGCTCGCGCGGACGCAGGTATGATGACGCGGTGCTGACCGCGTTCGTGCAAGGCTGGGGGCTCACCGCGGTGATGCTGGTGATGATCGCGATCGTCTTCGTCGCGTCGCTGTTCCACCTGCATGGCGAGCTGAACTGGGTGCGCGCGCTGACCGACTACCTGGGCTGGGAGCTGGTCGCCGACGAGGCGGGCGCGACCGGCAAGCCGGCGGCGAGCCTGGTGACCGAGGCGATCCGCGACGAGGCCCGCGCGGTCCTGTCGTCCTCGGATCCAGCGTGGGCGCAGAAGCAGGTCCGGACCTGGCAGATGCGCGCGCAGCGGCTCGAATCGGCGCTGGCGTTCTGGATCGATCTGCTGCGCCAGCTCGGCCTGCTGGGCACGGTGCTCGGGCTCGGGCTCTCGCTCTCCATCGGCGGCACCGACGTCGCGAAGCTGCTCGATCCGCTGGCGCTCGCGGTGTGGACGACGGTCGCAGGGCTCGCGTTCAGCATCTGGCTGTCGGCGATCTTCGGGATCAAGCTCGCGGCCTGGGGCGACGCCTGCGAGAAGAACATCGAGGCGTGGGACGCGCGTCGGCAGGCGCGGGGGGCGCGGCCATGACGCGGCTCGCCCGGAGCGATCGCGCGTGAGGCGCCGAGGCATCGTCCAGGCGGCGTCGATGACCTCGCTCATCGATGTCCTGTTCATCCTGGTGTTCGCGTCGCTGGTGCAGACCGCCGCCGCCCGGAAGTCGGCCTCCACGACCCCGACGCCGACGCCAACCCCGACGCCGTCCCCGACGCCAGCGCCCGTGATCGTCGACGCCGGCGCGCCGCGCGACGCCGGGCCGCTGGTCACCGATCGCGGGGCGCTGCGCGATCAGGCGCTGTCGGCCCTGGCCGCGTCGCTCGCGATCCGCCCGGTGCTGATCGCGCGGGTCTCGAAGGACGGCATGCTGACCGCGCTGGAGCTGCCCGATCGCACGATCGCGCTGGGCGTGCCGCTGCTCGAGCGCGTGCCGGATCGCGACGTCGTCGTCGCGTACCTCGGCGACCGCAGCCAGGAGCTGCAGATCTGCCGGATCGCATCGCTGCGCCTCGGCGAGGATCTGCACCCGTACCTGATCGTGATCGCGCCCGACGCGGCGCTCGCCGATCTGCAAGTCGCGCTGGTCACTGGCCTCGCCCACGACGCCGCGCGCTGCCAGCGCGATCAGGGCGTGGCCGCGGTCGTCGTCGATCCGGCGAAGCCCGTCGATCCCGCGAAGCCCGTCGATCCCGCGCAGCCCCCCACGCCAGGAGTCCCATGAGCGCTCGATCCCAGCCCCCGAAGCGACGCCTGCGCCGGCTCGTCGTCCCCGCCGCGCTGGTCGCGGCGATCGTGCTCGCGGTGATGTACCTGCGCTGCGGCGGAGGCTTCGGCCTCGGCGGCGGCTCGAGCGTCGGGCTCGGCAAGGGCACCGGTTCCGCCGGCACCGCGGGCGCAGGCTCCGACGGCACCGCGCGCGCCGCGCTCGATCGCCCCGCCGACGCCGGCGTCCCGCGCTGTCAGGTGCGCGTCACCGGCGCGGGCCTCGAGCTCGACGGCGCGGTCGCGACGCGCGAGGCGATCGTCACCGCGTGCACGACCGCGGGCGCGGCCGACGTCACGGTGACCGGCGACGCCCGCCAGGGCCTGTGGGACGATCTCAAAGGCGCGCTGACCGCCGCGGGTGTCACGACCTTCGTCCGCGATCCGCAGGCCGCGCCGACCGACGCTGCGCCCGGCCCCACGTCCGACGCCGCGCCATAGCGCCACGCTCGGGCGCCGCTCAGTGGCCGAGGCCGTGCTCGTCGCGGATCGCGCTGTTGCGGGCGTCGGCCTTCTGCCACGCCGGGCGTGCCGCCAGCCGCTCGCTGTACTCCGCGAAGCCCGGGCGCGCGTCGATCATCTTGAACTGCAGCATGTAGCGCAGCGTGCCGCCGAAGATCACGTCGGCCATCGAGAAGGTGTCGCCGAGCAGGAAGTCCTTGCGCGCGAGCGCGTGCTCCATCGCGCCGAGCATCGCCTCGTGCGTGCCCCAGCCGGCCTGGCTGGGCTTGAACTCCCAGCCCTGCGCCTTGGCCATCGAGCCGGGCTCGATCACCGACGGCGCGAACAGGGACCAGCGCAGGTACGTCGCGCGCGCCGGGTCGTCGACCTTGGGCGCGAGCCGACCGTAGGCGTAGCGATCGGCGAGGTAGAGGCCGATCGCCGCGACCTCGGTCACGACGGCGTCGCCGTCGGTGAGGATGGGCAGCTTGCCCATCGGGTTCAGCGCGACCAGCGCCGGCGCCTTGTGCGCGCCGGTCATGATGTCGACGAACCGGAGCTCGTAGGGGACCCCGACCTCTTCGAGCATCCAGACGACGGTGGCGGCGCGCGAGTACGGGTGATGATAGAGAACGACCGACATGCGGCGAAGGTACAGCGCGCGGTCGCGCGCGTCAGCAAGGGCGCGGGGCGAGCGCGTGTTCCCGCGCCCTGCGAAATCTACTCGCCCATGTCCTCGGCGAACGCCGCGGTCACGTTGCCGGCGGCGCCCCAGCGCGCCTTCTTCCACTCGACGTTCCACGAGCGGAAGGTCCACATCGGATCGAGCAAGAGGCGCGCGCCGATCGCCGCCTGCGCGTCGCCGAAGCGATCGCTGCGCTCGCCCGGGTCCTTCGCGAGATCGTAGAGCTTCGGCGTCGTCGGGCCGGCCAGCATGATCTTCCAGTGGCCGATGCGGCCGGCGTGGCCGTTCTCGTACTTCGACGAGGTCGCGAGCGTCGGGTAGACGTCGCCGCCGTTGGCCTCGGCGACCAGCGACATGCCCTGCCACTCGCCATCGGCAGGCACGCCGAGCGCCTCGGCCACCGTCGGCACGATGTCGATGCCCTCGCTGCCGCCGACGATCTTGCCGGCCGGGAACAGCGCCGGGTAGTGGACGAGCAGCGGCACGTGGATGAGCGTCTCGTGCTCCGAGCCGCCGTGGCCGATCTTGCCGTCCTCCCACTGCTCGTCGCCGTGATCGGCGGTGACGATCAGCATCGTGTCGTCCCACACGCCCCAGGCCTGGAGCTGCGCGACCAGCTTGCCGAGCAGATCGTCCTGGTAGCTGACGTTGGAGTCGTAGAGCGCGCGGACGTGATCCTTCTCGCGATCGGACAGGCCCTGCGGCATGCCGCCCGGGCCGTCGTCGCCGAACTCGGTCGCGAACCGGCCCGAGTAGCCACCGTCGTACTGCGCGATCCACGGCTTCTTCGCGCGCCACGTGACGTGGGTGTCGATGAAGCCCATGTAGAGGAACCAGGGCTGGGTCTTGTGGGGCTCGATGAACGCGAGGCCCTGCTCGAGGACGTCCTTGCCCTTGAGGCCCAGGCTCTTCTCGATGTGGTTGACGTACTTGTCCCAGGCCGAGCCAAACCCGCGCGCCGGGCGGATGTAGCCGTTGGCCGAGGCGCCGGCGGTGTACTTGCCGGCGGCCTTCGCGACCTCGTCGATCGTCGTCCACTTGAGCGACAGCTTGTTCTTGCTGTCCTGCGCCTTGTGCTTGATGAGGTAGTTCGACGACCACATCGAGGCGTGCGAGACCTGGCTCTCGTTGCCCTGCACGTAGTGGCTGGTGAACAAGGTCGACGACTCGGCGAGCTTGTCCCAGTTGGGCGCGTCGGGCCGGGCCTTGGGGTTGAACGCGCGCACGCGGTCGGCGCGCAGCGAGTCCATGATCACGAACACGACGTACTTGGGCGCGGCGGCCTTGGCCGCGGTGGGCGCGGCGCCCGGCACGGTCAGCGCGGCCTGCGCGATCGCGGCGCGATCGCAGCTCGCGTTGGCGAGCTCGATGCGCGCGGCCTTGCCGGCGAGCGCGCCCAGATCGATCGCGCCGGCGCCGAGGGTCCCGGACGCGGTCGCGCCGTCGTCGGCGGTGACCGCGACGTCGACCTTGCAGCCCTGGCCGCCGACGTCGGCGGTGAGCGAGGCGTGGTCGGGGATCGCGGCGTACCAGGTCATCGCGCCGCCGCGGGGCACGACCAGCGCCTTGGCCGACGGATCGAAGAAGCTGGCGTCGGCGTCGGTCGCGGCGGTCGTCGCGCCCAGCTGGGCCCACGCCAGCGCGAGGCCGGACTTCGCGGCGGCGAGCTCGAGCTGGTTCTCGCCGGCGACGAGCTGGCCGGCGGGCGCGGTGACCTCGACGGTCGACCAGTCGCTCGCGACCTCGGTGCGGATCGCGGCGTGGTCGTTGACCTTGATCTCGAGCGTGCCGGCCTTGTCGGCGTGGACGCGCAGGCGGATCGAGCCGGTCCTGGCCTGCGCCGCGGTCAGCGGCACGAACAGCGAGCCGTGCTTGCCGTCGAGGCGCGCGACCTTCACGTCGCCCTCGTGGTCGCGCAGGATCCACGCGCGTTTGTTGCCGGCCATGGTGTTGCCGAAGCGCACGTACTTGGCGAAGCCGGCCGAGCCGCCGGGGATGAGGAGCCCGCCGCCGCGGCCGAGGTGGCCGGCGAGGCGGTTGTCGACGAGCGAGTAGACCGCGTGACCGGCGGCGGGCGCGGGCGCGGTCGGCGCGGCCGC
>JAIOQA010000219.1 GCA_021413675.1 Deltaproteobacteria bacterium | reverse complement strand
GCCAGATACACGATGCCCATGCCGCCGGTCCCGAGCGGCCGCGTGATCTCGAAGCCGTCGAAGCGCGGCGGCGGCGACCACGTGTGGCGGGCCGGGCGCGTCGCGAGGCTCACGGCAGCTCGCCGCCCGGCCGGGCGCGCCGCCGCCAGACCCGCGCGCCCTGCGGCCACCAGGCGGTGCCGCCATCGGCGAGCTCGACGCGCCAGCCGGCGGCCCGGGCGCTGACGCGCATGCTGGCCTTGGCGACCACACAGTGCGGCGACACGTGCGCGGTCGGGGGCACGAGGTAGACCAGATCGCCGATCGTGACGGCGGCGGCGGCGACGTGCTCGAGATCGTGGGGCGGTGCCATTCATCAGGTCATCGAGCACGCGGCATGCCATCAGGATCGCGCGATCGCTGCGCGGGATCCCGCAATCCTGCGCGCGGCGGCGCTCGCAGCGGTCAGCGGGTTCGCGGCCGCACCGGGCACGCGCCGTGCTTTGTCACGGCCCATGCGCATCCTCGTCGTCTACTACTCGCGAACCGGCACCACCGCCCGCGTGGCCGAGCAGGTGGCCCGCCGGCTCGACGCCGATCTGGAGTGTATCGGCGATCGCACGCCGCGCGATGGCTGGCGGGGCTGGCTGCGCTGCGCCTACGAGGCGATGCGCGCGCGCACCGGCCCGGTCTCGTCGTCGGGCCGCGACCCGTCGCGCTACGACCTCGTGGTCATCGGCACGCCGATCTGGGGCGGCGTGCTGGCGACGCCGGTGCGCAGCTGGATCGCGCGCCACCACGAGGTGCTCGATGATCTCGGGATGTTCTGCACCTGCGGCGCGAGCGACGGTGAGCGCGCGATCGCCGAGCTGACGCGCCTCGCGGGCACGCCGCCGCGCGCCGCGCTGGTCCTGCGGCACGACCAGCTGCGCCGCGGCGTGCCAGTCGAGGCGCTCGACGTGTTCGCCGCGGCGCTCGCGCCGCCGCCGCCGCCGCCCGCGCGACCGGCGTGGACCGCGCGCCCCGACGCGCAACCCCGCGCGTGACCCCGAAGCGGTCGTGCGACGCGCCGCGAACCGACGGCGATCGGTTCGCGATCCGCGCGGCCTCGATCCCCGCAGCTGACGCGCCGCCCCCTGCGTCAGCGCGCCGCAGGCCTCCGCGGAATGCCGCTTGCAGCGACGCGAGCGCATGGGCACTCCACCGGTTCGCCTGCGCGCCGTCGACGCCGCCTGGTTGCGGATGGACCGCGCGACCAACGAGATGGTCATCACCAGCGTGCTGGCGTTCGATCAGCCGCTGTCACTCGCGCGCGTGCGGGCGCTGGTCCGCGATCGCCTGCTGCCGATCCACCGCTTCCGCGAGCGGATCGAGTGGTCGCCCCTCGGCCTGGCCGCGTGGGCCGAGGACCCGCACTTCGATCTCGACGCGCACCTCGCGACGACCACCCTGCCCGCGCCCGGCGGCGACGCCGAGCTCGCGCACGCCGTCGGCGAGCTGGCCGCGCGGCCGCTCGATCCGGATCGCCCGCTGTGGCGGCTGCACGTCGTCGATGGCTACGGCCCGGGCACCGCGGTGGTCATGCGCCTGCACCACTGCATCGGCGACGGTGCGGCGCTGGTCGCGATGCTGCTCGGGCTCACCGACGAGGGCCGCGCGATGCACCTCGAGAACGTGCGGATCGATCCGCCGCCGGCGCCGCCGCTCGCCGATCGCGCGCGGCGCGTGGCGGCGCAGGCCGGCACGCTGGCCCGGCTGATCGCGCTGCCGCCGGATCGGCGCAGCCCGCTCCGCGGTCGCCTCGGCGCGCGCAAGCAGTTCGCGCTGTCGCCGCCGATCGAGCTGCGCGCGATCAAGGTGATCGCCGCCGCGCACGGCGCGACCGTCAACGACGTCCTGGTCGCGGCGATCACCGCCGCGGTGCGCGCGCACCTGGTCGCGCGCGGCGACCGCGTGCGGCCGCTGCGCGCGCTGATGCCCGTCGACCTGCACGTCGCCGGTGAGCTCGGCAACCACTTCGGCATGGTCTACGCCGAGCTACCGATCGACGTCACCGATCCGATCGCGCGGCTCGCGCTCGTCCACCGGCGGATGGCCGCGATCAAGCAGTCGCCCGAGGCCACCGTCGCGCTCGAGGTGCTGGGCGCGATCGGGCTCGCGCCGAAGCGCGTGGAAGACCTCGCGATCGCGCTGTTCACGCAGAAGGCGAGCCTGATGATCACCAACGTGCCCGGGCCGCGAAGCGCGCTGCACCTCGACGGCGCGCGCGTCACCGAGATGGGCGTGTGGGCGCCGGTGTCGGGCTCGATCGGCCTCGGCGTCAGCATCCTCAGCTACGCCGGCGCGGTGCGCATCGGCATCGCCGCGGACGCGCGGCGCGTGCCCGATCCCGCCGAGCTGGCCGCGGCGATCGCGCGCGAGGTCCTGGTCCTCGCCAGTGCCGGCGGACCGCGCCCGGCGCTGCCGCAGGGCGCGTGGGCCGATCTGCGCCAGTGGCTGCGCGAGGCCCGCGCGCTGGTCCCGCGCGAGGACCGCCGGGTGCTGCTGTCACCGCCGCGCCTGGTCGCGCGCTTCATGCGCTTCGCGCTCAACCGCCACCGCGGGCAGGCTGGCCACGCCACCGCCGACGACGTCGCCGGGCGCGATCCGGCGCTGGTCGGCGTGCTGGTCGGGCTCTACCGCTGGCTCGGTCGCTACTACTTCCGCCTGCAGGTGCGGGGCGTCGAGCGCGTGCCCGCGACCGGGCCGGTGCTGCTGGTCGGCAACCACAGCGGCGGCCTCCTGCCGAGCGAGGGCTTCTTCACCGCGCTCGCGATCCACGAGCACCTCGGGCCGGCGCGCGCGGTCTACGCGCTGGTCCACGACTTCCTGTTCGAGGATCCGCTGCTGCGCCGCTACGCGACGCGCCTCGGCATGCTGCGCGCGGGGCACGCCAGCGCGCGCCACGCGTTCGCCGCCGGCGCGTGCGTGCTGGTCTACCCCGGCTCGGATCTCGACACGTTCCGGCCGTTCCGCGATCGCAACCGGATCGTCCTCGGCAACCGCACCGGCTTCCTCAAGCTCGCGCTGCGCGAGGGCGTGCCGATCGTCCCGGTCGTGACCGCCGGCACGCACGAGCAGCTGATCGTGCTGTCGCGCGGCGATCGGCTGGCGAAGCTCGTCCACGCCCACGCCTGGGCGCGGACCGAGGTGCTGCCGATCGCGCTGGCGATCCCGTGGGGCGTGACCTCGGGCTTCGTGCCGTACCTGCCGCTGCCGACCCAGACCACGGTGTCGTTCCTGCCGCCGATGACCTGGCCCGCGCTGGGCCCGGCGAGCGCCGAGGATCCAGCGGCGCTGGCCCGGTGCTACGGCGAGATCGAGACCGCGATGCAGGCCGAGCTCGATCACCTGACGGCGGGCCGCCGGTTCCTGCGCGGCCAGCCTGGCAGCTGATCGTCAGGCGCGCGCGATCGCGTGGCGCCGCAGCGCGATGACCATGATCGCGCACGCGATGCCGAAGTACGTGAGCTGCAGCCAGTGGGTCGCGCGCAGCATGACCATCTCGGTGACGATCCAGCCGAACAGCGCCGCGCCGCCCTCGAACGCGGCGGCGGTCGCGCGCGGCGATCGTCGCGCCACGAGCGCGCCTGCGACCAGGTTGCCGCCGCCGACCACGAGCAACAGCAGCAGGCCGGGCACCAGGAAGCTCGCGAACGGCGCGTGCGCGAGCACGCTCAGCGGCATCTGCATCGCCGAGCCATCGGGCCGCGCGACCAGCACCGCGCCGCCGCCGACCGCGGTGATCCCGACCAGCAAGCACAGCGCGACCAGCAGCCAGCCCATCGGCGCGGATGCCGCGGGCGCCTGCGCACGTGGCGGTGGCGCGATGGCGAGCGCATCGGCGACGGTGCCGGCCCAGGCCCGGACCTGCGCCCAGTCCCGCCAGTCGCCGGCGCGGGTCTTCGCCATCGCCGACGCCGGAAATCCTTTCGCGTCCGGCGCCAGCCGGCCGCCGAAGGTGACATGGCCGCGCGCGCCGATCCGGGCCATCAGGCCTCGGACCTGGCCGGTGGCCGTCAGCTCGCCGCCGCGCGCCGAGTCGTCGAGCGGCCCGCTCGAGAACATCCACACCACGCGCGCGCGCAAGGCGGCGGCGTGGCGCGCGACGAACCGCCGCGCCTCGCGCACCCAGCGCGACGCGTAGAGCGCGCCGCCGAGGATCACCGCGTCGTAGGCCGAGACCGCGCCGATGCTCGCGGCGCGGGCGCAGTCGACCTCGAGGCCGCGCTCGCGCAGCACGCCCGCGATCCGCGCCGCGATCTCCGCGGTGCCGCCGCGCTTCGAGCCGTAGGCGACGAGGACCTTCATGGCGCGCTCCCCGCGGTGAGCGGCGTGCCGTGGCCATCGTCGGTCTCGAACGCGAACGGCGGGTATTCCTCGACGAGCGACGCGTGATACGCGACCAGGCGCGCGCTCCAGCGCAGCACCCCGCGCTGGAACTTCGCGATCGACGGCGGCATGTCGCCACCGAGCAGCACGATCACCGCGGCGATGACCCACAGGATCCCCGAGATGAACCACAGGACGCAGAGCACCAGGCCGCTGGGAATCGAGGTCAGGAGCCGCAGCAGCGCCGAGCCGATCGAGGGCGTGCCGGTGGGGCGCAGGGTCGCGTCCACGCCCACGTCGCCGTCGGTCGGGAACCGATCCACGAGCAGCGACATGTACGCCGAGAACTGCAGCAGCCAGCGCAAGACTTGCCAGATCCGCGGCGCCACCTCGTCGCGGTAGCGCGAGCCGCCCCCGGACGAGATCGCGATCGCCGCGACGACCGGTAGCGCCGCGTACAGCGTGCAGACCAGCCATCCGGCGGTGACGCCGACCCAGCCCAGCGCGATCGCCAGCGCGAGCCGCAGGAGGAGCTGGATCCGCTCGAAGTGCGCGGGAGTCTCGACCTCGACATGAACGGGATAGTCGACCTGCATGCCCCGACGAGGAGCAAGCCGCGGGCCAAGCGCGCCGGTCAGCGAGGCGGAATCGGCCCGAAGCCGGGCACGAACACCGCGGCGACGCGGTCCGGGCGCCGCACCCCCTGGCCGGCGTTGAACTCGTCCGCGTCCCGGACAAGCGCGGCGCCCTCGTCACCGCCCAGCAGGAGGCCGCGCGCCCGCCGCGCCGCGTGGTGGTTCGGCGCGAGGTCGGCCTTGCCGAACTCGTCCTCGGCGACCGCCAGGAGCGCGATCGCGGCGGCGTCGTCGCCAAGGGCGTGCGCGATCGCGGCGCGCAGCACCCGCGCCTCGGCGCGGCAGTAGTTCACGCCCTCGCGATCGAGCCGCCGCGCGATCTTCGCGATCTTCGGCAGCCGGCTGCGATCGCCGTCCTGCTGGATCGCCGCGACCATCGCCCGGGCCCGCACCATCCACAGGATCGAGCGCATCGTCTGCACCCGCAGCAAGAGCGAGCGCTCGAGCGCCGGCCACGCCGCCTCGAGGCGCGCGATCGGCTGCAGGTGGAAGTCGCGCGCCGACCACCGCGCGATCGCGTCGTCGACCTCGGCGTGGGCGGTCGCCGCGTCGTCGCGCGCCAGCGGCACGTAGAAGCCGAGGCACGCACGCAGGCTGGTCGCGGCGTACAGATCGCCGCGCTCGTTGGCCTCCTTGATGAGGACCGGGAACCTCGCGACCATCTCGCGGATCCGCCCGGTCAGCGCCAGCGCGAAGCCCTGGAACAGCTGCGCGGTCGCGAGCTCCCAGCGCACGCCGGTGCACTCGTCGCGGAAGATCTGCTCCGCGCGCAGGCTGGCGTCGGCGCTGGCCAGGAACCGGCCCTCGTTGAACGCGGCGATCGCGCGCGCGCCCAGCGCCATGCCGCGGCTGCCGGGATCGCCGAGGCGCGCGGCGAGCGTGTCGAGGATCTCCTGGAGCTTCGCGGTCGGCTTGGCCGCCGAGATGCCGCGCAGCGACACGAACGCGACCTCGGCGGCGAGCGCGCGCACCACGCGCCGCGGCTCGCCGGCCTTGAGCGCGAGCAACAGCGAGCGCGCCTGGAACGCCGCTGCGCGGATCGGATCGGTCATGCCCAGGCCCTCGGCCGCGGCGAACGCGATGTCGAGCCGCACCAGCTGGCTGGCCGGGACCTCGCGCTCCTCGACCTCGCGGAAGCGCAGCCCGCGCAGCGCCAGCCGCAGCCGCGACACGCCGATCGACAGGAGCGCGCGGGTCGGCGTGGCCGCGGCCTTGAGCCCGACCGCGCCGATCACCTGCTCGAGGGTCGCGAGCCCGCGATCGATGTGGCCGCTGTACAGGAGCTGGCCGGCGGCGCGACAGCGCAGATCGAGCGCCTCGGCCGGGCTCGCGCCCTCGAGCGCCGCCAGGAACGCGTCGGCGGACTCGACGCCACGCCCGCCGCTGGCCAGCGCGTGGCCGAGCGCGACATAGAGCCGGCGATCCGGGCGCTCGGCGAGCTCGATCGCCATGCGGTACAGGCTGACCGCGCGATCGAACGCGAGCGCATCGACCGCGCGGACCGCGGCGGTCCCGGCGAGCTCGGCGGCGCGAGCGCGCTCGCCGGCCGCGGCGTAGTGGACCGCGAGCGTCTCGGGATCCGGGCTCGAGGCGGCCTCGTAGGTCTCGGCCAGCCGCAGGTGGAGCTCGGCGCGCTCGTCGGCGGGCAGCATCGCGACCACGGTCTCGCGCACGCGATCGTGATAGGGCTCGACGTAGCGGTGCTCGCCGGCGTGCCGCGTGCGCACGAAGCTCGCGACCTTGAGGAGCGAGAGCGTCGCGGGATCGTCGACGCCCGCCGCGCGCAACGCGATCGGCTGGAGCAGCGGCCGGCCCGCGACCGCGATGATCGCGAGCAGCTCGCTGGCCGGGCGCGGCAAGCGCAGGAGCCGGCCGCGCAGCACGTCGTCGAGCGACAGCGGCGCCTCGCCGACCGCGCGATCGCGGGCGTGGCGCGCCAGCTCCTCGACCAGGAACGGGTTGCCCTGGGCCTCGGTCACGATGCGCGCGGCGTGGCCCGGCGCGTCGGGGCCGCCGCCGAGGTGGATCAGCGCGAGGTTGAGCGCGTCGCCATCGAGCATCGGCCCGACCTCGATGTCCTCGGTCTCGACCCCGGCGAGCGCGATCTGCTCGTCGAACTCGCGCAGGAACGAGTTCGAGTCGCGGCCCTCGCTGCGGAACGTGACGATCAGCAGGATCGCGGGCGCGTCGGGCGCGCGCACCAGCGCCGCGAGCAAGGCGACGCTGTCCGGATCGCCCCACTGCAGATCATCGATGGCGAGCACCAGCGGCTGGCGATCGGCGATGCGCGCCAGCAGCTCGCGCAGCGCGGTGAACGCGCGCCGCCGCAGCTCCATCGGATCGGGCGCGGCGACCGCGCGCCGCCGCCGCGCGGTGAACGACTCGACCTGGCGCAGCGTCGGGAACAGCCGGGCCAGCGCGACCGCGTCGCGCGGCATCAGGCCTTCCACGTCGAGCGCGGAGAGCCGCGCGAGGTGCACCGCCAGCGCGTCGATCAGGCTGTCGACCGCCTTGAACGGCACCGACTCCTGCTCGTAGCAGCGGCCGCGCAAGACGACCGCGCCGTCGGACGCGGGCACGCCATCGAGGAACGCGCGGACGGTGCGGCTCTTGCCCGCGCCCGACGGCCCCGCGACCCGGACCAGCACCGGCGTGCCGGCCTTGGTCCGCTCGTACGCTTGGATGAGCGCGGCCAGCTCGGCGTCGCGGCCGACCATCGTCTCGTAGGCCGCCTGCGACGACGGCGCCGAGCGCCCGCCGCCGCGCACGCGGATCTGATCGCTGCCCAGCCGGCGCAGGATCTCGGTCTCGGTCGGCCGCCGCTCGGGCTGCCGGCGCAACAGCTCGCGGCACAGCGCATCGAGATCCTCGGGCACCTCGGGCACCAGCTCGCGCGGCGGCGGCGGCTCGAACCGCTGCTTGTCCATCAGCACGTCGTCGCGGCCGCCGAGGAACGGCAGGCGCCCGGTCAGCACGCGATAGAGGATGACGCCGACCGAGTACCAGTCCGAGGCCGCGGTCAGCGGTGCGCGCGCGCCCTGCTCGGGCGACATGTACCCGAACGTGCCCATGAGCGGCCGCTCCTCCGAGGCCTGCGGGCTCTCGGCCGCGAGGTCGGTGACCAGCCCGAAGTCGAGCACCACCACGCGGCCGTCCTCGGTGACCAGCACGTTCGACGGCTTGAGATCGCGGTGCAGCATGCCGGCGGCGTGGATCGCCGCGACGCCCTCGGCCAGCTGCCGCAGCCCGGCGCGCACCCGCGACAGATCGACCGACGCCCGCGGCCGCTGCGGCGCCAGCAGCGGCCCGCGGTACGTGACCTCGTTGTTCATCGTCTTGGTCAGCTCGGTCGCCTCCTGCTGATCCGGATCGGTCGAGCTGTCGTCGGCGCCCGCGCCCAGCACCCAGCGATCGAAGTGGACGCCGCGGACCAGCTCCATCGTGAAGAACAGGTCGTCGTTCTCCGCGACCAGCTCGTAGAGGCTGACCAGGCTCGGGTGCACGACATCGGCGAGCGCGCGGAACTCGCGCTTGAACCGGGCGATCGCCACCGGCCCGACGTGGCGCAGGGTCTTGAGCGCGACCGCGGTGCCGCGCTCCCGATCCATCGCCTCGTACACCACGCCCATGCCGCCGGTGCCCAGCTCGCGGATCACCTCGTAGCGCAGGTTGCCAGTGAAGGTGACGGCCGAGCCGGCGGGCATCGCCCTCCAGCATACCGCGCGCCGCGGCCTGCCCGTTCGACCCTGTCGGATCCGCGACCGGCCGTTTGGTGAGGTTGCCGGCCGGACCGGGGGTGCGCACCTCATTCCCCATGTCCAAGAACCTCCCGATCCTCCCCATGCGCAACGGGGTGCTGTTCCCCGGCGTCAGCCTGCCGATCACGGCCGCGCGGCCGCAGTCGCTGCGGGCCATCGAGGCCGCGCTGCGCGATCCCGAGCACCGCGTGTTCGTCGTCGCCCAGCGCGAGAACCAGGACGAGGTCCGCCCCGAGGACCTCTACACCACGGGCGTCATCGCCACGCTGAGCTCGATGCAGCGCGGCCCGGGCGGCGTGCGGGTCGCCCTCGAGGGCGTCGAGCGCGCCATCGCGATGCGGGTCGTCGCCACCGACGGCTACCTGGTCGCGACCGTCGTGCCGGTGGCCGAGCGCCCGCCGCTCGATCCCAAGGACGCGTCGTTCGTGGCGCTGCACCGCGAGGTCCGCGCCCGCGCCGCCGAGCTCGCGACCAACCGCGGCCTGCCCGATGAGGCAGTGGACCAGCTGCTCAAGCAGATCACCGACCCTGGCCGCCTGGCCGATCTGGTAGCTGGCTACCTCGACATCCCGGTCGCCGAGCACCAGGTGCTGCTCGAGGCCATCGAGATCGAGGATCGCCTGCGCAAGGTGCTGATCCATGTCCAGCGCCAGATCGATGTGCTGGCGGCCCAGGAGGACATCCAGTCGAAGGTCAAGGAGGAGCTCGGCGGGCGCCAGCGCGACCACTACCTGCGCGAGCAGATGCGCGCGATCCAGAAGGAGCTCGGCGAGGGCGACGAGGCCGCCGACGAGGCGATGAAGGAGCTCAAGACCAAGCTCGACGCCCTGCCCTTGCCCGACGAGGCCCGCAAGGAGGTGAAGCGCGAGTGGTCGCGGCTCCAGCGCGCCGGCAAGGAGTCGATGGAGGCCCAGGTCATCCGGACCTACCTCGAGACCATCGCCGAGCTGCCGTGGGGCACCCGCACCGAGGAGCTGCTCGATGTCGCGACCGCGGCGAAGATCCTCGACGAGGACCACTTCGGCCTGGGCGACGTGAAGGATCGCGTGCTCGAGTTCCTCGCGGTCCACCAGCTGTCGAAGGGCAAGGAGAAGAAGGGCCGCATCCTGCTGTTCACCGGCCCGCCCGGCGTCGGCAAGACCTCGATCGCCAAGTCGATCGCCCGCGCGATGGGGCGCAAGTACGTCCGCATCTCGCTCGGCGGCGCGCGCGACGAGGCCGACATCCGCGGCCACCGCCGCACGTACATCGGCGCCCTGCCCGGCCGCATCCTGGCGGGCATGAAGCAGGCCGGCGCCAAGAACCCGGTGTTCCTGCTCGACGAGGTCGACAAGCTCGGCGCCTCGCACCAGGGCGATCCCGCGAGCGCCTTGCTCGAGGTCCTCGATCCCGCGCAGAACGACTCGTTCGTCGATCACTACCTGGGCGTGCCGTTCGATCTCTCGGAGGTGATGTTCATCGCGACCGCGAACTTCATCCAGAACATCCCCGGCCCGCTGCTCGACCGCATGGAGGTCGTCGACTTCGCCGGCTACACCGAGCGCGAGAAGCTCGCGATCGCCCGGAGCTACCTGGTGCCGCGCCAGCTCGAGGACAACGGCCTCACCGTCGACCAGCTGACGCTCACCGACGGCGCGATCCGCGAGGTCGTCACCGGCTACACCCGCGAGGCCGGCGTGCGCCAGCTCGAGCGCGAGCTCGGGCGGCTGGCCCGCAAGGTCACCCGCCGGATCGCAGCCAAGGAGGTCGAGCGGGTCACGCTCGAGGGCGACGACGTCCGCCCGCTGCTGGGCCGGCCCAAGGTCCACCCGGAGAAGGCCAACCGCGTCGATCAGGTCGGCATCTCGACCGGCATGTACTACACGCCCGCCGGCGGCGACATCATGTTCGTCGAGGCCGCGCCCATGCGCGGCAAGGGCGACCTGATCCTCACCGGCCAGCTCGGCGATGTGATGAAGGAGTCGGCGCGCGCCGCCTGGACCTACGCGCGCTCCCACGCCGACGCGCTCATGATCGATGACCGGGTGTTCGAGAAGGACGTGCACATCCACGTCCCGGCCGGCGCGATCCCCAAGGACGGCCCGTCGGCGGGCATCGCGATGGCGACGGCGATCGTCTCGGCGCTGTCGGGCCGGCCCGCGCGCCACGACGTGGCGATGACCGGCGAGATCTCGCTGTCGGGCCGCGTGCTGCCGATCGGCGGCCTCAAGGAGAAGGTGCTCGGCGCGATCCGGGCCGGCATCACCCACATCGTGATCCCGCGCGACAACGCGGCGGACCTCGACGATCTCCCGGCCGAGGCGAGGGCGATGCTGACGGTGACGCCGGTCGACACGCTCAGCGAGGCGCTCGCGATCACGCTGCGCGACACCACGCTGCGCGACGGCCGGCTGTGGCTGAACGAGGCGATCGCGGCGGCGCGCGGCGGCGCGGGCGACCAGCTGGCCCACTGACCGACGACGATTGTCGCGTGGCAAGGTTCGGCAGCGGGCCCTGTCTGGCGGAATCGTGCGTACGCTGGCTCGCATGAGCCAAGACCGTCGGGAGTCGGGACGCTGGGTGACCTGGGCCGCGGGCCTCGCGTGGCTCGCCGCGTGCGGCGGCGCGGGGCCGTCGCGGGCCCCGGGGTCGGTGGCCGCGCGCCTCGCGGGCGCGAGCGCCCCCGAGCTCGCGCGCATGCTGCACGCGCCGCTCGGCTACGGCGGGCTTCGCTTCGCGGACCTCGACTGCAACCAGCAGTTCGCGGCGCCCGGCACGATCGGCGCCGACCGGCTCGACGCGTTCGCGCGCTGCCTCGCGGCCCTGCCGCTGGTCGAGAGCAACCGGGCGAGCGACTTCCCGGACGAGGTGGTGCTCGCGTACGCGCCGGGCTTCGAGGTCGAGGTCCTGCTCGACGCCGACGACTCGAACGTGATCCGGTGGATCGGGTTCGCGGGGCGCCACGATCTCGCGGACGCGCTGCCCTCGGTGGCGCCGGCCGCGCTCGAACCCCAGGCCGCCGGCAGCGCGTCGGTCGCGCTCGACGACGCCGCGCGCACCCGCCTGTCCCGGGAGCGCGCCGAGCTCGGCATCCCGGGCTCGTACGCGTGGATGAAGGTGTGCATCGACGGGACCGGCGCGGTCACCGGTGCGCACCCGCGCGAGGAGAGCTCGCCGATCGCCGGCGAGGTGTTCTCGGCGGTCGCGATGTCGTGGCGGTTCCGCCCGTTCGTCGCGGACGGCCACCCGATCCCGGTGTGCGCCTTGCGCCTGATCAGCGATCCCCCGGACTACTACAAGGACTCACGCCTGCCGTACCCGATCCCGGCGGAGCTCGGGTCGGTGCGGGTCTCGCCGTCCGCGCTGCACCGCACGGCGGGCCAGATCCAGATCCCGCCGGATGATGGCGAGAAGGTGGCGCTCGCCGAGCTCGGCCTTCACCGGCTGGTCGCGGTCTTCGCGTACTGCATCGACGATCACGGCGCGGTCACGGCGGTGCAGCCGCTGCGCTCCAGCCGCCTCGAGCGCTACGACGCACGCCTGACCCAGGCGATCGCCGCCTGGACGTTCGCGCCGTTCGTGGTCGAAGGCGCGCCGACCCCCGCGTGCGCCAGCGTCTCGTTCATCTACCAGCAGCGCTGATCGTCGCTCGCTCAGGCCTCGGTCGCGTCGAGGATGTCGCGCGCGTGCCAGTGCTGCGCGTCGATCGCCAGCTCGCGCAGCAGCGCCTCGAAGCTCGCGACCGAGGACGCCGCGGCGGTCTCGCGCCAGTCGGCGGACAGCGCCAGCCGGCTGCGCAGCGCCGCGGTCAGCAGATCGATCCAGGTCGGCGCGGTGAAGGTGAAGTTGAGCGACAGCGCGTCGGTGCTCGCGTGGGTCGCGTGCCACACGCCCCGCGGCACCAGCAACACCGAGCCCGGACCGAGCACGATCTCGGTGCGATCCGCGGGCATCGCCGCGGGCATCGGCAACCGCGCGTACGACTGCAGCTCCGCCTCGACGCCCTGGCCCATCGTGTGGCGCGCCAGCGGCCGCGGCGCGTGGGTGTTGGCCGCGAGCCACCAGGTCTTGGTGCCGTGCAGCTGCAGCACGAGGTTCACGTTCTGATCGAAGTGGGCCGCGGTGCCCTTGTTCGCGGGGGTCGCGTAGACCAGGCAGCGCGCCGCGGTCAGCGCCGACAGCCCCAGCTCGGCGCGGACATCGGCGAGCCACGGCACCAGCGTTGGCGCGTAGCGGTGGACGTCGTCGAAGCGCAGCCCCATGCCGCTCGCGAACAGCTTCGCGGCGTCGTGCGGCGACGCATCGATCGAGCTGGCCTCGTCGGCGACGTCGGGCAGATGGACGTGCACCGGATCGGGCCACGCGCCGAGCAGCGCGTCGAGCGAGGCGAGGAACGGCACCGCATAGAGCTCGGCCAGCGACGCGCGCGCGCCGTGCGCCACGAACGGCGCGTCGTCGCGCAGGTGCTCGCGCAGCGTGGCCACGGCGTGCGGATGGATCAGCGCGGCGAGGCCAGGCGTCATGCGGCACGGTGGCACGTCGGGACTCGCGACGGGGCGCAAACCGTGGTCGATGACCTGACCGTGACGGGGTCCTACGCCCGGCGTGACCGCATCGGGCCCACGTTGCCAGGATGTCGAAGCGCGCCCGCGAGACCTGGAGCGAGACCTACCTCAACCGCGGGACCGCGCCGTTCTGGGGCTTCCACCTGGTCGCGATCCTCGGGGTCCTCTACCTGGGCTTCTCGTGGACCGGGCTGGGCCTCGCCCTCGCCTTCTACGTCGCGCGGATGTTCTTCATCACCGCCGGCTTCCACCGGTACTTCTCGCACCGCGCCTTCAAGACCTCGCGGCCGGTCCAGGCGGTGCTCGCGTTCGGCGCGCAGACGTCCTTGCAGCGCGGCGCCCTGTTCTGGGCGGCCAAGCACCGCCACCACCACCGCTTCTCCGACACGCCCGACGACGTCCACTCCGCGGTGCGCGACGGCTTCTGGTGGTCGCACCTCGGCTGGAGCACCTCGAAGACCTCGAACGGCACCGACCTCACCAAGGTCGCCGACCTCGCGAAGTTCCCGGAGCTGGTCTGGCTCAACCGCTGGAAGCACCTGCCGGCGGTGATGCTCGCGGTCGCGCTGCTCGCGCTCGGCGGCGTCCACGCGCTGGTGTGGGGCTTCTTCGTGTCGACGGTGCTGCTCTGGCACGGCACCTTCACGATCAACTCGCTGTCGCACATGTTCGGTCGCCGTCGCTACGAGACCACCGACACCTCGCGCAACAACTGGGCGCTGGCGATCCTCACCATGGGCGAGGGCTGGCACAACAACCACCACCACTACCAGAGCTCCGCCAACCAGGGCTTCCGCTGGTGGCAGATCGACGTGACCTACTACCTGCTGCGCGGCCTCGCCGCGGTCGGCCTGATCTGGGACGTGAGGCGCGCGCCGCCCCACGTCGTCCACGGCCACGCGCGCGCGCCCGCCGCCGCGGCGGTCCCTGCCGCGCTCGCCGCGGGCTGACCGCCGTCAGCGGTACAGGTGTCCGGGCGTACAGCCCGACCTTCGCAGGATGATGGCGAGCGGACAGAAGCCGGTGAACGCCGACTGCAGCAGGTTCAGGCCGACGAAGCCGGTCAGGATCAGCGCATAAGGCGAGATCGTCGCGGCGAGGATGGTGCCGAGCAAGATCATCGCGCCCGCGAACACGAGCACGATGCGATCGATGGACATGGCGACTCCTGGGTGGCGGACATGGGAGCCACGCCTCCGCCAAAGGATTCACGCCAGCGACCGGCTCGCCGACGATGACCTGACCGTGACCAGGGCCTACGCCCGGCGTGACCGCGCGCGACCCACGTTGCAGGCATGTCGATGAAAGCCCGCGAGACCTGGAGAGAGACCTACGTCAACGCGGGCGCGATGCCGTTCTGGGCGATCCACCTGGTCGCGATCCTCGGGGTCCTGTACCTCGGGTTCTCGTGGAGCGGGCTCCTGCTGGCGCTCGCCCTGTACGTCGCGCGGATGTTCTTCGTCACCGCCGGCTTCCACCGGTACTTCTCCCACCACGCCTTCAAGACCTCGCGCCCGTTCCAGGCGGTGCTCGCGTTCGGCGCCCAGACCTCGCTCCAGCGCGGCGCGCTGTGGTGGGCGGCCAAGCACCGCAAGCACCATCGCTTCTCCGATACGCCCGACGACATCCACTCCGCCGCGCGCGACGGCTTCTGGTGGTCGCACGTCGGGTGGAGCACCTCGAACACCTCGGCCGGCACCGACCTGACCAAGGTGCCGGATCTGGCGAAGTTCCCCGAGCTGGTCTGGCTCAACCGCTGGAAACACCTGCCCGCGGTGGTGCTCGCCATCGCGCTCGCGCTGCTCGGCGGCCTCCACGCGCTGGTCTGGGGCTTCTTCGTGTCGACGGTGCTGCTCTGGCACGGCACCTTCACGATCAACTCGCTCTCGCACATGTTCGGCCGGCGCCGCTACGAGACCAAGGACCAGTCGCGCAACAACTGGGTGCTCGCGATCCTCACCCTGGGTGAGGGCTGGCACAACAACCACCATCACTACCAGAGCTCCGCCAACCAGGGTTTTCGCTGGTGGCAGATCGACGTCACGTACTACCTCCTGCGCGGCCTCGGGGCGGTCGGCCTGATCTGGGACATCCGGCGCGCGCCGCACCACGTCGTCTTCGAGACCCGGGCGCCGCGCGCGGTGGCCGCGCCGGTCGGTCAGTTGACCTCGATGCCGCAGTCGCCGCGCACCGTCGGGTCGTAGGAGACCTGCAGGAACCCCGGGATCTCGATCGCGCGCCCGAACAGCGAGCCGTTCACGAAGGTCGCGCCGGTGCCGACGATCGCCGCGCGCGGCGCGTACAGGTTGCCGGCGAACCCGCTCGCGCCGGTGAGGCGGACGTCGCCGCCGCCGGCCACGTACGCGCGGAGCGAGCCCGGGCGATCGAGCGCGCCGAACCCGAGCGCGCCGGTCGAGCGCAGCGAGCCGCCGATGACGAGGTCGACCTCGGCGCCCGGCGTGACCTCGATGACGAACAGCCCCGTCGGCTCGACGTCGCCACCGATGTGGAGCGCGACGCGCCCGGTCGCCTTGATGTAGATGAGGCCCTTGCCGCTGATCTCGTCGAGGTAGTAGTGGCCGCACGGCAAGGTCACGCCGGCGACGCCGACGACGTCGCGCAGCGCCCCGGGCGCCAGCCCGATCGCGGGGTCATCGTTGTGCGTGCGCGCGTCGGCGACCAGGCCGGCCAGGTCGGGGATCTGGCTCTCCCCGCAGGCGCACGGCGGCGCGACATCGACGGCCCCGGTCAGGCGCGCGCCGGCGACGTCGAGCACGACCGGCGTGAGCGCGCCGGCGGGCTGGGTCAGATCGCCCGCGATCGTGGCGTAGCCGAGCAGCGCGATGTCGCCCGCCACCTTCGCGTCGCCGCCGACCTCGAGATAGCCCGCGGCGAAGCCGCTGTCCTTGACCGCGACCGACCCGCCGACCTCGAGCTGCGCCCCGGTCCGCAGGTAGCCGTAGAACCCGAGCGGCGCGGCACCCGCGACCCGGACGCTGCCGCCGACATCGGCATATCCGAACAGCTGCATGTCGCCATTGGCCCCGACCGAACCCGCGGTCGACAACATCGGATCTCGCGACGACACCGCGAGATAGCCCTTCACGTCGAGGTCAGTGCAGCTGCACAGCGCGGCGGCGAAGGAGTCGCGGTCGCAGTCACCCGAGCCCGGGGTGAGCACCGCGCCGAGGTCGATGATCGGCCCCGTCCCCGCGCAGAAGCCCGCCGGCGGCACACCGCCGGGGCCACCCGGCACCAGCGCGGGTCCGCCCGTCGCGCCGCCATCGCAGGCGGCGACGCCGAGCGCGAGCAAGAACCCGAGTGGCCAGCACCGATACCTGAGTGGCCATGTCGAAAACGAGCCAGCGAATCGCGAGATGGATGGGTATTGCATGATCGGGTATCCAGCACGGAACATGCCGAGTCCAGCAACGCGCCATTTCGACCAGCGGTCACTGGCTTGCCGGTCGCGCGCGCCGGCTCCGCGCCGCCCATCCGGGGTCTCGTGGCCCTGGATCGAGGCACGCTGACACAGCTGCGCGGGTCGGGGCCCGCGCCGATCCCCGCGGTGGCCTCGATGGCCATCGCCGTGACCTCGCCGGCCAGCGGGAGCCCGCGGCGCGACCGGGCCGGGGAATCGCGAGGAATGACCGCGCGATGGCAGAATCTTTTCGGCCGCGGTCACATTCTCCATGCGCGGTCCGTCAGGGGGATGACGCGGCAATCGCGCGCCCCCCGAATCACGTTCCCAAGGAGAAGATGCCGATGAAGTTCACGAGAGCGATCGTGCTCGCCGCAGCGCTGGCAGCCTGCGGCGCCAGGCCCCCGGCCGCGACCACGCCGCCGCCACCGCACGGCGCCACCGGCGCGAGCCTGGCGATCAAGCTGACGACCGTGTACGTCGACGATCAGGACAAGGCGCTGCGCTTCTACACCGAGGTGCTCGGCTTCGCCAAGAAGGACGATGTCAGTCGCGGGCCGTATCGCTGGCTGACGGTGACCGCGCCCGGCGACGCGGATGGCGCGCAGCTGCAGCTGGCGCTCAACGACAGCCCGCCGGCCCGGGCCTATCAGGAGGCGCTGTTCCAGGAGGGCCAACCCGCGACCATGCTGTTCACCGACGACATCAAGGGCGCCTACGAGCGCATCCGCGCGCGCGGCGCCGAGTTCACGCTGCCGCCCACCGAGGTCGTGCCGGGCTCGACGATCACGATGCTCAAGGACACGTGCGGCAACCTCATCCAGATCACCCAGCTGTCGCGATGACCGACACCACGCGAGGAACACCCATGAAGATCAAGCTGACGACCGTCCACGTGAATGACCAGGACAAGGCGCTGCGCTTCTACACCGAGGTGCTCGGCTTCGCCGCGAAGGCCGACTTCAGCCGGGGGCCGTTTCGCTGGCTCACGGTGGTCTCGCCGGAGGACCCGGATGGCACCGAGCTGCAGCTCGCGCTGAACGACGACCCGGCGGCCCAGGCGTATCAGGCGGCGCGGTTCACCCAGAACCAGCCGGCCGTGATGTTCCACAGCGACGACGTGAAGGCCGACCACGAGCGCATCCGCGCGCGCGGCGGCGAGTTCACGATGCCGCCGACCGAGGTGCCCGGCTCGACGATCGCGATGCTTTCCGACGGCTGCGGCAACCTCGTCCAGCTCGTCCAGCTCGCGCGCTGGTAGGGCGTCAGGCGATCGCGGCGATGTCGAGCGCGGCCAGCGCCGCGCGATCGATGACCGCCTCGGCGACGGTGATGCGACCGCCCTCGAACGTGAAGCGGAGCACCCGCTGCAGGCGGCCCTTCGGGGCCATGACCAGCCCGACCACGCCGTCGACGAGCGCCGGCGCCATGTGCTTCGCGAGCGGACCGAAGGCCACCGCGCCCGAGGCCCAGGTGCGAGCGCCGCGGACCTCGCGGACGTTGCCGGTGGGATCGACGGCCCGGCCGACGACCTCCGGATCGAGGACCGCGATCAGCCCCTCGACGTCGCCGCGCCGCAGCGCCTCGATGAACGACACGACCAGCTGGCGCTGGCTCGCGAGCTCGGCGTCCGGCGGCGGGCTGCCCTGCACGCGCCGGCGCGCGCGGCTGGCCAGCTGGCGCGTGGCCTCGGGCGAGCGCCCGACGATCGCCGCGATCTCGTCGAACGGCAGGCCGAAGAGATCGTGCAGCACGAAGGCGATCCGCTCGGCCGGCTCGAGCCGGTCGCGCACGACCAGCAGCGCGAGCCCGACGCTGTCGACGAGCATCAGCTCCTCGGCGGCATCGGCGGGCGCCGACCGATCGGCGCGCGGATCGAGCGCCTCCTCGCGACGCGACGCGCGCGTGCGCAGCATGTCGAGGCTGACGCGCGCGACCACCGTCGTCAGCCAGCCACGCGGGTTCGCGACGTCGCGCGGGTCGGCGCGGTCCAGCCGCAGCCACGCCTCCTGCACCGCGTCATCGGCCTCGGCCAGCGAGCCGAGCATGCGATACGCGACGCCGCGCAGGTGGGTCCGATGCGGCTCGAAGTCGATCGACACGGCCCGAGCCTACGACGCCCGGGCCGGCGCGCCCAGACCGCGCCACCGCCGATCCGGCGACCGCGCGCGCGATCGCCGTCGAGCCGCGCGCACCCGCTTCGCGTTCCGCCGCGGCCGCGCATGCCCTGCGCGAACCACCCCGCCCGGGCCAGGCCGATGGCGGCACGCGCGGTGCATTCCAGATGCGCATGCCGCACCGGATCCTGCTCGTCGAGGACGACGCCATCTCGCGCGACGCGCTCGCGGCGCTCCTCGTCGACGACGGCTACGACGTCGTGGCCGCGCCGGATGGGCTCGACGCGCTCGCCGCCGCCGCCCGCGCACGGCCGGATCTGGTCGTCACCGATTTCCAGATGCCGCGCATGGACGCACCGGCGCTGGTCGCGCGCCTCCGGGCTGACCCGACGACGCGCGCGGTGCCGATCATCGCCCTGTCCGTCGATCCCTGGACGGCGCCGATGCGCGCCGCCACCCGCGCCGATGTGTACCTGGACAAGCCCCTCGACGTCGCCGCGCTGAGCGCCTGCATCCGGTCGCAGTTCGACCGCCGGCGCTGAGCGGCGCGGCCGCGACACCTGAACCTACGCTCGGAGCGAGATGGCCCATCCCGGTTTCCATGACGACGTGGAGAAGCTGCGCGGGGTGATGGACACGCTCCGCGAAGGCCTGCAGGTGCTGTCGCAGGACTGGCGGTACCTCTACCTGAACGCCGCCGCGGCGCGCCACGGAAGGCGGCGGCCCGAGGAGCTGCTGGGGCGGACGATGCTCGAGTGCTTCCCCGGGATCGAGCACACGCCGATGTTCGCGCGCCTGGAGCGCTGCCTGCGCGACCAGTGCACCGATCAGATCGAGAACGAGTTCGTCTACGCGGATGGCGCGCGGGCCTGGTTCGAGTTGCGGATCCAGCCCACGCCCGAGGGGCTCGTGGTGCTCTCGCTCGATGTCTCGGAGCGCAAGCAGCTCGAGGGCGCGCTCCGCCGCGCGGATCGCCTGACCGCGCTCGGGCAGATGGCCGCCGGGGTCGCGCACAACCTCGGCAACATCCTGAACCCGCTCGCGCTCAACCTCGAGCTGATCGCGCGCCGCACGCGCGCCGATGGATCGCTGTCCGGCCCGCTCGACGCGATGCGCGGGGTGCTGCGGCACGGCATCGAGACCGTCTCGCTCCTGAAGGACTTCAACCGCGAGGCCACGATCTCCCGCGTGACCGCCGATCTCAACGCCATCGCGGGGGAGACCGCGGAGCTGTGCAGCGCCGCGGCGGTCCGCCGTCAGCCGGTGGTGGAGATCCACGTGACCGTCGGCGACCCGCCGCGGGTGCCGGTCAGCCCCGGCGAGCTGCTCGCCGCCGTGGTCAACCTCGTCACGAACGCGCTGGACGCGCTGCCGGAGGGCGGGCGGATCGACGTCCGCACCGGCCACGGCAGCGACGGCGCGTGGGTCGAGGTCGAGGACGATGGCGTCGGCATGCCCGAGGCCGTGCAGGCGCGCGCGTTCGAGCCCTTCTTCACCACCAAGGGCGATGCGGGCACCGGCCTCGGCCTGGCCACGGTCTACGCGCTCGTCAAGCGCCACGGCGGCGAGGTCCAGCTGCGGAGCGGCGTGGGCGCGGGAACCTCGGTTCGCCTCGTCTTCCCGAGCAGCGCCGAGCGCGCCAGCGGAGGCTGAGCACGGCGATGGGCTCGACGGCGCCGCCGTCCGATGGTTCACTCGCCCGCGATGCGCACCCTCGCCACGCTCTCGTCGCTCCTCCTGCTCGCGGGGCTCGCCGCGGCCCCCGCGTACGCCGCGCCCCGCCCGACCCCTGCCGCGCCCACCGTCGAGACGCTCGGCGCGCGTTACCTCGACGGGCTGTTCCGCGCCAAGCCGCACCTCGCCACGTTCATGGGCGAGCACAAGTACGACGGCAAGCTGCCCGATCACTCGGCCAGCGCGCTCCGGGCCCGCGAGAAGGAGCTGGTCGCGCTCCAGAAGCTGGTCGCGAGCGCCGCCACGCCGACCGCGGATGCCGCGATCGACAAGCAGATCCTCAGCGATGGCATCGCGCTCGAGCTGCTGTACCTGCGCGAGATCCGCGACTGGGAGTGGGACCCGCGGCTCGGCGATTCGTTCCCGTACTACGACCCACGCGAGATCGTGGCCGGGCGCCTGTCCGACATCATCCACGGCGACTTCGCGCCCGAGGCCGCGCGCCACCAGAGCGTCAACGCGGAGCTCGCCGCGCTGCCGCGCTACCTCGCCACCGAGATGGCCGCGCTGTCCTCGGGCAAGCGCCACCCGGCGAAGGTGATGCTCGATCAGGCGATCAAGGGCAACACCGGTCGCATCGAGTTCTTCCAGACCGAGGTCAAGGCGTTCACCGCCAAGGACCCGGCCGGCGAGAAGGCGCGCGTGAAGGCGGTGGCCGCGCTCGAGAAGTTCCAGAAGTTCCTCGAGACCAAGCTCACCGCGCGCGCCGACGGCGACTGGCGCCTCGGGGCCGACCTGTACGGCAAGAAGTTCCCGCTCGCGCTCCAGACCCAGCTGACGCCCGACGAGGTCGTCCCGCGCGCCGAGAAGGCGTTCGCGGCCGCCAAGCAGCGCCTCTACGCGGTGGCGCGCAAGCTCCACGCCGAGCTGTGGCCCAAGGAGAAGCAGCCCGCGGCCAACGCCACCGCCGAGATCCAGAAGAAGACCATCGAGCGCGTGAAGGAGGCGCTGTCCAAGGATCACGCCAAGCCCGACGACCTCGTCGCCGCCCACGGCCGGAACCTCGACAAGCTGCGCGCGTTCATCGTCAAGCACGACCTCCTCGCCCTGCCCCCGCCCGAGACCCTCACCGTCGAGCCGATGCCCGCGTTCAAGCGCGGCTCGAGCGCCGCCGAGTACCTCGCGCCCGGCGTGCTGAGCCCGCAGGCCAGCTGGAAGGCCACGTACTTCATCGATCCGATCGATCCGACCTGGCCGGCCGACAAGGTCGAGTCGTACCTGCGCGGCCAGAACGACTACGAGGTCCAGCTCGTCGCCGCGCACGAGGCCTATCCGGGCCACCACACCCAGTACAGCTACGCCAAGCAACAGCTCGATCCGGTGCGCGCCGTCCTGTGGAACGCGCCGATGGTCGAGGGCTGGGCGGTCTACGGCGAGGGCCTGATGGTCGCGCTCGGCTGGGGCGATCGCGCCAACGCGCGCTTCGAGTTCTACGATCTGCGCGGCCAGATGATCGTGGCCACCAACGCGCTCCTCGACATCAAGCTGCAGTCCGGCAAGATGACCGACGAGGAGGCCGTGAAGTTCATGGTCGAGGAGGGCTTCCAGGAGCAGGCGATGGCCGAGAAGAAGCTGCTGCGCGCCAAGCTCGACTCCACGCAGCTCGTCCAGTACTTCCTCGGCCTGTCGGAGATCCAGGACCTCGAGCGGGACTACCGCGCGCAGGTCGGCCAGAAGTTCGTGCAGCGCACCTTCGACGAGGCCCTGATCGGCCACGGCTCGATCGCGGTGAAGTTCCTGCGTCAGCTGCTGCTCGCCCCCGCCGCCAAACCGTAGCGCGAGCGATTATCGTCCCCAGACCGCGACCTCGTTGCCCTCGGGGTCGTGGAAGGTCGCGAAGCGGCCCATGTCGTCGCTGCTCGTCGACACCGGCGTGAGCCCTTGCGCCGCGCGCGCCGCGACGAACGCGTCGTAGTCGGCGACGTGAAACACCAGGTAGGCCGTGCCCGGCGCCGCGCCCGGGTGGGCGCCGCCGGCGGCGACGATCGCGATGTTGAACGACGTCCCGTTCCACTCGAACCCGCCGTACGCGCCGCCCGGCATCTCGCCCTTCATCGGCAGGCCGAAGCGATCGTTGTACCAGGCCGACAGCGCCTTCGGATCCTTCGCCTGGATCGCCGTTCCGCCCACATACTCGAGACCACCCCCGGTGGGCGCGGCCGCTGGCGCGACGGGCGCCGCTGGCGCGACGGGCGCGGGCGCGACGGGGCATCGCGGCGCGGGCGCGCGAGCGCAGCTGGCGATCACGAGCAGCAGGACGGTTCGAAGGCGCGCTTGCACGCGCGTACGATACCGCAGCGCGACACCGCAGCCGCGAGGCGCGGGTATCGCGATCGATCGCTTCCATGGACGCGCGGACCGGGTCGCCTCGACGTGCGCCGCGGACCTCCGCCGCGTCATCCCCGGTCGGCTTCGTCACCGATCCCGTCCTCCGCGATCGAGCACAGCATCACCGATGCCGGCGCCTGCTGCCAGGCGTCGACCCTCCCGCACCACGCGATCGAACCAGGCCCCGACAGGAACGTCGTCGTCTGCGAAGGTGGCGAGCAAGACCCGCGCGGTACCGGGCCACTCCGCCGGCAGCCCCGCGCGGATCGCGGCGATCGCGTTTCCCGACAGCAGGCCTTCGAGCCGGAGCCGGTGGCGCATGTCCGGCAGACGGTAGCGCAGCGAGCCGTCCGCGACGCCGGGATGACACCGCGGCGGGCGGTCGACACCTGGAAATCCGGCGGCGGTTCCTGTGCGAACATTCCGGGCACACGCTGGACGCCCGGCGGCACCCCAACGCGAAGGAGAGCCCGATGGGCAAGGTGGTCATGTACAGCTCGGTGTCGGTGGACGGCTTTGTCGCGGACGTGAATGACCAGCCCGGACCGCTGTTCGACTGGCTGTCCAGCGGTGACGTCCCGCTCGACGAGAGCGGCGTATTGAAGGTGTCGCAGACGTCCTACGACTACATCCGGCCGTACTGGGACCAGATCGGGGTGACCGTCGTCGGCCGCCACGTCTTCGACATGACGGATGGCTGGGGTGGCAAGCCTCCGGCCGGGATCGCCCACGTGGTCGTCGTGACGCACCGACCGGCGCCTGAGAACTGGGACCCCGCGGCGCCGTTTCACTTCGTCGACGGCGTCGAGGCAGCCGTGGCCAGGGCGCAGCAGCTCGCGGGTGACCGCATCGTCGAGGTCGCCGCGGGCGAGGTCGGTGGCCAGGTGCTTGCCGCAGGCCTGGTCGACGAGGTGCGCATGGACGTCGTCCCCGTCGTGTTCGGCTCCGGCAAGCGGTACTTCGGGTCGGTCGACGCGCAGCACCTGCTGGAGGATCCTGACGTGGTGATCCAGGGAAAGCGGGTGCTTCACCTGCGCTATCGAGTGCGCCGATGACCGATCGGCGCGGGTACGCGAGGACTCCACGATCCACCTCGGCCGGTCGACGACCGGCGAGATCGTCCCGAGGTCAACGTGGCCGCGCGCCGTGTCCGACGAAAGCCGCGGCCGAAAAGCGAACAGCGCGGAATCCCGACCAGGGAATCCGCGCTGTCCAACGTTCGTAGCGGGGGCTCGATATGCCCGGATATCTATCGGGTTTCGTTGCGTTCTCTGACGGTCCTGGCCGACCGCAGCAGGGTCGCGGCGCGACCGATCGGTCGCGCTCGACGCGTTCGATCGCGCCGTTGACTCGAGGTCCGCGGCATCCGACCGTTCGCCATGGTCGCCCGATCCTCCGGCGCGCTCGCGTACGTCAACCGCCGCGGCGACACCTACTACCTGCACGAGGGCACCACCCGCACCGGCAAGCCCCGCCTGTTCGTCGCGAAGACCGTCGGTCCCGGCGCGCTCGCCGCGATGCCCGCCGGGTTCGAGTTCTGCGAGAGCGTGAACGCCGTCGTCTCGGTCCGCCGCATCGATCTCGGCGCGCCGACGATCCCGCCGGCCGACGTCGAGCTCGTCGCCTCCGAGCTCGCGCGGCATCGACACCTGCGCACGCACCGTGCCGATGCGGTCAAGGGCGCGCTCGTCGTCTTCGAGCCCGAAGCCACGCTCTCGACCGACGTGGCGATGTGCTTCGGGGTGTCTCACGAGCGCGCCGCGTTGCTGTCGCGCTACACGCCGGTCGTGAAGTTCGTACCCGCCGGCGCCGAGTACGACGTCCACCGGATGACCTACAGCGGGCACGGCGGATGGTCGCGCGCGATCGAGCGGGGGCCGCTCGCGAAGCTCGTGAGGAAGTGGGTACCCGCGATCGGCACCGACAAGCTCTTCGACCTGAGGTGACCATCCGCCGCGTTCCGGCGACCGGGCGCTGGGTCGGAGAGCTGCTGGCGTGACGAGCCTGCTACCGTTCCCGCATGGCGCTGCCAGACCGGGAGGAGTTGCTGCGACTCGACGTCGCGACGCGGCTGCAGCTGATCGAGGAGCTCTGGGACAGCATTGCGAGCGATCCCGCCGCGGCGTCACAGGTACCCCTGAGCGACGCCGAGCGAGCCCTGCTCGAGCAGCGTCTGGAGCAACGACAGAACGATCCGACTGCTGCCCGCCCGTGGGCCAGCATCCGCGCACAGATCACCAAGCCGCGATGACGCTCGCGCTCATCGTCGAGCCATCGGCAGCGAGGCGCTCGCCTACCGCGCTTTGCACTCAGCGACGCCGTGGTCGCGCCAATGGGCGGCGTCGACCGTGCCTGACGCGGACCACGATGACCCGCTCAGCGTTCACGTCGACGCTGTACAGGACGACGTAGCGCGACCGCTGTAGCACGTAGGACCGGGCCTCCGGATAGCGCCGCAACCGGGCGCGCGGCCCGATCTCCGGTCGCTCCGCGATGGCCACCACCGCGGCGTCGAGCTCCTGCAGGAACAGGCGGGGTGCCGCGGGTCGGTTCTTCCGCCACCACCCCGCGATCGACACGACCTCCGCCATCGCATCTGGCGCGATCTCGACCCGGAACGTCATCCGACGCGTCAGAGCCGCTGGAGGATCGCGCGGAACACGTCGAGCGGAATCGTCGTCCCCTGACGCACGGCGACCATGGCCTTGTCGAAGGCCTTCTCATCGTCTGCGTCGAGCTCGATCTCGGGCTGGGGGGTGTCGACCACGAGGAAGAGCTTCGTCCCCTCGGGGAACTTGGCCCGGGTGACGATCTTGCCCTTCACGACCTTGGCGCGCGCCGTCCGCATCGCCATCAGCGTACCACCTGGAGCGCAAAGGCGACCGAAAGGTGGTTCCAGCCAACGCGGCCCCACGCGCCGCCTGGCCATGCCTCGCGCCTACGCCGCCGCGCCGGGAGCATCCCGATCCCCGTGCCAGTGCCCGGCCGTCAGCGCTGAGCGTCAAGCCATGCGCGCGCGTCGGCGAGCGCCGCGTCCCCGTCCCGCAGGTCCTCCGCCCCCTCGTCGACGTCACTGAGGCGCTGGTGCAGCTCCTCCGACCATGCGGCCTCCCAGGCCGGGCCCGTCACCTCGTCGCCGTCCTCCGGCTCCAGGGAGCGCAGCAGCCTGGCCGCCAGCCTGGCCCGCTCTTCCGCGGGGAGCTGCAAAACCTGTTCGAGCAGCACGTCGAACGCAACCATCGTCGCAGTGTAGCCCCCCGGCCTGCCGGCCCTGCAGCCGAGTTGCTCGCGCGCCAGACCCTCGCCTCAGCGATGATGAGATCGCTCGACGAGTCGAAGTACGTGATCGTCACAGGAAGCGCGGAAAGGGAGCCCGGATCCTGCCGGTGAAGAAATGGGCGGCATCGGCGTGGCGAGCGCGCAGCGGACGCAGTCGCCGCAGCACCTCACCCGGCGCCGCACTGTGGCAAACGACGCGTGCGTGCCCGATGTCCAGCGCGACCTGGCTGTTGCGAACCACCTCGACCAGCCCAACCCACTGGTCCGGGAATCGCTCGCGGATCTCGGCCCAGCTCAGTGGTTCCGAGATCGTGGGCTCGATCGAACTCGCTGTGGCCGTCGCCATGCTCCACCTTCCTCAGCCTGCCGTCCCGAAGTCAAGTTTTCGACCACCGGGTCGCCGCACCTACCCCGCCGCCGCCCGGAACATCCCGCTGGCGACCAGTCCGTGCCACTGCCCGGCCACGCGCGCGGCGAACCGGGCGTCGCGGATGAGGACGCCGAGCTCGACGTTGGCGTGCTGAGCGCGGCCGGTGAAGTTCGCGGACGTGATCAGCACCTCGCGCTCGTCGACGATGACGCACTTGGCGTGCATGGTCGACGACGGATCGGCGTCGTCGGCGCGCGCGTCGTAGAACAGGCGCGGGGTCGCGTCGCGCCACGGCCACGAGTACGTGAAGAAGTTCGCGGGCGTCATGCGCGCGTCCTGGCCGGTGCCGTCGACGTGGATGAAGAACTCGACCTCGACGCCGGCGACCGCGCGCGCGTGCAGCGGCTCGAAGATGTTGCTGGCCTCGTAGAACGCGAAGCCGGCGACGATCACGCGACGCGTGGCCCGCGCGAACAGCTGCGGCAGCACCTGGCTCGTGTCCCGAGACTGGGTGTGGCCGCCCTCGCGCCCGGTCCACACCAGCTCGAGATCGGGCCGCGGATGTGCGTGCCGCTCGCCGAGCACGGCGTCGACGACGATCACCGCCGCCAAGGGATCCATCCCGATGATCGCGCCGCACACCGCGGGATCGAAGCCGTCCTGCTGCAGCGCGATCGCGGTGATCGCCTCACCTCGCCGCCCCAGCGCCGCGCGGAGCTGCTCGAGGCGCGTCGTCGAGAGCTCCCACACGCCCCGACTCACCGGATATCCGCGAAGAAGGCCAGCTCGGGCGGCTGATCGATCACTGGCACGACCAGCGCGCGGTCGAGCATGCGGTTCATGCGCTCGCAGCTCACCTCGGCGAGGTACAGGCAGCCGTGGCACGCCGAGCCCTCGAGGTGGTGATCATCGTGCTCGTCGTTGGGCGCGTGACCGGCGCACACCGGATCGTTCGAGCACAGCCGCGCGAGCTCCATCGCGCGCCGCAGGTGATCATCGATGCGCCGGCCCTGCGCGACCAGCCCGCCGAGCGTACCCTCGCTGCCTGGCGTGGTCGTCACGAGCAGGATCGCCGCCATCGGCGAGGCGGCGCCGGGCTGCGAGCAGTAGATGCGCTCGCGCAGGGAGCTCGCGCTGTACCCGCACTCCAGCGCGATCGCCTGGATCAGCAGGTGCGACAGCGAGTGCAGCAGGTAGTAGCGCGCGCCGAAGAACGCCGGTCCGCCGCGCCCGCTGAACTCGCGATTCCAGCCCGCGCGCAGCGCCTCCGCGCGCCGCCGCACGACCTCCTCCTGCTCCCACTCGACGAGCCGGGCCTCGTCGAGCTGGATCCACAGGCCCTCGCCGCGGTTCTCGATCGCCGGCAGCCAGTCGGTCATGTGGCCGAGGTGCGCGATGTCGACCTTCACATCGCCGTCCATCTCCGCGTCGATCGGCGCCAGCCGCGAGAACCCGACCTGCGCGTAGACCTCGCGGAGCTGCTGCACGAGCACGACTCGATCGACGCCGCGCGGCAGCGGGTACTTCGGGCCGAGCCGCCGCCCGAAGAACTGCGCGGCCTTCTCGTCGTCGTCGGGCGCGTCGCCGGGGCGCTCGACCGGCAGCCCCTGCACGAACGCGTACTCGGTCTCGCGCAGCGGCTGCGATGGCGGCGACTCGCCGCGGCGGACCGCGTCGAGCACGGACCAGACCTGATCGATCGGGAAGCCGCCGAGGTCCTCGCGCACCGGTCGCGCCATCCTGATGAAGCCCGCCAGGTCCTCGTGCGTCACGTCGTTGAGCATCGGCAGGTGCTTCTTCACCAGCGACTCGAGCCGCTCCGCTGCGTTCGGTATCGACAGCGCGCTGGCCGCGACCCCGAAGTACGTGCTGCTCGACGTGCGCACCTTCATCGTCAGCTGCGCGTCGCACGCCTCGGCCACATCGCTCGCGCGCCCGAGCCACGGCCGCGACCCGCGGCACGGCGAGCCCTTCACGAACACCTCCGCCTGATCCATCGTCCGGTTCGCGTCGCACGCGAGGCACCGCACGCGCACGTCGAACAGCTCGGCGCCCGCGTCCTCGGTCATGGTCAGCGCGACGCTCGTGCACTCCGAGCCTTCATGCACGAACGCCGACCACGGGAACTCCTCGAGGTGACCGTTGCCGCACATGACCACGAAGCGCACCGGCACCAGCACGTCCTGCTTCGGCGCGCACGCGTGGTGGTAGCGACCGTCGACGATCTTCAGGCTAGCGCTCGCCTGCACCAGCTGCCGGCAGGCCTGGCACACCATCCAGCGCGGGAACTCCACGACCTGCAGGCCGGCGCGCTCCGACGGCTCGCGCTCGTCGCACTCGGGCGGTGGTGAGAACGTGTTGGTCGGGTGCAGCGAGCGCCCGGCCTTGCGGAACTGCATCACCAGCCGCGCCGACAACCGGGGCTCGATGATGATCGGCCGGTCGCCAGCGTAGTTCCAGAAGTCGAGCCCCGCGACCAGGATCGACCGGTCGACCAGATCGATCATCGAGCCCGCGCCGTACGTGGTCAGCAACTGGCTGCGCCGCGCCTCGCCGACCGGCGTCGCCTCCTTGGCCTTCTTCCAGCGGCGTCGCTTCATACCGCCTTCCTTCCCAGTCCGTAGCGCAGCCAGAGGTGCACGGTCGGCTCGGTGTCGCGCATCGAGGTCGGCGCCGCGAACTTCCGGTGGACCTCGTCGATCGGCGTCTCCCCCGGCGGCAGCATCATCGAGGTCGCCAGGCCCTTCTTGTCGAGGTCGAACGGCGAGTAGCCGCGCTCGATGTTCTTGCCGCGCTCCTCGGCGACCTTGCTGTTCCAGGCATCGGCGAGATCGCGCGCCCGCGCGCGCACGTAGTCCGCGAGGCCCTCGGCGTCGGCGTCGTGCTGCATCGCCGCGCGCGCGACCAGCGCCGCGATCGCGCGCTCCACGACCTCGCCGTGCTTCGGCACTTCCATCGCGCCGCGTGCCGGCGCCAGCGCCGCGTGGCCGTGACGGACCATCGCCATCAGCACGCCCGCCAGCGCGCGATCGAGCGCCGGCTTCGAGAAGGGCGTGACGCTAGTGGCCTCGACCCAGCCGTAGAAGCTCTGGTGAAAGGCCGCGAACCTCTCGAAGAACGAGCGGTCGCGCACGCGCCGCACGTTGTAGCAGGTGACCACCAGGCCGGGCCGGCGGTGATCGCGCCCGACGCGGCTGGTCGACTGGATGTACTCGGCGGCGGTCGTCGGCTGCCCGGCCACGACCATGAGCCCGAGCCGCGTGATGTCGATGCCGACCGAGATCATGTTCGAGGCCAGCACGACATCGACCTTCTCGTCGACGAACGGCCGGTCGATGCGCTTGGTCGTGTCCTTGATCTTCGCGGTCGACTCGCGACTGGTCAGCTCCACGACCTGGCTCACGTTGCGCGCCGCCAGGTGCGGGTGCGCGGTCATGCCCAGCGGCCGGCGCTTCTCGCTCTGCTGCGTGCGCTGCGGGACCTCGTCCTCCACGACTCGCCGCATCGCGCCCAGCTCGCGCAGTGCGTTGAAGTAGCCGACCAGGGTCATGTACGGATCCGCAGCCACCGCGTCCTCGCGCGCCGCGAACTGCGCCGCCGCGAGCAGCGTCTGATAGACGCGCGCCTGCACCGCGCGAAACGCCCGGCCCGGCGCCGCCACACCCAGATACAACCGCCCATCCCCGGTATGGTCGACCTCGGCGAAGAACGTCTCGCCCGGCTCCGGCCCCTGCGGCGGGAACATCTTCACCGTCGGCCGGCCCATCAGCGCCTGCACCTGCTGCGGCGCCCGCCGCACCGTCGCGGTCGACGCGATCACCTTCGGGATGATGCGCTTGCCGCCCTCGGTGCGCGCGCACAGCTCCTCGATCGCGGTCTCGTACAGCCCGACCATCGTGCCCAGCGGCCCCGAGATCAGGTGCAGCTCGTCCTGCACGATCAGCTCCGGCGGACGCAGCCCCTGCGGCAGCTTCGTCGCGCCCTTCGGGATGCTCTCGCCGGGCTCGACCATCGCGCGCCCCGCCATCGCGGCCACGCGCCCGAACAGCATCCCGGTCTCCGCGCGCCACGGCACCATCGCGAACTTGTCGACCGTGCCGATCAGGAACGCCGGCAGCTCGCGATAGACCTGCTCGTCGACGAACACCACCGGCAGCCCATCGCGATCGTGCGCCGGCGAGAACTCGCAGGCGTCATTCTCGCAACCCACGATCACCGCCGTCGGCTTCTTCGGGTTGTCGAGGGTCAGGCTGGTCGCAGTGAAGTCCTTCCTGCACCACGGGCACTTCGCGATCGGGCACGGCGATGCGCCCGTACCCTTGCGGTACTCGCCCAGGTCGTTCTTGACCTGCATCATCGTGTTCGAGGTCGCGCTCGCGCCGACCCACAGCCCGACCGCGAACCGCTCGGCGCCGAGCACCGACGGCTGCGCGCGCCGCAAGAGCTCCAGCGCGCACACCAGCGTGGTCGCGCGCTCGAACTGATCGAGCGTCAACAGCCGCAGCGTGTAGCGCAGGATCACCGCGACCCCGCGCCCGCGATCCGGCCGGCCCTGCCCGCGCATCCGCCGCAAGAGCAGCGTGTACGCGATCACCCCGAGATACGCTTCGGTCTTGCCGCCACCGGTCGGGAAGAAGATCAGCTCGACCCAGTCGCGCTCGTCGTGCCGATCGTCGGTCACCGACGGCAGGCACAGGAGCACGAACGCCAGCTGGAACAACCGCCACTGCGGATCGGCGAGCCCCAGGCGGCGCTTCGCCTGCTCCGCCATCGCGCGGTTCGCCAGCGCGAATGCCGCGCGCGCCTCGTCGCTCGTGGCCAGTAGCTCGATGCCCGCCGCGATCCTGACCTTCGCGTCGCTCGCGCCTTTGACCAGCGCCGCCAGCGTCTCGCGATCGGCGGCATCGACCGTCACCTTCCGCTGCGCCTCGATCCACCTCCCGTACGCCTCCGGCAGGTCGCCGAGCGCGGCGCGCACCGCCTCGCCACTGCTCAGCTCCGCCAGCTCGAGCATGCGCTGCTCGACGGTCAGCCAATCGCCCAGCTTGTCGCTCGTCGCCACGCGCCGGACTTCGGTGCGCGGCAGCCACGTCGTCTTGACCGAGCGAACCGCGCCGCCGTCCAGCGGACCGATCTCGACCGCCACGCCGTGCCCGACCGCGTACTCGCAGATGTGCCGGTACTGCAGCGACGCGATCTTGTCATCGAGCTCGCCGCCGCGGCGCAGCGCCGGCCGCGCGAGAAAACCGCCCGCGAACCGCACCTCGAGCGAGACCTGGAACAGCATCTGCTGATCGCGTCGCCCGCGCTCGCCCGCCGTGCGCCGGTTCACCACGAACACGCTCAGCGCGCGCGTCCCCGGCCGCGGCGTCGACGACTCACCGAGCTTGCCCGCGATCTGCACCCCGCCCAGTTCGGGGATGCGCACGCCCACGCTCAGCGTCGCCGCATCGAGCGCCAGCGTCACGGCGTACTCCGGGTGCGGCTTCCGGCGCCAGAGCGGCCGCTTCGTCTTCTTCACGCCCTCCGGGTGAAACGGCTCGTAGTCCGCGCACCGGAGGATCACCGTCACCGTGTCTGTCGCCGGGCCCGGAGGGATCAGTACTGACATGCCCAGCGACGCCGGCATCACCTGCGGTCGCCGCGAGGCTTCACCCGCCGGCCGCTCGCCCTCCCCGCCCCCGACCTCCTCGTCGCCGTCCGCCTCCGCCTCCTCGGTCTCCGTGTCGTCGTCCTGGTCGTTCAACGGATCCGCGTTGCGATCCTCGCGCGGCACCAGGAAGCCGGTCAGGTACGTGCGCGACGGCGCGCGATCCAGCTCCTCGACCTCGGTGTACGGCCCGATGAGCTCCGCCTCCAGCGCCCGCACGAGATGCGACCGTGCCCCTGACGACGTCATGCTCACCTCTCCGAGAATACGCGAGCCCGAACACGATTCCGACTTCCTGGTGGTCTCTCACGCCAGGATGGCGTCGTCCAGCGCGGCCAGCACGCGCTCCGCCGCCTCGCCCACTGTGGTCGCGCGCGTGCCATCGTCGAACACGCCTGGGTCACCCAGTCGAGCGCGCACCTCGGCGGCGAGACCCCGCAGCCGTCCTTCGCCGATCTTCTCGATGGCTGCGATGCGAAGCTCCGCCACCGCCGACCGCACGTGGCGCGTCAGCACCTGCTCGAAGCCAGCGGTGTCTGGCCGCGTGTGGCGCAGCGCCGTCGCCGTCGCCGGAATGCCCAGGTGAGCGTCACCCGCCAGGTGCGCGAGCACGTCATTGCCCACATCGCCCGCGGCCGCGAGCGACCGTGCAAGCTCCTCACGTCGGGTAGGCGCCGCCGTCGGAAACTCCAGTAGCGCCGACGTGACCATCGGCGAACCCGACAAGCTGGCCCGCAGGGCGGTCATGCGTCGCTCGGTGCGGTGAGCGAGTCGACTCGCGTGCTTGCGATTGCGGAGCCAACCAATCCCGCGATCGAGGCACTCCTTCGCATCCTCGACCCGACCTTCCTCGATGGCGAGCTGCGCGAGCCGCGCAAGCACGCCGGCGCCCCCATCGCTGGACCCGCCGCGCTCGAACAAGTCGACGGCACGCTCCCACTCCGATCGCGCGGTCGTGCGATCACCCGTGTAGAATGCGCGCCCCGCCAGCGTCGACGCGCCATGCGCGGCCTCCGTGTATTCGCCCGCTCGCTCCAGCGCATCGGCGCAGCGGCGAACCAGGTCCACTTCGATGGGGCGCCCACACGCGTGTTGGATCTCGACCAGGATCAATCCGGCTCGCGCCCTGCTCGTTTCGTCCGCTCGCTCCGCCGCAGCGCCGAGCACGGAACGAGCATGCGACTCGGCCTGGACCAAGTCGCCTGCCTCATAGGCGTGTGCCGCAAGCTCGGCCATCGACGCGCCCCAACTCGCATCGATGGCCACATTCGCGACCGCGTGCAACTCGCTCGCCGCGCGTTCGCGGTCGGAATAGCGCATCGCGCGGGCCGCGCGGACTCTCGAGGCAAGGTCGGTCGTCATGGGTCAGTGGCTCGCTCTGGCGTAGTTCGGGTTCGGAACTGGCTTGCCTTTCACTAGCTTGCCGTCCACTTCAGAGATCGGAATCGCGGCGACGATGCGCTCGCGAGGAATCCCCCCGAGCATGGCGTGCTCGTGCTCGGCCGGCATCGGATTCCCGGTGAAGCTACCATCGGGCTGCGGCACACGCCCTTCGAGCGTCGCGTTCACGTCCCAGCTCGGCATGCCGTCGATCTGATAGACCCATCCCCCGCCCTCCGCCCACCGCCCGGCGCCCCGTTCGCCGTCCGGTGACAACACGTAGTCGGTCGTCCCGAGAAACGCCGAGTCGCCCCGCTGCTCGACATGTTCCAGCAGTCGCGTGTCCTCGCCACGGGCTGGCAAACCCTTCTCGAACGCCACATCCGGAGGCACTTGGGTCCCGTGATACTTGGTTCCGCCCCACGCCGATGGCGGAACCTTCTTCCCGTTAGGCAGAGATGCCTGCGGGTTGCGATAGGCCTCGGTGGCCGTCACCCCGGCGTCGTGCGCGAGATCTCGCTCCAGCTGCGCGACGAGATCCTTCGAGGCGCCCGCCGCGATGAGCTCGTCGAATCGCTTGATCGCCGCCTGCATGTCGCGCGCCCTCAAGGCCGCGTCAGCCGCCGCGAGGAGCGCTCGCTGCTGCATCGTCAGAGCGCCGAGGCGACCGCGAACGGCCCCGCGGGCCGTCGCGCCGAGGATCCGCGCACCCTCGGCGGACTGCTCCCACGCGAGCACCTCCGGTTCGACGTGTGGTGGCGTCGATGTCTCCGGCAACGGGTCGTTCGCCCGCGCCGCCCCTGACCCGTGGAGCGTCGGCTGGGGCAATCGCGACACGCCCTCCTCGATCACCCGCCCCGTGACGAGACCGGCCACGCCCACGGTTGCCCGCTTCACCCGCTCGTGTCGGTCGAGCTCCTCCCCGGTCACCATGTCGCGGCCGAAACCGGCCTCGACCAGCGGCGACGCGCCGAACGTGTCGCCGACCGCGACCGTGGTCGCCTGGATCTGCCCGAGGATCTGGCGGTACCAGGGCTTCCCTTCGTTCGCCTGCGCCGCCTGCTCACCACGCGCAAGCGCAGACTGGATCAGGCCCGTCACCAGCATGGTCAGGCCTGCGAGCGAGACGGCCAGCACGAAGACCGCGCCGATCGCCATCGCGGGGAACTCGAGCAGGACCAGCGCCGCTCCTGCCAGCAGCAGTCCCGTGAAGTACACGAGCCCCGTCCCCATGTCGTCCAGGGTGGCGAGGACGTCGCCAAGCGCCGAGCGCCGGCTCAGCTCGACGGCCTTGTCCGCGGCCTCACGGAACCCGCGCACGGCGGCGCCGAACAGCGCGGCGTGACCCGCGATGGCGCCGTGACTGAAGCCCGCAGCGCGGGCGAGGAGCGCGTCGGTCACGCCGTGCCAGCTCGCGATCATGGCCGCGGTCTGCGCGCCGATCTGCACGCTGAACTCGGCCTCGGTGAGCGCATACGCGGCGCGGACCTGCGCGATGCTCGCCTCCCCATCCCGCTCGAAGCCGCCGGCCGCGTCGCCGAGCCCCGACCTCACCGCGGCCACCAACTCGTCGAGAACCGCGAGCCCACGCGCGTACCGAGCGCGATCGGCGCCGGACGGCGCATCGCGTCCTGGCTGGCATGACGCCGCTGCCGCGGCACCGCCCTGCGCGCGATCGAACACCGCCGAGACCTGACCGTCGAGCGCGTCGACGGCCGCCAGCGCCGACGTCGCCTGGTCCTGGATCAGGGTGGCGAGCTGCTCACCGCCGTCGCGCACCGCCAACGAGGCGCGCTGCAGCGCGGGCTCGATCTGGGTCCAGAGCGTGTCCGCAGCCTGATAGAGCGCGACGTTGGCCTCGAAGCCCTGGAACGCGATCTGGTTGGCGCTCTCCTCGGCCGCATGAGCGAGCCATTCGATCACCTTCGCGCGCTGCCCTGCGACCGCCGAGCGAACCGCCGCGCGCTCCTCGGCATCGAGGTCGGTCGCGTACGCCGTCGTCGCGCTGCTCGCCGCGATCAGCGCCGTCTGCGTGCTGATCGCACTCGCGCGCACGGCCTCTCCGGCTGCCTGCGAACCCTCGAGGATGCGGGTGCTCTGCTCCCACGCACCGTGCCGCGCCGCCTCGTGAAGCGCAGCGCCGTGCGCATCGAAGGACGCCGCAGCCTGCGCGGCCTCCTCGCGCGCCATTGCAGCCTGCGTCGCCGCCGTCTGCTGTACGTGTGCGCGTGTCTCGGCGAACGCCGTCTTCGCGGACTTCCCGCGCGCGTCCACCGCCGGCGCGAGCGCGGCCACCGAATCGATCGCTGTCGGCGACGCGATCGCGACCGCCGCCCGCGGTGTGGGGCGCGGCGCCTTGCTCACCGGCGGCGGCTTCTTCGTGCCAGCCGGCTTCGCACCACCGGGCCTGGGCGGCGCAGGCGGGCGACCACCGGCATGCCCTGCGGGGCCGGCCGACTTCGCGCTCGCTCCCGCCGCGGCTGCGTGTCCCGCCTCGCCCTTGCCCTTCGCGGGATCGGCGGACTTCTCCGGCGCGACCTTCTTCTCCGGCGACGCGCCAGGCGCCGCGCCCGTCGCCGCTGGCGACCGTTGCACCGCCATCGCGCCGCCCGCGCCACTAGCCAGCAGGTCCTCCGCCGACTCGCCGCGCACCACGCGCTCCGCGACGGCGTCGGCGTTGCGCTCGTAGACATCGCCGACCTCGCCCACGCCGCCCAGCAGGTGCACGCCCGCGCGCTGCTGCACCACGTGCGCCGCCTCGTGTGCGGACGTGAACAGGCTCGGCGCCGACTGGAACGCGACGCGGTTGCCGGTCGCGTACGCCTCGGCGCCGATCTGCGCCGCTGCCGCGCCCGCTGTGCCGCCGACCTGCGCCTCGATGCCATGAACGACCGGCGCGTACGCACCGAACGACGCGGCGATCACGGCGGCGTGCGGAATCGGCGCCCCGGCACCGGCGACGCCCGCTGCGGCGACCTGCTGGACCGCGGCACCATCCATCGCGCGCGGCCCCGCTGCGCGTGCCTGCACGGCTCGCGGGTCGAGTGCGCTTTCATCGAGCAAGTGGATCGCGAACGGGTCGACGCCGGCGTCATGCGCGCCGACGATCGCCGCTGGTGGGATCCACACCGGCGATACAGGCGCCGCCGCCACGGCGCGCCGCTGCACCGGCAATGTGGACGTCACGGTCACCCGCCCCGGCGCGATGCGCGGACGATCCACGACAGCCTCGTCGAGCTCCTCGTCGTGATCGAATCTCCCGCGCCGCGCGTACGCCATCGGCGAGCTTGTCGGCCGCTGCGGCGCAGGGTTTCGTCGGTCGCCTCTGAAAGATCCGATCGCTGACCGCGCGCGAGACGCGACGCTTCACCGCATGATTCTCACTGGTTGCGGCGAGCGATCGCTGCAGTCGTCACGCCACGAAGGTGCTGGCTGCGTCAGCGAGCGGCGGAGAACACCTCGGCGCCAGCGGCGACCTCGGCTTCTTGCGCCTCCAGCGCCGCCCTCTCCTCCACCGAAAGTGGCGCCGGCGGGGCCAGGCGACGGGCGAATTCCTCGACACCGATCGCCGCGAGCTCGCTCAACGCTGGCGTCAGGATCTGCGACACCGCGAACACCGACCGGGCCGCGTCGCTGCTCAGCAACTGCTCGAACAGTTGCTCGACGCGCATCACCTGGAGCTGCTCGACGAACAGGTCGCCCCGCGAATCCGGGCGTGCCAGCACGCGGTCGATGGGCCGGTTCGCATCGGCACACGCGCGAAACGACGGCAACCAGCGGCTGCTGATCGGCAGCGACCACGCCTCTCGGTCGATCTGCCTCGCGATGAACCGGTCGAGCTCGGCGGCCAGCAGGAGCGCCTGCAGATGCTCGTCGCGCGGCGCACCGGCCAGCGCCTCGAGCGCCGCGCCGCGGACGTCCGCGAGCCGGTCGGTGAGCCCCTCCAGCGGCCCGTAGGGCACCGCCGGCGCCGCGCCGTGCAGCGTGCTCCAGCCGCGACGCCCCCGCATGCGATCGAGGTAGCGGGCGCCATCGTCACCCGCGACCGCCACCAGCGCCCTCGCCCAGTGCGCGGCCGGGCGCATCGGTCGCTCGAGCTCCAGCATCGCCGTCGGCGCGAGAGCCGCGCATCCCGACGCGCGCACCGCCTCCGCGATCGCCTCGCTCGACACGACCGTCTGCGCGTCGCGCGGGGTGTCCCAGGCCTGGTCCGCGCGGCGCGCACGATCGAAGCGTGCGCGCGTCGCGATCAACGAAGCTACGCGCGGGTCGCGTCGCGCGATGAACCCGGCGATCCCGACGACATCCTCGGCGACGTCGCGGAACACCGCGGGGTCCACGAGGATCCGTAGCAGCACCTGGATCCATTCGACCGGCACGGGCGTGTCGCGCAACCGCATGGCCACGACGATCACCCCGCGCGCCGCAGCATCCCCGCCGCGCAGCACGACCTCGAGTCGCAAAGCGAAGGGCGCCACCTCGACGAGGCGCGCGAGCGCTCGGCTGACCGCGTCGCGCGCCAGCCGGTGGCTAAGAGGCTCGCCGCGCTCGACCTGCCGCAGCCACGCATCCACCACGAGTGCGGCATCCATCCTATCGAGGCAGCGCGCGACCGTGCCCCCCCAGTCGCTCGCATCCGCCGTCCCCGGCAGGCCCAGCGCGCGCTCGTCCTCCAGGTTCCACGACCGTCGCGCCTCCACGATCGCTAGCGCCAGGGACGACTGTGCCGCCGGGTCGAGCACATGGCCGTCGTCACGCCTGGCGCTGTGCTCCGCGCTCAGCCTTCGGAGCGACTCGAGCGCGTCTGCGGTGTCGTCGTCAGCTGGCATCGCTACTTGAGCTCATCCCCGAGCCGGCTGCGATCGAAGTCCTTCCGGAATCGCTGCGGGATGGTCGCTGCGTCGTCGAGGCTCTGCACGAGCTCGTCGATGCGAGGCTGAATCTCGCGCCGCAGCTCCCCGCGATCCGCATCGGTGAGACCGTCGATACTAACGGTGAAGAAGACATTGTTATCATTGGCCTCGTTGCGCCACTGGCGCAGCTTGGCATCGAGGTTCTTGCCCTCGATCATCCGGGCCCAGTCCTCCCAGACGCGCGTCTCCGCGAGCGCTTCGGTGATCTCGGGCGCGATAGGCCCGAAGAACTTGCCCTTGTGGCGTGCAACGAACTCGTTGAACTTCTTCTCCGTCTCGGCGAGGTGGGCGCTCAGCCTCGCGAGCACGTCCCGACCGAACGCGTCCGCATCGGCACGCTGCCCCGCCGTCGCTGCCCCAGAAGCCCACGCCGACATGGCCTCGCTCCCCAGCTGGTAGTCGACCTTCGCGATATCGAACCCGTTCTTCTCGAGGAATTGCTTGGTATCGCGATAGAACCCGCCGTACAGGACGAAGATTCCACCGCGCTCGCTCTGCAGCAGGGCTGCGTAGTCAGCGGCGCGGCCGATGTAGTCGGCATTGGTCTTTGCGTAGATCTTCGAGTAAGCGCTAATCGCGGGATCTGCCTCCTTGAACACCTTGATCCCCTCTTCCAGCGCATGCAGGTCTGCGCCAGTCAGCGCTCCGAGCAGATAGGCGATGGGCTTCCCCCAACGTTTCACCACCGCTGAGATTTGCTGCCCACCGTTGACGACCTTCTCCTTGAGCGTGCGCCGCTCGCGGTCGGCAGCGTCAAACGCGCGATCGATGATCGCGCCGAGGTCGTCCACGACCTGCTTCTCGCGCTCGTCGAGCACCTTGTCTTGCTCGACCAGCGACCGCCACTTCTCATCGAGCGCCTGCGTCATCTCGAGCAAGTTCTTCTGATTTGCGACCAGGCGATCCCTCCGCTCGCCGACCTGAACGCGATCGAGCGTGGCGAAGAACTTCTCCTCCTCGACCTGCGTGACGTTGATGAAGTTGAACGCCCCGATGGTCGGGACGCCGGGGATCCCCTTGATCGCATCGCCGATCTTGGACGCCTCCTGACGACAGGCCGCGAGCCGCTCGTCCCAGACCCGCTCCTGCTCGGTCCGACCAGGGCTCGGCTCCTCGACGATCTTCACGAGATCCTGGAGGCACTGCTCCCGGGTGCGGAGGTACTCGTCCAGCGCGCGCGTCAACACCTCGCGCTCCTTGGTCGCCTGATCGAGCTCCTTCTTCGCGAGGATGTCGCGGAGCTCCGCTCCCCGAGCGTCGTAGCCCGCGAACGCGCGAGCTGCGCCGCACAGCAGCAGCGCCAGTGCGACGATGAGAACTCCGAAACGGCTAGTCCTGGTGCGCATCGGTCAGACCCCCTCGCCCGACGTGATCCGCCACGGACCACCGTCTTGCTGCTGCAGTTTCCACACACGATGCACGTTCACGTTCGTGAACGCCCGATACTCGCCTTCGAACCGGCCGACGTGCTCGACCTCGACAGTCACCTCGTCGATCACCGGCGCTTTCGGAAACTCCCGACCGGTGAGGATGTGCCTCGCGCCACTCACATAGACGACCTGAGCGTCGTAGACCGTATCCAAGATCACGCGCCGCGCGCGAATCCACTCGGCGTCGAACTGCCTCGGGTAGAAGGGGTGAAACAGCACGCCCTCGCTCTTCCAGTCCTCGGCGAACCACGTCGCGTACAGGCTCTTCCAGGTTGCCTGCTCCCCGCCCTTGAGCGCAGCGATGGCGGCCTCCACGACCTGCCGCGGTGTCGAACTGTCGCGCAACGCAGGCTGCTTGGGAGCGATCAGCGCCTCCTCGCCCGCGAACGGCGACACTCCAGCCTTCACGGTCCGGAGATCGACGAACACAGCGTCCCCGATCGTCGCGCCGATCGGAACCACCTCGAGGCCGGTCACGGCGGTCCCGCCGATGACCAGCATCCGCGGCTCGGCCTTGATGCGGCCGACGATGGCGTACGTCTCTGCGAGTTGTGGCCGGACGAGCTTCTGGAAGCGGTACTGCGCCTCGAACATTCGCATCGTCTCGGCGGCTTGCGTATCGACGAAGTACCAGCCCCGCCCGCCCGCGGTGAGCCAGCCGTGCGCAGCCTCTGCGGTCCAGCCATCCGAACGGATCGTCGGAACCACGACTACTTTCCCGGCGACCTGGCGCCGATCTCCCTGGATCGGATCGATCGTCGGAAACGCGGGAATGGTCTCGCGCTGGATCTCGGCGAGAAGCGCCGTGCGAGCGCGGGTCCCGGCGTCCGCGATCTCCGCAGCGCGCTGCTCCCCGAGGCGGCGATACTCGAGGTCCCGCTCGGCGATCTGATACTGCCGCCCGAGGAGCGAGACGCGCACGGCCTCCCAGTCGGCCTTGACGCTGTCCGCAAACGGACCGGGATAGTGACTCGCCAGGAAGTCGACGCGCGGCTTCTCCGCGAGGTGCCCGGGCAGCGCCATCCGGTTGTCGACCTGTTGCTCGGTCCAGCCGCGATCCAGCACCTTCTCCCACTGGGTCGTCTGAGCCTCGTACCAGCCCGCCCACGCGGTTTCGAACCCGTCGTTGGCGAGGTCCTGTGGTCCACCTGGTCCGATCACGCGACGCGTCCCGTCCTGATAGATCCGCGAGCCGCGCACCTTTCCGCGGACCGTTATCGTGTCCTGGCCGACGCCGCTCGCGGCGCGTCGGACCACCGTCAGCGTCACGTCCCCGCCATCACCGATCCCCTTCTCGCTCCAGTATTGATTCTCGGCGTACCCGCCGATTGCCTTCGGAAGCAGGCGCTGCACGTCCTCCAGCTTCGGTGGTTTGCTGTAGCGATCGCCGTTCACGGCGATGATGCGGTCGCTGATCCGCAGGTCGGTGTTGCGGAACCCGCTATCCCACTGGATCCACGTGACTCTGAACCCGGGCGGGTCGAGATCCAGCATCGCGGTGGTCTGGATCCCCGAGGTCACGTCACCCGGCGCGGACTCCGCGGCGCTGCGGGAGTCGATGCGCGCCGGCGAACCAAGCGCCTTTGGCAACACGTTGCACCCCAACAACCACCCGCACGTGACCGCAAACATCAACACCCGCACCGCTCGATTCGACGCCATACCTTGCCGGCACTGTATGCGACATCTGGCATCGCGAGGGCGCCACGCACGAGAGCTTGCACTGCGGCCACCAGCGTGAGGGCGGTCGACTGGGCGATCCGCTCGGTTGACGCACGCACGACCGCCGAGGTCGAGGTCGCGCCTTTGGTCTTCCCTGTGTCTGTCGGGCTGTTCGTTCCGCATCGCGTCCTCCGCCGAGCCGTTGGCCCGCGTTCTCGGCGACGCGCGGGCGAAGTTGCGTCCACCGCCCGTCAAACGCTCACGGCTCGACGAGCCCAGCTCGCCCAGCTCACGATTCCAACCAGTTGCACCGGGCGAGCGCTGATCGCCGCCGCCTCTCAGCTCTCCAGCGCTGCCACCCGCGGCGCGAACGCCTGCTTGAACGCGACGGCGGTCTTGGTGAGCCAGGCGATGCCGTCGGGCCAGGTCGCGCGATCGGCGAGGTCGGTGGGGCGCGTGAGGCGGATGGCCTTGAACTTCTTGTCGGGGTACGGGTTCCACTCGAGCGCCGCGCCGATGGTCTTTTCGATCGCGGCGCGGTCGTCGAGGAACCGCGGCAGCGCGGCGGCCTCGTCCTCGTTCATCATCATCTTCACGACCAGCTTGCCGTGGGCGACGTTGGCGTTGAGCGAGATCCAGTAGCCCGAGCGGCCGATCGCGATGTCGAACCATTAGCGCGGGCGCGGCGCCTGGAGGGAGGTGAAGGCGGCGGTGGTGTCGAGGGCTGCGCGGACTTGGACCCAGAAGTCCAGCTGGAGCTGGCGGGTCTCGGAGGGCTCGTCATCGGCGTCCTCGGCGCCAGCGGCGAGCGAGACGCGCTCGACCTGCCACTCGTCGGGGCCAATGCCCACGGCCTGCAGGGCCTGGAGGCAGGTGCGGTAGATCGAGGAGGCGGACTGGTTGGTTCCGAGGTAGGCGCCGTTCGAGAGTGGGATGACGCGCTTCGTGCGCCCGAACGAGGTGGGGTCGCGGCTGAGCCCGCGGCCGAGTTGCTTGGCGAGCGCGGCGAACTCGTCGGGCGCGACGGCGATGATCTGTTCCATCGTCACGACCAGGACCTCGCGCCAGGATCGCACCGGGAGGCGCTGGCCGCGGAACACGACGGCCATCGGCAGCGTGCTGGTGACATCGTCGCTGGCGCCGCGGGGCGCTCCGGCCTCGGACACCGGCTCGACGCGGGCGGGCCCGAAGTACGGCCACACGGTCAGCGCGAGATCGGTGAGCGCATCGGCGCGGCGCTGGATCTCGCCCTCGTTCCAGTGCTCGACCTCGGCGAAGTAGCGATTGAGCTCGAAGTGACTACTCGCGAGCATCGCGCGCTTCTCGGGATACGGGCGATTCGATAGCTCAGAGTTGTACTTGGTGAGCGTCAGATTGCCGAGGGTGTGGAGGAGCTGATCGTGGGTCTCCTCCCAGTCGTCGCCGAGGTGGGCCTTCCACCAGTCGGTCGGGGTCTGCGGCATGACGTGCTCGATCGAGAGCGCGCTGGCCGCGACCTGCTCCTTGTGACCGAGGCCGGCCTCGAGCCGGCTGAGGATGAGCAGCGTCTTCTTGCCGCGATCGCCGGGGCCGTAGAGCTGCGCGCTGTCGAGGCGATCGCGGAACGCGTCGTCGCGCGGGCAGTTGCGCTCGGCCAGGATGGTCTTGATGCCCTCGACCAGCTCGGGCTGCTTCTTGACCTGCTGGTAGAGCGGCGGGAACACCTTGTTGAGGCCGTTGGTCGGCACGGCGCACACGAACCGCCGCACGACGAAGGTCTCGACCACATCGAGCACACCGGCGATCTGCCCCGAGGTGATCTCGCCGCGCGCGAACTCGCCGTAGACCGGCAGCACGAACGGATACGCGACGGTGACCTCGAGCTGCTGCAACCGCACGAGGCGCTCGCGGACGCCGACATCGGGCGCCTTCTCGGGGTGCAGCAACACCTCATGGTGCGTGGCGGCGGACTCATCCCACCCGTTCGCTCGCGATAGGGACTGCACCAAGGAGCGTCGAATCCGGTCACGCTGCCGATGCGTCTACGTTCTGGCGATCGCTAGCAACTTCTCGCGCATGGCCACTCGACCCGCGCCGTGGTGCGCCTCGCGGTGGTGGTTTGCGCACAAGGCCGCAACGTTGGTCACGACGTCGAGGCCCGCTTCGGAGAGCGGCACGATGTGGTGGGTCTCCAGATAGACGCGGCCGTCCGCGGTCCGGAAGCCCGGCGCGCGACACCACTCACACGTGCCCGCTGCGCGAGCAAGTGCGGCTGCGCGAACCTTGGGTTGGCGCGCGAAGACGTGCCCCTGGGAATCGCGGTACTCCGCGCGGGCTGCGTCCGCGCCTGTGAACTGATCCACGAACGAGCGCAGCCCGGGTGCAGCCGACCTGGTCAGCGTGTACTTCCCGGTCGCGGCTTCGAAGTCCGTAACAGCCCAGGGCTCTGGGTCCAGCTGGCGGGCGCGGACCTTCACTGCCTTCCCGGCACCCGGCCTGGTGTTCCCATCCAGCAGCACCACCCGCACGGGCAACGCGCCCTCGTAAGCCGCCTGGACCGCTTTCCCGAGCCGCTCGGCGCGTGCAGCTCGGATGCCGGTCTCCTGCTGGATCCGTGTACGCGCATTGAGGTGCGTAGAAATCACACCGTCCTGTTCCTTCAGGTTCTCGTGCCAGAGGTTCAAGAGAATGCGATCGCCGTCGCGCAGCACCCACTCGTAGCAGTAGCTCGGGTTGCGTGCGGCGTCTTCCGGACCGCCCTTGTAGTTGCCCCAGTCGCTCACGTCGAGGCCGGCCTGCGCCGCCAGATCCATCAAGCGAGCGCGTGAAGTCGGCTTGAGTGCGGCGAGCATCGGCACGAGGGCTCCTTCTTCGAGTCGTCAGGTCAATCGGTATCGTCGTCGAGAAGAGAAGGCTGGTTGGGCGAGGACCTGGAGCGCTTGGTGCGGGGCTTGGCGGCGGGCTTGGGCTTGGTCGGCGCGGCGGGCATCGAGGCGGTGGGTGCGGGGCGGCCGGCGGCGGCGGCTTCTTCGGCGGCGCGAAGGGCGTTGAGGGCGAAGAGGCGATCGATGATGGTGTCCTCGAAGAGCGAGAGGGCGGCCAGGCCAAGGCTATCGCCGGGGCGCGGCGGGCAGTACGGCGGGACGGCGATGTCGGACCAGCCGTAGGCGGCGAGGACGGCGCGATCGAGCGCTTCGTGGAGGTGGCGGAGATGGTGGATGTACGCGACGCGGGTCGCCGGCTCCCGCAGGTCGGGATCGGTGGCGATGGCCGGCACGCTGTCGACGAGGCCGGGCGGCGTGGCCCAGGGCGGCGCGGTGCGATCGGCAGAGGCGGGGCGCTCGGCGGAGGCTGGCGACAGGTCGCCAGCGTAGTCGGGATCCTTGAGCTGGTTGTAGGTCGTGGTCAGGCCCTGCCAGGTGATGGCCATGTAGTGGGCGCGAGCGGCGTACAACTGTGACCCGATGTCGTCGAGCTTCTCAAGCGCCTCCTCGGCGGGGAATGGAAAGGTGACGAAGCAGTCGGAGGCGGAGTAGTTGAGGTCGGTCTTCATCGTCGACGACAGGAGCCATGTCCAGGCGGCGTGAAGGCGTGACTGAAGCGTCGCGAGACGCGCCATCGAGGCAATCGGAAACACAATGAGCTTCTCGTGCAGCACGCGCTGCGTGGGCTGCAGCGAGAAGCAGAGGTGTTTAGTTACGCGCGCGGTAACCAGGCAACGATCGAGCACCGCGAGGTCCGCGTAGAGGTCAGGTCGCTTCTCACCGAAGTGCCACCAGTACTTCTTGTATGCGTCGCGGTTATTGTGATCGCGCTCTGGCTTCACCCTCTCACGCACGATCGCCAGAAGGTCGGGCCAGCGGCCGGCCTCTTCCAGCGTCAGGTCACCGAAGTTGATGACATAGCGTTCGAAGTCCTGCGTCGGGTGGGAGTTCACCTCCTCCCCACCGAGGTACGGAAAGATGCGCTCGCCGTTCTTCTTGTTCTTGGCCACGAGCGCGGAGCGCTCCTCCGGGGTGAGCACGAAGCCCATGCCGAGGACGTAGCTCCCCACGTAGCTCTTACCCGCATTGGCGAGCAGGGCCACTGGATCCGGGCGCTCACCTCCGGTGCGCAATCGCGAATTGATCGACGGCACAGCACCGCCATCCAGCACGTACCGGACCCTCGCGGCAGCGCTGCCGCGCGCGACGTGAACGACCGAGACGGTGACCGCCGCTTCGCCCGGCCACCGCAGCGTTCGAATCGCCTCGTAGATGACGCCGCCATCCACCACGATCGCCTGCAGACCAGTCGTGCGCGTATCGCCCTGCGCGATCGTGTTGGTCGCGATGAGACCGAACGCGCCATGGTCGCCCATCAGGTGAGCGCAACGACGGAAGAAGTGCGCCGAGTAGTCGGCGTTACCGTGCGAGCCTGTGTGCACGAGCTTGAGCCACGCGAGCAGTGACTCACCGCCCTCCATCGACAGCAGGTTGTTCTTGCCGGCGAACGGCGGGTTACCCACGAACGCATCCATCCACGCGGCCCCTCCGCGCTTGCCCGCGTTCAGCGGATCCGGCCGCTCGACCCAGAAGACCTCCGGGTACTCGATCATCCAGTGGAACGCGGGAATCCGCCGTCGGAACTCGTCGGCGAGCTCGGCCAGCTCGCCCATCTCGCCGCGCCCCGACGCGAGCCACGCCGCCACCAGGTCGCGCCTCCGCACGCGCTCGGCCTCGCGCTCCTTGTCTTTCGTCGACGAGAAGTACGCGCCGAGCACGAGGTCGCCGATCAGCCGCAGCCGGCCGACCGCGTCCTGGGCGTCGCCGAGGAGGCGCTCCTTCTCGCGCTGCGCCTCGGGCGAATCATCCTTCGCGAGCGCGACGATGCGCTCGCGCGCGGCGACGGCCTCGGTCAGGACATCGCGGATCTCGCGATCGATGAGATCGAGCTGCTGGCCCTTCTTGCCGGCGTCCCAGTGAAAGGCGGTGATCTGATCGATGTCGAGGCCGACCAGCGAATCGCCGCAGCGGAGGGCGTGATCGAGGAACGAGAACGGCTTGTTCTTGGCGAGGGTGACGAGCCAGAGCGAGAGCTTGGCGAGGGTCACGGCCTGCGGGTTGCGATCGACGCCGTAGATGCAGCGCTGCGCGACCATGCGGCGCGCCTGCGCGACCGCGTCCTCGACATCGTGCGCGGGGCCGTGCGAGGGCAAGAGCGCGCCGGCCTGGCCTTCGCGGCGCCAGGCGGCGACCACGTGATCGCCGAGCTGACGCACCGCCTCGACCAGGAACGCGCCGGAGCCCATCGCGGGGTCGCAGATCTTGAGCGACAGCAGATCTTCGGACGACGGGCCGTCGGCGGGCGCGCCACCCTTCGCACCACGCTTCTGGGCCGATCGGCGCGGCAGCGCGGCGAGCAGCGGCGCGAGGGTCTTCTCGACGATCGGCGCGGTCAGGCTCCGCGGCGTGTAGTGCGATCCGGATCGCCGGCGCTCGGGGCCGGGCTGGATGACGAAGCGTCCCGCGCCGGTGCGGCTGTGCGCGATCGCGGCGCCGCTCTCGATCAGCGCATCGAGGATCGCGTCGGGCTTCTTGATGCCCGCGGTGGCCTTGGCGATGCGATCGGCGTCGGCCTTGGGCAGGCCGGCCTCGTCCTGCAGCCACTTGGCGCGGGCTCCCTGGACCTCGTCGGCGAGCTCGGCGCCGGAGATCCACGCGCGCGACTTCTTGAGGCACACCGCCTCGGCGCCGAGCTCGACCACATGGAAGCCCATGAGGTTCTCGTAGACCGAGCCGATCTGCTCGACGTCGAGCGCCTTGTACGAGAGCCGTTCGTCGCCGAGGACCAGCAGGCGGCGCAGCACGCGGTACACGGTCTCGTCGTCGATCGCCGGGACATCGAGGCGACGACGGCCATCGGCGTCACCGGGGCCGGGCGCCGACATCTCGCGGTTGCCCTCGAGGAACGGATACGCGTGGGGCGAGAACAGCTCGCCGTGGCGCGGCGGCATGCGCAGCGGGCCGTGCGAGACGCCGAAGTAGATCGCGCGGAACAAGGACAAGAGCCGGCCATACGCGCCGAACCGCCGCGCCATCGCATCGGGATACGCGCCGGCATCGGCGGCGAGGTCTTCGTACAGGGCCAGCGCCGACAGGTTCTCGGCGTAGAGGTCATCGTCGACCGGCAGGAGGTCGTTGTCCTCGGCGTAGAGCACGAAGACCAGGCGCAGCATGCAGGTGAGCAGGCCCGCGTACACGTGATCGGCGCCGAGCGCGGGATCGCGATAGGCCGCGGCCAGCGCCGAGTCGCCGCCGGCCTGAGCGCCCTCGAAGCCGGCGAGCAGGAGGTGCAGCGCCTCGAGCACCTGATCGGCGAGCGCCCTGGTCACGCGGCCCTGGGCCTCGCGCGACGCCGCGAGCAGCGCAGGCAGTTGCTTGTCGGTGGCCACGCCGAACCAGCGCGTGGCGTGGAGCAGCATCACGAACGCGTCGAGGATCGGGCGGCCGGTGGTGGTCGCCATCGCGCCGATCGGGAAGGTCACCGCGCCGGTCGAGGCGCCGTGCGGCGCGTACATCAGGCGAACATGCGTACCATTGACCAGCAGGCCAATCGCGACATTGGCGTGGCGCAGCAGGCGATCGAACTTGGCCGATGGTGGGTAGTCCCAGCCGCCGGTGACGGTCTCGCGCGCGTCGAGCGGCAGGCCCGGCGACAACTCCCAGACCAGCGCGACCGGCTCGGCGCCGGGCTCGCGCGCGTCGCGCACGAGCGCCTGCGACGGAGCGAGCAGCTGACCGGTGTCGGGCACCGCGAGGCGGAAGCGATCGGGCAGCTGATCGCCGGCGATCCAGCGCTCGGGGCCGAGGCCGAGGATGTCGGCGAAGAACGAGGACAGGTTCGCGATCGCTGCGGCGGCCGGATCCGCGGTCGTGAGCTGCGCGACGAAGCGATCGCGCAGGGTCTTGTCGTCGGGCCGCGCGACCTGGGCCTCGATCAGCGCGGGCTTGGACACGACCAGGCCATCGATGGGCTGGACCATGCCGAGCCACTCGTCGTGGAAGCGCTCCATCGGATCGCGCGCGCGGCTGCTCGCGGCGGCGCTGCGCTTGCGCTTGACGGTCACGACCGCCCCCGTGCGTCGCGCTCGGGTTTGCCGGGCTTGCCGGGCCACAGGTAGACGAGGCCGATCGGCGTCACGCGCACCAGCGCCACTTCATAGATCTCCTCGATGCGCCGGGGCTCGGTGATGCGCTCGGCGGCGATCGCATCGCGGCGATCTTTCATGGCCTGGGTGTCGGCGAGCCAGGCGGCGCGGGCGCGCGGATCGACGATCGACAGCGGCAGCTGCACGCGCTCTTCGTCGAGCTCCTTGGTGATGCTGCGCTCCTGGGCATCGAGCAGGTCGCGCATCGCGTCGGCCTCGCTGCGGGCGCGGGTCGCGAGCATCTTCTTCGCGCGATCGGCCTCGGCCTCGGCCTCGTGCTCGACCGCGCTCCACAGCGCGGCGAAGTCCTCGGCGGCGCCGGACGCGAGCGTCTTCTCGATCGACGGCGGCGGCGACTTCGAGGCGGCGTGCAGGCCGGCATCGAGCTTGGCGCGCAGCGGGGTCGTGTCCGCGTCGCTGAGCGGGCGGAGATCACGACCGCGGTGATGCTCGTCCCAGATCGCGGCGACGTCGATGATCGCGTCGTGCAGGCGCGCGGCGCCCGGCCCGAACAGCGAGAGCCGCGCGAGCGCCAGCGCCACCGGCTTCTGCACGTCGGCGATGATCGCGGTGACGCGGGTGAGGTCGCGCTCGGAGAAGCCCTGGGCGAGCAGCCGCGACAGGATGCGCTGGGTCACCGGATGCGACAGGTGCAGGTGGCCCACGTCCTCGGTCATCTGCGCCGGGGTCTCGAACACCACCGGCAGCGGCGCGCGACGTCGCCAGTCCCAGAGATCCTCATCGCGCTCGCGCGGCGGGCGCAGCGTGTCGAGCGTGCGCTGCCAGGACTCGGGGAGCGTGGGGAGATTGAAGGTACCCGGGGTGGTGTCGGACTCGGCGAGCGCATCGATGCCCTGCAGATCGACCGCCAGCTCGAGCCCGACCGTGAGCGACTCGCGCAGCAGCGCGGGCGAGAAGTCGATCGCCTTGCGCGAGACCTCGATGATCTTGGCGTTGTCCTTGAGGTCGCGCTCGATCTTGCTGCGATCGCGCTGCGACTCCAGCTCCGAAGTCACGAGCTCCACGGTCACGGTGTCTGGATCGAGCCCGGCCAGGGTGGTGAGCGAGTCGTCATCGATGCCGCGGGCCAGCGCGCGATCGATGTCGGCCTGGACCACGGCGGCGAGCGAGCCCAGCTCCTTCTGGATGGCCGCGACCTTCTTGACCAGTGTGTCGAGGACGCGGTCCTCGGGCCGGTGGCGGTACGTGAAGTAGTGACAGCGCACCACCGGCTCGCGCTGCAGCGCGCGATCGATGCGGCCGTTGCGCTGCTCCATGCGCGCCGGGTTCCACGGGATGTCGAAGTGGAACAGGTCGGCGCAGTAGCCCTGCAGGTTCAGGCCCTCGCGCGCGGCGTCGGTCGCGACCAGGATCCGCACCGGGTATTCATCGAGCGGGCCATTGAACGCGCGCTGGACCAGGGCGCGCTGATCATCGGACATGCCGCCGTGAAACTGCATGATGCGCGCGTCGCGCTCGTCCGGATCGTCGCCGAGGTCGA